>DATAQD010000219.1:0-15830 GCA_036264855.1 Jatrophihabitans sp. | reverse complement strand
GGCAGGGGCCCGCCGGCCCCGACGCATGCCCCGACCAGGTGTCGATCCAGGCCCGGATTCATGACGATTCGCTGAACACCCGGCGCCGGCGTTTCCCGTTGTCGGTGGTGTGGGCAAGACTCGAGGAAGCGCGTCCACGCCGGACGCGTTGCACCAATCGAGGACGGTCGGCTGTCACCGCGGCAGGCCGCCCCCGCACCGACCCGCGGTCGCCTCATGCGACCGGTCCGGACCTGGAGGGGGCGGATGACCGCTCAGCACCTTCCGGTGGCGGCGCCACTGGACGACCCGATCACCCACGCCGGCGACCCGCTCGAAGCAGCGCGCGAGCACATCGCCAACGCCGCCCTGCGCGAGACCGTCGAACGCCGAGTCGGCCTCGAACTGGAATTCCACCTCGTCGATCTGGCCGAGCCGAGCCGGCGGCCGAGTTGGGAAGCCGTCCAAGCTCTTGCGACCGGGCTGCCACCGATGCCCTCGGGCAGCAGCGTCACCGTCGAACCGGGCGGCCAGCTGGAACTGTCCACCCCGCCGACGCCCGACCTCAGTTCCTCCGTCGCCGCGCTGCGCGCTGATCGCCAGGTGCTGCGCGACGGCCTGGCCGCCGCTGGGTACGGCGCGGCCCCGCTCGGCGCCGATCCGGCCCGGAAGGTCGAGCGGATCAACCCGAGCGGCCGGTACGTCGCGATGGAGCGGCACTTCGCCGCCCTCGGGTGCGCCGGGCCGGGCCGGGCGATGATGTCCGCGACGGCCGCCCTGCAAGTCAACCTGGACGCCGGGCCGGCGAAGCGGTGGCCCGAGCGGCTCGGCCTGATCCGCGACCTCGGCCCCGTCCTGGTGGCGGCGTCGGCTTGCTCCCCGTACCTCGCCGGGCGCGCGTCCGGATGGCACTCGATGCGACAGCAAACCTGGCACGGCATCGATCACAGCCGCAGCGACCCGGTCGGCGGCGACGACCCCGCGGCGGCGTGGGCGTCGTATGCCCTGGCGGCTCCGGTGATGCTGGTGCGCGACGGCGCGCGGGCGAGGCCGGTCACCCGCCGCGTGCCGTTCTCGGCCTGGCTGACCGGGGCCGCTTCGATCGGCCGCCGACCCACGATGGCCGATCTCGACTACCACCTGACCACGCTGTTCCCGCCCATTCGTCCGCGCGGGTACATCGAGATCCGCTGCCTCGACGCCCTGCCAGATCGGTGGTGGCCGGCTCTCGCTGCGCTGACCGTGACGCTGATCGACGACGACATCGCGGCCGACCGGGCCGCGGACATCTGCCGGCCGGTGCGCGACGCCTGGCTGGCGGCCGCACACGATGGGCTCGCCGATACGACGCTGGCGGCGGCCGTCACCGCGTGCGTAGAACTTGCCGCCGAGCGGTGTGTTCCCGAGCTGAAGGCCGAAGTCGAGGCCTACGCCGAGCTGATCCGCAGCGGCCGCACGCCCGGCGACGAGGTCCGCGACCGCGCGCTCGAGCACGGCCCGCTCCGCGTCCTCGAGGAGGAAGGTCGTGCGTAAGGCCAGCGAAACGCATCGGCACGTGTCCGCGCCCCCAGGCGGGGTTGAGCCGACGAGGGGCCCGACCGCGGTGACTGGCCCCGAGCAGGCTCATGGCCCGCGTGAGCTCGCCGCTCGCGGTCTGCAGGCCGCTCGGGCGCGCACGATGCGCTTGACCGACTTCGAGGACACCGAGCTGACCCGTCAGCACAGCCCGCTGATGAGCCCGCTGGTCTGGGATCTCGCGCACATCGGCCAGCAGGAGGATCTCTGGCTGCTGCGCGGGGGTAACGCGGCGGCGCAGGGCATCCTGCCGGCCCGGATCGAGAGGCTCTACGACGCGTTCGAACACCCCCGCGCGGCCCGGGTCGCCCTCCCGCTGCTGACCCCGGGCGAGGCGCGCGGCTTCATCGGCGACGTCCGCGGCCGAGTACTCGACGGGCTGGACCAGGTCGACGAGGACGGCCTGTTCCCGTACGGCATGGTCGAGCAGCACGAGCAGCAGCACGTCGAGACGATGCTCGCGACCCACCAGTTGCGCGCCGGTGTTCCGATCCTCGGTGGCGGCTCGCCGTTGCCACCGGGGCGGCCGGGAGCGCACGACGCGGTGCTGGTGCCGGGCGGCGCGTTCGTCCTCGGCGTCGACGCCGGCGACGAGCCGTGGTCGCTCGACAACGAACGGCCCGCGCATGTCGTCGACCTGCCGTCGTTCCGGATCGGCCGGGTACCGGTCACCAACGCGGAGTGGCAGGCGTTCATGGCCGCGGGCGGCTACGACGAGCCGGCATGGTGGTCGCCGCGCGGCTGGGACCACCGGCTCGCGGCCGGGCTCGAGCGCCCGCTGTTCTGGGCGGCCGACGGGTCGCGGCGGCGCTTCGGGCTCGTCGAGGACATCCCGCCCGACGAACCGGTCCAGCACGTCTGCTTCTTCGAAGCCGAGGCCTACGCCGCCTGGGCGGGCGCCCGCCTGCCCACCGAGCAGGAGTGGGAGAAGGCCTGCGTGTGGGACCCGGCCCTGGGCCGGCGCCGGCGCTGGCCGTGGGGCCGCTCGCCCGTGACACCGGCGCTGGCCAATCTGGGGGGCGAGGCGCTGCGCCCGGCGCCGGTCGGCGCCTACCCGGCCGGCGCGTCCGCCTACGGCGTCGAGCAGCTGATCGGCGACGTCTGGGAGTGGACGTCCTCATCGTTCGCGCCGTGGCCGGGCTTCGCGCCGATGCTCTACGCGCAGTACAGCGCGCCGTTCTTCGGCGCGGACTACCGGGTGCTGCGCGGCGGATCGTGGGCGGTGGGCGGCGCCTCGATCCGGCCGTCGTTCCGCAACTGGGATCTTCCGATCCGCCGGCAGATCTTCTGCGGGCTCCGATTGGCCTACGACGTTGTGTAGACACCTCGCCTGGCTCGGCGCGCCGCGAACCGTGGCCTCGCTCGTGCTCGAGCCGCCGGCCGGACTGCTGCGGCAGTCCTACGCGCCGCGGCGGCAGAAGCGCGGCCGGCTCAACGCCGACGGGTGGGGGGTCGGCTTCTACCCCGCCGGCCGCATCGAGCCGGTGCGCTGGCGCTCGTCCCGTCCGCTGTGGGGTGACGCATCGTTCGCCTCGGTCGCGCCCGTCCTCTTGTCCGGCGCGGTGCTGGCGGCGGTGCGTTCGGCGACGGCCGGCATGCCGATGGACGAGAGCGCGGCTGCCCCGTTCACCGACGGCCGGTGGCTGCTCTCGCACAACGGGCGGGTCTCGCGCGAGGTGCTGCCCGCCCGCGCAGACGCCGAGTCGGTGTGCGACTCCGCGCTGCTCGCGGCGCAGGTGTTCGCCCGCGGCCCCGCACGGGTCGTCGCCACGCTGCGAGAGATCGCTGCGCTGGACCCCGCCGCCTCGTTAAATGTGCTGATGACCGACGGCTCCCAGATCGTCGCAGTCACCTGGGGCGACGAGCTGAGCTACCTGGTCGAGCCGGACGGCGTGGTCGTCGCCAGCGAGCCCTGGGACGACGACCCGCGCTGGGTCGACGTCCCCGACCACCACCTGATCGAGGTGACCCCGGCCCGGGTCACCGTCACCGAATTGGAGAACTAGTGAGCATCGCAGCGAGCGCCAGCAAGCGCGGAGCGGAGCTGAGCATGGATGTGTACCTGGACTCGGGCGCCCTGGCCGGCCAGCTGGCCGCGGACGTCCGGGCCGGCCTGACGGCGAGCCCGAAGACGCTGCCGCCGAAGTACTTCTACGACGCTCGGGGCAGCGAGCTCTTCGACGAGATCACCCGGCTGCCGGAGTACTACCCGACCCGGACCGAGCGAGCGATCCTCGGTGCACGGGTCGGCGAGATCGCGACCTCGACGCGGGCCGAGACCCTGATCGAACTTGGCAGCGGCACGTCGGAGAAGACCCGGCTGCTGCTGCGGGCCCTGCGCGACGTCGGAACGCTGCGCCGCTTCGTCCCGTTCGACGTCGATCCGGCCGTGCTCAAGGACGCGAGCGCAGCGGTGGCCGAGGAATTCCCCGGCATCGCGGTCGCTCCGGTCGTCGGCGACTTCGAGCGGCACCTCGGCCGCCTACCGGGACACCCGCGCCGGCTGCTCGCGTTCCTGGGTTCCACGATCGGCAACCTCGAGCCCGGGGAGCGCGCCGCCTTCCTGACGGCGGTGCGCGCGACCCTCGAGCCCGGCGACGCGTTCCTCCTGGGCACCGACCTCGTCAAGTCGCCGGAACGGCTCGTCGCGGCCTACGACGACGCCCAAGGCGTGACCGCCGCGTTCAACAAGAACGTCCTGACCGTGGTCAACCGCGACCTCGGCGGCAACTTCGACCTCGATGCGTTCGACCACCTTGCCCTCTGGGATGCCGAGAACGAGTGGATCGAGATGCGGCTGCGCGCGCGCGAAGGCCAGACCGTGCGAATCGCGGCCCTCGACCTCGACGTCCGATTCGAGCGCGGCGAAGAGCTGCGCACCGAGGTCTCGGCGAAATTCCGGCGCGCCGGGGTCGAGGCCGAACTCGCCGCCGCCGGCCTGCGGCCCACCCGATGGTGGACCGATCCGGCCGACGACTTCGCGCTCTCGCTCTCGGTCCCGGGCTAGGGAGTCAGCTCGGGGTGGGCGGCAATGTAGCCGGGCAGCCGTTCCTCGATGCGCCGGGCGACCATCTCGCGCTGCTCTTGGGTCAGCTGCGACGTGTGCTCGGCCAACCAGGCCGCGGGGTCCTCGCCGGCGTCCAGTAGCGCGATCACCTCACTGATCCACATGTCGGCGCCGGAGTTGGCCAGCTCGTGCGAGACCTCGGCCGAGCCGTCATAGCCCACGCCGTCCTGGCGCTGGTTGACGCCGGTCTCGGCGTAGTACTCCGGGCTGCCGGCCTGGGCCAGGTTCACGTACCGACAGGCGACGAAGTAGATGTTCGCGTTCTGGTACTCCGGGTCGGCGAACAAGCCGTTGCAGACGGCGGCGTCGTGCCACCCGCTCTCACCGCACTTGTCACTGGTGCAGAACAGCATGTTGCCGGCGACGGTCCGGCGTTCCATGCCGGCTGGGGTGATGTAGTCGTCGCTGGTCACCGCCGACACGGTGTAGTTCTGCGCCCACTTGAAGCCCTCGACCACCTGATTCGGCTCGGCTGTGAGCAGGGCCTCCCGAGCCTTGTCGGAGTCGAGGAACAGCTTGAGGTTCTCGCTGAAGTACAGCAGGCGGCTGTCCCGCGGAACGAGTGCGTACGCCGGCTTGGACGACGGATCCCACGATCCGTGCGCGTCCAGGAGGATGTCTGCCATGTGCCCATCCGTTTCTAATGACCGCGTCGCGACGGTCGGATTGAGGGGGTTTCGATCATCACAGAATTGTGTGGTCTCGGCGGCCCTTCTGCCCCTTAGGGCAGCGCCGTCCGCCCGGGTGGGCCATTGGGCAGGTAGCGGCGTGAGCGCCGCGTCGTCCGCGGCGGCCCGCAGCCGGGCATCGCGCGGGACGGGGCGGCCTCGACCCCGGGGCTCCGCGGCCGAGGGAGGCGCCGGGCGAGCGCGGCGAAAGTCAGGTGCGGGCGTTGGGGACGCTGATCGGGCATCGGGTGCACAGCGCCGTGGGGTCCACCTGCCGCCCGGCGTCGGGCTCGCCCAGCTGGTCGCTGATCAGGATCGCCGACAGCACGCCCCCGAGCGCGCACAGCGCCGCCGCAATGAGGACGGCGTGGTGGAACCCGGTCGACAGCAGGGCGGGCGTGTCGTACGCGCTCGGCGTGATGCCGGCCAGGCCCGGGAGTACGGCGACGGCGAGCAGGCCGGCCGCGCGGGCGACGTCGTTGTTGACCGCGGACGCCACCCCGACCTGACGGGCCGGCGCGGCGGCGAGCACCGTGGCCGTCAGCGGGGCAACCGTCGCCGACAGGCCGAGGCCGAAGACGACGACCGCGGGCAGCACGTCAACGAGGTAGGACGCGTGGGCGCCGACGCGGACGAGCAGCGCCAGCCCGGCCCCGGCCACGATCGGGCCGACCGTCATGGGCCAGCGCGGTCCGATCCGCTGCGCCAGGCGACCCATCCGGGCCGAGAGCAGGAGCATCACGAACGTCACCGGAAGCAGCGCGCTGCCGGCCGCGATCGGCGTGAAGCCGGACACCCGCTGCAGCTGCACCGGGATCAGGAACAGCGCGCCGGACAGCGCCGCGTACACGACCAGCGTCACGAGGTTCGCGGCCGAGAACGTGCGCGAGCGGAACAGCGACAACGGCATCATCGCGTGGCTGCTGCGGGCCTCGACCACGAGGAACCCCGCCAGCAGGGCAACGCCGAGCACGAGACAGGTGATCATCGCGGGCGACCACCCGGACTGCGGGCCTTCGGTCAGCGCGTACACCGCGAAGCCCAGCCCGAGCGCCGCGAGCACCGCCCCGGCCACGTCCAGCGGTCCGGCCGCCTGGTCGTCGCGGGTCTCGGGCACGTAGCGGGCCGACAGTGCAATCACCCCGGCCGCGATGGGCACGTTGAGCAGGAAAACCAGCCGCCAGCCCCACGGCGCGATGCCGACGAGGACACCGCCCAACACCGGCCCGATCGCGGTCGCGATCCCGCCGAGTCCCGACCACGACCCGACGGCCGCTGCCCGGTCCTGCTTGCGAAACACCGCCTCGAGGATCGCCAGCGAACCCGGCGTGAGCAGGGCCGCGCCCACACCCTGCAGGGCACGCATGCCGATCAGCACCCCCGCGGTCGGCGCGAGCGTGCAGCCGACCGACGCGACGGTGAACCACATGACGCCCAGGACGAAGATCCGCCGGCGGCCGAGCCGGTCGCCCAGCGAGCCGCCGAGCAGCAGCAGGCCGGCGAGCGTCAGCGTGTAGGAGTTGACGGTCCATTGCAGCGCAGTCAGTCCGGCGCCCAGGTCGCTTCCGATCCGCGGCAGCGCCACGTTCACGACGGTGCCGTCGAGAGAGGCCATCCCGCTGCCCAGGATCGTCGCCGCCAGCACGCCGCGGCCCTGGGCCGAGCGCAGGACCAGCCCCGGCTCGGACACCATCTCGCCCGTGACCACGTCGCCGAACGCTACCCGCGTCAGCGGGGCAGGGTCAGGTTGTACACCTGCGCGGCGTTGCCGGCGAGGACGAGCCGGGCCGTTTCGTCGTCTGGGCACAGCTCGGCCACCACCCGGGCGTTCGCCGCGATCCCCGGGATGCCGGGCCAGTCGGTCCCGAAGATCATCTTGCGGGTGAGCCGAGCCCAGTTGTGCCGCTGGTAGTAGGTGGGCAGGCGCGACGGCGGCAGGCCGGACAACTCGATCCACACGCGCGGGTTGGCCAGCGTCAGGAACGCGGCCGCGTCGTACCACCAGCCGCGTCCGCCGTGCGCGAGGACGATGTCGAGGGCCCGGAAGTCGCGCAGGACGTCGTCGAGCAGGACCGGGTCGCCGTACTGGTTCCGGGCCCCGGGAAACGTCGACGTGCCGCAATGCACGATGACCGGCAGACCACGGTCCTGGCAGATCGCGTAGGCGGGATAGAGCGCCCGATCGTTCACGGCGAAGCCGCCGTGCACGGGATGCACCTTGAGCGCGATCGCGCCAAGGTCGAGCTGACGAGCGAGCTCCTCGTCCACCGGGTGATGCAGGTGCGGGTTGATGTTGGCCGCGAACTTGACGCGGGCCGGGGCGTGCGCGGCGAGCGTGGCCATGTCCTCGGCGGCCTGGGTTCCGGTGACCTTCGGGCTGTACTCGGAAAGGACGACGGCGACGTCGACGCCCTCGGCCTCGAGCAACTCGGCGAACGCAGCCGGGCGCACGGCGTCACCGTCATAGAGATCGCGCAACGCGGGTGAGTCGAAGCCCTGGACCCACGTGTCCCAGGGCAGCTTCAGTCCGTCGAGGCGGGCGGGGTGCAGGTGGACGTCGATCAGCGGGCGGCCGTCGAGCATCTAGTCGCGCCCGATCAGCGGGTGTAGTCGGACCGCCGCACCCGGCCACAGTGCATGCACGCCACCGGTGTTGCCATCTCGGTCCAGACGTGGCCACCACGGCGACAAGGACCCCGCCGCAGGCGGGCGCGGTCGACGATCTGCGTGAGCGTCATCCCGTCCTCCTGACATCCGGCAACGCACCGGCATCGACAACAACGCACCCGGATTCAGAAGTCTTCCCCGGCCCGCCGTGTTGCGCTCAGGCATCGGGGCCTCCGGTGAGCACGGTGGCGGCCAGGGCCCGCAGTTCCACGCGCCGGATCTTGCCCGTGGCCGTCGTGGGGTAGGCGTCGACGAACACGACCCGCCGGGGTCGCTTGAATGACGGCAATCCGTCCCGGCAGAACGCGACGAGGTCGTCTTCGCTGACGGTCTGGCCGGCCCGCAGCACGACATAGGCGACGGGCTTCTCCAACCCGTCGCCGTCGTACGCGGCGACGACCACGGCCTGCGCGACCGCCTCGTGCGCGAGCAAGCGGGCCTCGACCTCGGCCGGGCTCACCCAGATTCCGCTGGCCTTGAGCATGTCACCGGTGCGGCCGAGGCAGGTGTAGTAGCCGTCGGCGTCCTGGACGTAGGTGTCGCCGGTTCGCAGCCACTCGCCCTGGAAGACCTGACGGGACGCGTCGTAGCGCGACCAGTAGCCGGTCGCGGTGGACGCACCGCGCACGAACAGCGTGCCCGGCGTACCGCGCTCCACCTCGCGCCCGTCCTCGCCGAGGACGCGCAGGTCGTAGCCGGGGACGGCGACGCCGGTGGTGCCGGGCCGGACCTGGCCGGCGCGGTTGGACAGGAAGATGTGCAGCATCTCGGTCATGCCGATTCCGTCGATGATGTCGACGCCGAACCGCGCCGTCCACCGCTGGTAGAGCGCGGCGGGCAGCGCCTCGCCGGCCGAAACGGCCAGCCGGACCCCGGCCAGCGCGTCAGCGGGCAACTCGGCGCGGAGCATGTTCGCGAAGAAGGTCGGGCCGGCGAAGAACAGGGTCGCGCCGTACTTCTGAACGCGCTCCACGAGCAGGTCGGGCCGGGACGGCGCGGGCTCGAGGACGGCGGCGGCGCCGACCGACAACGGGAACAGCAGCGAGTTGCCGAGCCCGTAGGCGAAGAACGCCTTCGCCGCCGAAAGGCAGCGGTCCTCGGCGGTGATGGCCAGGACCTGCGTCCCGTACGTCTCGCAGGTGTACTGGATCGAACCGTGCCGGTGCATCGCCGCCTTGGGCAGCCCGGTCGTGCCGGACGTGTAGAGCCAGAACGCGGGCGAATCGGCCGTGGTGGCGTAGCCGCCGTCGCCGTCGCCGTCGTCGCTCGCGGCCAGGGCGTCCAGGTCGTGGGCCGGGAGCGTGGTGTCGACCATGGTGCCCGGGCCGGCGAGCACGGTGACCACTTCGGGTGCGGTGGCCAACGCCTCCGAGGCCAGCGCACCAAACTCGCGGGTGACGGCGAGGACCCGGGCGCGGGAATCGCGCAGCAACTCGGCGAGTCCCTCGGCGCGGGTCATGGTCGACACCGGGACGGGAATCGCACCCATCCGCATGGCGGCGAGGTAGACGACCACGAACTCCGGCGAGTCGGCCATGAGCATCAGCAGCCGTTGCTCGGGCTGCAGCCCGAGCGCCCGCAGGCCCGCCGCGGTGCGCACGACGCGATCGCGCAGTTGGGCGTAGGTGTAGTCGCCGCCTGCCCCGGTCAACGCCAGACGATCACCCATACCGCCCGTGACCTGCCGATCGAGCAGGTACTCGCACGCGTTGAAGGCGGTCATGACGCTAGGGCAGGTGGACGTAGTCGTAGTCGAACGGCTGGCCGTTGATGCCGTTGCGCGGGGGTGCGATCCACGACGCGATTTTCCCGCGTTCGTACACGGGATGCATCAGCGATCGGACGTAGGTCTTGTCGACCTCGGTCGGTAGGTAGCGGCCCTGCTGCTCGGCCCACTCGCCGGCGGTGAGCAGCTGACCGTCCGGGGTGGCCTCGATGTCGGCGAACGCACCCACCTTGCGGTTGAACGCGACGTGCGGGAGCTTGAGCCGCTGCGGCAGGCCGGCCTCGTCGAGGATCTTGTTCCAACGCTTGACCCCGCCCAGGCAGTCGGAGATGTACTCGCGGCGCAGGTCGGTGTTCAGGCCGACGAGCGTCGAGACCTCGATCAGCCCGATCGCGCCGTCCACCAGCGCGTCGACGTTGATCGCATCGTCGGTCAGCCGGTGGTCGTCCTTGCGGCGGTCCTCCATCCAGCGTCCCTTGAGCCCGGCGGTGTAGTAGTTCGCGACGTTGGTCGAGGTCTCACCGCCGAACAGGTCGAGCGACACGGAGTAGTGGAAGTTGAGGTACTTCTGGATCACGTCAAGCGGGATGGCCCCATACGCCGCGATCTCGTCCGTCTCGTGTTCGACCATGAGCTGCGCGGTCCGTTCGACGACGCGGTCGATGCCGGTGGTGCCCACCATCATGTGGTGGGCCTCCTCTTTGAGCATGAACTCGCAGGTGCGGCTGAGCGGGTCGAACGCCGATTCCTTCAAGGTGCCGAGCTGGAACTTGCCGTCGCGGTCGGTGAAGTAGGTGAACATGAAGAAGCTGAGCCAGTCCGGTGTCTCTTCGTTGAAGGCACCGAGGATGCGGGGCGCGTCGGCGCTGCCGGAGTTGCGGTGCAGCAGCTCCTCGGCCTCTTCGCGGCCCTCGCGACCGAAGTAGGCGTGCAGCAGATAGACCATCGCCCACAGGTGACGGCCCTCCTCGACGTTGACCTGGAACAGGTTGCGCAGGTCGTAGAGGCTGGGCGCGGTGGCGCCGAGGTTGCGCTGCTGCTCCACGCTCGCCGGCTCGGTGTCGCCCTGGATGACGATCAGCCGCTGCAGGTCGGCCCGGTACTCGCCGGGCACCTTCTGCCACGCCGGTTCGCCCCGGTGCTCGCCGAAGCCGACGCGCCGGTCGAGGTCGCGCTCGGCTAGGAAGATGCCCCACCGGTAGTCCCTCATCGCGACGTGGCCGAAGTGGGCCCAGCCCGCGCGTCCGACGTTGACCGCGGTGCGCAGGTAGACGTCCTCGGTGGGCAACGTCGGGCCCATCGACTCCCACCAGTTCAGGAAGTTCGGCTGCCACGACTCGAGGGCGCGCTGCAGCCGGCGATCCTCATGCAGATCGACGTTGTTCGGGATCTTCTCGCTGTAATCCGCGGTGGCCGTCACGGCTTTGCACCTTTCAGCTCCCCAAATCGGGCTCGAATGGGCACTTGAAAGGTGCAAAGCGCGGGGTGGACGGGGGGGACGGGGCGGACGGGGGGCACGTCAGACTCGCCTTCGGTCGAACTCGGCGCGCTGGCCCGTGCCGAACCGGCGCAGCGCGCCGTCCGGGCCGGACGCGTTCGGGCGGTAGAAGATCCAGTTCTGCCAGGCGGCCAACCGACCGAAGATCTTCGTCTCCATCGTTTCCGGGCCGGCGAAGCGATAGTTCGCCTCCATGCCGGTCAGCGCATCCGGACTGAAGCTGGCCCGCTCCTCGACCGAGATGCGGACCTCTTCGTCCCAGTCGATGTCGTCCGGGGCGAAGGTGACGAGGCCGAGCGCCTCGGCGTCCTCGGCCAGCAACCCATCGCCGCGGCGCTCCTCGACCGCCTTCAACCCGTCCTCGTCGCCGAGGAAGCGTGCCTGCAACCGGCTCAGCCCATTGCCCATGGGCAGCGCTCCCACGTTCATGTCACCGACGGTGATCGCGGCCGGCTCGGCGTCGGGGTCAACGTCTTCGAACACGCCGAGCAGCTGGAATGAGCGGTCGGCCGCGAGCGCGAGCTCGAACAGCGAACCGGCGAAGCAGGACCCCGGCTCGATCAGCGCGATGAGGCTGCGGCTGGTGACGTCGAGTCGCTTCAGGGTTCGCTTGAGGTAGTGGACGATCTCGTTGACCAGCCAATCGTCGCGGTGGGCGAGCAGCAGGTTGTCGTGGGCCAGGACGCGGGCCGCGTCGCCCCGCGTCCGCAGCACCCACGTTCCGAGGTCGAGTTCGTTCGTGCGCAGGTCGAGGATGAGGTCGTCGAGTTCGCGGGCGACGGCGAGCGTCCAGAACCGGTCGCCCTGTTCGTACACGGCGTCCGCCGTGCTCGGCGCATCGGCATCGGGGCCGCTGACCGTGATCTCGGCCGTGCGAGCGGCGCGATCCAGCTGGGCGTGGACGTGGTGATAACGGATGGAGGCGTCGGTGCGCTCCTTGGCCAGCGGGGTGAGTTCGATGCCGCTCGCGTCCGCCGGGCGGGTGGATTTCGCCGCCAGTTCCGCGGCGCGCGCGGCCACCGTCTCGTCCCACCTCTGCCTCGGCACGACCTCGTCGACGAGCCGCCACTGGACCGCCTTCTTCCCACCGACGCCCTCGGCCTTGGTGGCGAAGTAGTCGGCGCGGTCGCGGCGCACGAAGCGCTTGTCGACGAGGCGGGTGAGGCCGCCGGTGCCGGGCAGGACGCCGAGCAGCGGCAGCTCGGGCAGCGACACGCTCGACGATCGGTCGTCGACGAGCATGAGGTGTTCGCACGCGAGCGCGAGCTCGTAGCCGCCGCCGGACGCCGTGCCGTTCATGGCCGCGAGATAGGTCTGGCCCGAGTGCGCCGTGGCGTCCTCGATGCCGTTGCGGGTCTCGTTGGTGAACTTGCAGAAGTTCACCTTCCACGCATGCGGCGACGCGGCCAGCATGCGGATGTTCGCACCCGCGCAGAAGATCTTGTCCTTGCCGCTGGTGACGACGACCGCCCGTACCTCAGGGTGCTCGAAGCGCAGCCGCTGCACGGCGTCATAGAGCTCGATGTCGACGCCGAGGTCGTAGGAGTTCAGCTTTAGCTCGTAGCCGGCGACGACGCCGGCCTGCTCGTCGACGTCCATGGTCAGGGTCGCCACCGGGCCGTCGACATCCACCCGCCAGTGTCGGTGGGCCGTGGGGTCCACCCGGAAGTCGACACGGGGGCTGTCCTCGTCCGTCATGCTCAATAATGCTACATCGGCGTTTCATTACGTCAAGGGTTAGTAGCGTGTTGGGGATCGGCGACAATGAGCGCATGACGGTCACGCAGCGCACCGCCGGGGGACCCGCCCCGACGATGTCCCGACGGCACGCCGCCGGGTCCGAGAGCGCGCGCGGCCTGCTGTTCACGGTGCTGGGTGAGTTCGTCTTGCCGGCCGGCGAGACCGCCTGGACGTCGGCGTTCATCGACGTTCTCGGCCGGCTCGGGGTGGAGGAGAAGGCCTGTCGGCAGGCGCTGATGCGCACCGCGGCCGACGGGTGGTTGGCGTCCGAGCGCATCGGCCGCCGGACACTCTGGCGGTTGACCCCGGCGGCAGAGCGTCTGCTCGTCGACGGCACCGAGCGCATCTACGGGTTCACCGGGACGGCGACGGCCTGGGACGGGCGGTGGCTGATCGTCCTGGCCCGCGCGCCGGAGAGTGAGCGGCCGACGCGGCATCTGCTGCGCACCCGACTCGCCTGGGCGGGCCTGGGTAGCCCGGCGCCCGGCGTCTGGGTGAGCCCTCACGCCGAGCGCGGCGACGAGGTCGAGCAGGTCCTCGACCAGGCCGGCGTCCTGCAGGAGGCGCAGGTCTTCGTGGCCGAGCGCAGCGGCCGGGGCGAGCTGCAGGCCATGGTGCGCCAGGCCTGGGATCTCGACGCCATCGAGCAGCGATACGAAGAGTTCGTGGCGCGGTTCCGGGGCGGCCCGCCCCGCGATGCGCTGACCGCGACCGTCGACCTCGTGCACGCATGGCGGCGCTTTCCGTGGATCGATCCGGTCCTGCCCGACGAGCTGCTGCCGACGCCGTGGACGGGCCTGGCAGCGGCGAAGCTGTTCGCCCGTCAGCACGCGCGGTGGTCGCCGGCGGCGCGGGCCGCCTGGCAGACGCTCAACGAGTCCGGCGGCTGACCCGCGTGTTCGAGCAGGTCCGTCATCGCCCGCCCGCCCCGCTGGCGCGACCGCGCGAGATCGTCGTCGCCTGCGCGCCGATGCGCAGCAACGTCAACCTCTCGACAATCGCCCGGACGGCCGGCTGCTGCGGCATCGAGCGGATGATCGTGTGCGGGAACGCGCGGCTCGATCGCACGATCGCCCGCGACGGCGCCGACAGCGTCCAACTCGAGGTCCGCAACTCGCTGCCGCCGGTGCTCAGGACATTGCGGCGCGACGGCTTCCGGCTCGTCGGCCTGGAGCAGACGACGAACTCGTCCGACCTGCACGGCTACGCGTTTCCGCGCCGGGTCGCGCTGGTGATCGGCAACGAACGCACCGGGCTGACGGCTGCGGAACTCGAGCTGATGGACGACTGCGTCGAGATCCCGGTATGGGGGCTGCCGTACAGCTACAACGTGGCGACCGCGACGTCGATGGCGCTCTACGAGTACTGCAAGCAGTACCCCAGCTGAGCGCTCAGCCGATCGTGCCGCGCAAGCCGAGGACGGCCAGCGAGTCGCGCGAGGAGCCCAGCCGCTTCGTCCAGGACGTCCCGAGCTCGGCGATCTGCGCGTCGTCCAGGTAGGCGGCCGATTCGAGCACCCACCCGGCCCGGCCGTAGGCCGCGGCCAACGCAGCGGTTGC
The DNA here is from genome assembly GCA_036264855.1 of Jatrophihabitans sp. Lineage (GTDB taxonomy): Bacteria > Actinomycetota > Actinomycetes > Mycobacteriales > Jatrophihabitantaceae > Jatrophihabitans. Next base: position 1,351 of record DATAQD010000219.1, on the reverse strand, counting down.
CGACACCGGGGTCGGCTCGACCGTCGCACCCACCTCAGGCACCGCCGGACGCCAGGCGTGCAGGTTGAGCGTGATCAGAAATTGCGCGCCCGGCGCGCAGGCCGCGGCAATGCTGCGCAACACCGGCTCGTCCGGCTCGATGATCGCGCGCAGCAGGCTGCCCCACGGCATCAGCACGTGAACCTCGGTGACGCCGGCCAGCGCGACCGGCAGCTGCTCGACGGCGGCCCACACGAACAGCGCGTTAGGCAGACCGCCCTTGGCCGGCCTCGCCGCGGCGCGGGCGGCGACCTTGCGCATGGCGTCCGGCCCGGCGTCGAGACCGACCACGAGCGCGTGCGGCCGCCGCCGGGCGGTGGCGAGCACGTGCTTGCCGTCTCCGGTGCCGATGTCGAGCACCAGCCCGTCGTACTGATCGCGGAGCTGCGCGAAGTCCGCCTCGGTCAGGTCCCGCGTTGCCTTACCGACGACCTGCCGCACCCGGCCACCATAGGGTGTGGGCGTGCGATTCGTCGGGCGCGGTCACGACCGCATCCGAGCGACGCACGGGAAGACGCTCGAGCTCTCGGTGGACGACGAGGTCACCGAGCGCGCCACCTGCGTCATCGCGGTGGCCGCCCGCCCCGAGCCCCGGGCCCCGCTGGCTGGGCCGGTTCGGATCGAGATCACGGCGGGTTCCGAGTCGTTCGAACTGCACGCACTCGCCAACTCGGCCTGGGACCCGGCCGGCCCGGCCGTGATCCGCCGAAGTCCGTTGCGCCTGCCGGGCACGCTCGCCACGCACGCCGACGTCGCCGCCTCGGAACTGCCACGCTCGCTCGTCACGGCGCTGCGGGTGCCGGACACCACCGTCGCGGTCCTGATCGAGCCGACGCCGTCCGCCACGGACACGGTCGTGCTCTATGCGGCGGACGGGGCGCGATCGGCCGACGCCCGCCTCGCCGCCGAGCTGGCCGTGGCCGATGTCGTCCACGCCGAGGACGCCGCCGCGCGCCGACTGGTCGCGGGCTGGACGGCCGGGTCCCGCCCCGGCGCCGCCGCCCGCCGGATCCTCGTCGTCGCCACCGAGGACCTCCCCGGCCGGTCCGTCCTGGCCGCACTCGCCGACCGCGCGACGGACATGGAGACGGCCGGCCTGCCGGCCCGGCTCGCGGCCGCAGCCGCGGCCGCGTCCCGAGGGCCGCTGGTCCTCGCGCCGGACGACGCCGACGTCCGCGACCTGTTGCGCAAGACGCCGGCCGGGCACCGTCTGGTCCTGACGACGGATGCGACTCAGCTGCCGGCGCTTGTCGAGCTCGCCGCGCAGGTCCGCGGCCCGGGCGACGCCGTCCTGGCCCAGGAACATGCCCCG
>DATAQD010000217.1:0-15528 GCA_036264855.1 Jatrophihabitans sp. | reverse complement strand
TGCCGCCCGGCTCGCGCTCAAGCTCGGGTCCGGCGTGCTCTACGACGCCGTCGGCTTCGACAGCGACGGCAATGTCAGTCAGCAGATCTTTGGCGCGAGCGTCACCGTCACCGCCAAGGTCAGCAAGGGCATCCCGGTGATCACGGTCCGGCCGAACTCGTTCGCGCCGCAGCCGTCGCCCGCGGCCGCCGACGAGGTCTCGGTCGCGGTGACGATCTCCGACGCCGCCAAGGGCGCCAAGATCCTCGACTCGGTCGTGGAAGAGAAGGGCTCGCGCCCGCAGCTGTCCGACGCGTCGGTCGTCGTTTCAGGGGGACGCGGCGTCGGCAATGCCGAGAACTTCGCCGTCATCGAGAAGCTGGCCGATTCGCTCGGAGCGGCGGTCGGCGCCTCGCGGGCGGTGGTCGATGCCGGCTGGGTCCCGCACACGATGCAGGTCGGCCAGACCGGAGTGACGGTGTCGCCCCAGCTCTACGTCGCCGTCGGCATCTCCGGTGCCATCCAGCACCGCGCCGGGATGCAGACGTCGAAGACCATCGTGGCCATCAACAAGGACCCCGAGGCCCCGATCTTCGAGCTCGCCGACTTCGGCGTCGTGGGTGACCTCTTCCAGGTCGCGCCCCAATTGACGGACGAGATCACCAAGCGCAAGGGCTGACTTGCTCCGCCCAGCCGGGCCGTCGACCGCAAGGTCGGCGGCCCGTTCTCGATCGGCGACCCGCAAACGCGATGAGCGCTGGCGCGAGGAACGGGATTGGCCCGCGGCGGATGATGTACGCGTGACAGTCGAGGACCGGACGGAGCCGGCTCCGCAGTCGATCTTCGGGAGTGTGCTGCGGCCGACGAGCGTCGGGCTGCTCATCCTGATCACGCTGATTGCCTTCGAGGCCATGGCGGTGTCGGCCGCGCTGCCGACGGCCGCCCGCGAACTGCACGGCCTGGGCTCCTTCGGCTGGGCGTTCACCGGCTTCCTCGTCGCCAACGTCGTCGGGATGGTGGCCTCTGGCCAGCTCAGCGACAGCCGGGGTCCGCGACCGTCTTTGATCGCCGGCCTGGGGTGCTTCGTCGGCGGCCTCGCCCTGTCCGGTACCGCCACCACGATGGAGCAGTTCGTCGCGGGCCGGGTCGTCCAGGGTCTGGGTAGCGGGCTGATGATCACCGCGATCTACGTCGTGATCGGCGAGGCGTACCCGGAACAGCTGCGGCCCCGGGTGTTCGCCGCGACGTCCTCGGCGTGGGTGGTGCCTTCGCTGATCGGACCGGCGGTCGCCGGCGTTCTCGCCGAGCACGCGAGCTGGCGCTGGGTGTTCCTGGGCTTGCTCCCCTTCGCCGCGGGTGGGGGGCTGCTGCTGATCCCGGTGATTCGTTCGCTGCGCCCGGCCGGTGCCGCGAAACCGCTCGCCAACCCGTCCCGCTTGGTCCGGGCGCTGGGTGTCGCGGTTGGGGTGGCCGGGCTCGAGCAGGCCGGCCAGCACCCGTCCGCCGCGTCGGCCGTGATCGCGGTCGCCGGGCTCGTCGCGCTGGGTTGGGGCTTGCGCGCCCTGCTGCCGGCCGGGACGCTGCGCGTCCGTCCCGGCGTCTCGGCCCCGATCGCGATGCGCGGACTGCTCGGCGGGGCGTTCTTCGGCATCGAGGCGACCGTGCCGTTGTCGCTGTCGATCCAGCACGGGTTCAGCCCGACCGCCGCCGGGCTGCCGCTCACCTGCGCCGGCTTCAGCTGGGCCGCGGGTTCCTGGTGGCAGGGCCGGGCGGACGACAGCGCTGGGCCAGGGGTCCGGATCCGGCTCATCCGCGCGGGGTTCGCGTTGCTGAGCATCGCGGCCGTGGGGATGGCGCTCACCGCCCTGCCCGATGTGCCGGGCGGGCTCGCCTACCCGTCGTGGATGTTCGCCGGGCTGGGGGCTGGGCTCACGATGTCGAGTGTCAGCGTCCTCATGCTCAAGTACACGACCGATGCCGATCGGGGGGCCGATTCCGCGGCGCTGCAACTGTCCGATGCCACCGCCAGCGCGCTGACGACCGGCATCGCCGGCGTCCTCGTTGCCGCTGCGGCCCGCGGCTCGATCGGGGCCACGACCGGGTTCGTCGTCTTGGACGCCGCGATGGGTGCCCTGGCGCTGGTGGGGGTCTGCATCGCGGGCCGGGCCCGTCCGGCGTGATAGCCAGCGGAGCGCCGCGCCAGCGGTTGCGCGGCTCGCCGTAAACTCAGCGACGATGCCCTACTTGGACCACGCAGCCACGACCCCCATGCTGCCCGAGGCGATCGCGGCCGTCTCCGAGGCGCTGGGTGCAGTCGGCAACCCTTCGTCGCTGCACGGCTCGGGCCGCGACGCCCGCCGGCGCGTGGAGGAGTCCCGCGAAGAGCTCGCCGCGGCGTTGGGGGCCCGGCCCTCGGAGGTCATCTTCACCGCCGGTGGCACGGAGTCCGACAACCTCGCGGTCAAGGGCGTCTACTGGGCCCGCCGCGCTGCGGATCCGCGGCGGCGCCGCATCATCGCGAGCTCGATCGAGCATCACGCCGTCATGGACGCGGTCGAGTGGCTCGTTACGCACGAAGCCGCCGAGATCACCTGGTTGCCGGTCGACTCGTACGGCGTCGTCGCCCCGTCCGTGCTGCGCGCCGCGATCGAGAGCGACCCGGGCGATGTCGCCCTGGTGACGGTCATGTGGGCGAACAACGAGATTGGCACGGTCCAGCCCATCACCGAGCTCGCCCGCGTCGCGCACGAGTACGAGCTGCCCATCCACAGTGATGCCGTGCAGGCCGTCGGAGCGGTCGCGGTCGACTTCGGCACGTCCGGCCTCGACGCGCTCACCCTGACCGGGCACAAGCTCGGCGGGCCGCCTGGCGCGGGCGCACTGCTGCTGCGCCGCGACGTCGAGTGCGTGCCGCTCCAGCACGGCGGTGGGCAGGAGCGAGAGGTCCGCTCGGGCACGCTCGACGTTCCCGGCGCCGTCGGGCTCGCGGTGGCCACGACGCTCGCGGTACAGCGCCGGGACGAGGTCGCGGCGCGGGTCTCGGCGCTGCGCGACGAGCTCGTCGCCGGCGTGCTCGCCGGCGTCCCCGACGCGCGGGTGAACGGCCACCCGTCGTGGCGCCTGCCTGGCATCGCGAACTTCACCTTCGCCGGCTGCGAAGGCGACGCCCTGCTGATGCTGCTCGACGCGCGCGGCATCGAGTGCTCAACCGGTTCGGCCTGCTCAGCCGGCGTGGCGCAGCCGTCGCACGTGCTCACCGCGCTGGGGGCCAGCCCGGCCGAGGCCAGGGGTTCGCTGCGCTTCTCGCTCGGTCACGACTCGACGCCGGCCGACGTCGCCGCTGCGGTCGAGGCCATCGTCCCGGCCGTTGAGCGGGCCCGCCGGGCCGGCCTCACGTCGGTGGCGTCGTGACGAAGCCGCGGTCGACGACCACCGGCCTGCGCGTTCTCGCCGCGATGAGCGGCGGGGTCGACTCCGCGGTGGCGGCCGCCCGTGCGGTCGACGCGGGGCACGACGTGACCGGTGTGCACCTCGCCCTGTCGGCCGCGCCGGCGACGTTACGCCACGGAGCCCGCGGCTGCTGCACGATCGAGGACTCGCACGACGCGCGCCGCGCCGCCGACGTCCTGGGCATCCCGTTCTACATCTGGGACCTCGCCGAGCGCTTCCGCGCGGACGTCATCGACGACTTCGTCAGCGAGTACGCGGCCGGCCGCACGCCCAACCCCTGCCTGCGGTGCAACGAGAAGATCAAGTTCTCGGCCGTGCTCGACCGCGCTCTCGCCTTGGGCTTTGACGCGGTCGTCACGGGCCACCATGCCCGGCTGGTCGACGGTCGCCTCATGCGATCGGTGGATGCGGCCAAGGACCAGTCGTACGTGCTGGCCGTCTGCACCTCATACCAACTCGCCCACGCGATCTTCCCGCTCGGCAATTCGACGAAGGCCGAGGTCCGCGCCGAGGCGGCCGCGCTTGGACTCGGGGTCGCCGACAAGCCCGACTCGCACGACATCTGCTTCATCGCCGACGGTGACACGCGTGGCTTCCTCGGCCGCGCCCTCGGCGCCCAGGACGGCCCGATCGTCGATGCGGAGAGCGGATCCGTGGTGGGTACCCACCACGGCTCGTTCGGCTTCACTGTTGGCCAGCGCCGCGGGCTCAACCTGCAGCGGTCGGGTCCGGACGGGCAGCCCCGCTACGTCCTATCGATCCGACCCGTCGACAACACCGTGGTGGTCGGACCGCGAGAGCTGCTCGACGCGGAGGTCGTGAGAGCTGAGCGGGTCGTGTGGACCTCCGGCGCATTGCCCGCGGCGTCGTTCCCCTGCGCGGTCCAGCTGCGGGCCCACGGCACGACGAGCCCCGCGACGGTGACCGTCGAGGGCGACACGGTGACGGCGGCGCTCGGGCGCCCGCAGACCGGCGTTGCCGCCGGACAGGCGCTGGTGATGTACGACGGCGACGAGGTCATCGGGTCGGCGACGATCACCGCGGCCCGTCGCCTGGCCGACGTGCCGGCGTGAGCCGTCCCTGGCCGGCCGGTGCGGTCACCGGCGTCGGATCGCTGCCCGGCCTGGACCCGGTGGACGCCGCCGCGCTCGTCTTCGGCGAGCTGCCCGACCTGCCCCACCTGCCCGAGCTGCCCGACCGCGGACCCGGCGCGGACATGGTCGGACGCGGCGCCGCGCTTCTCGTCGACCTGCCGGTCGAGCTCGTTCCGTCCGGTTGGCGCATCGCGGCCCACCCCGGTCGCGACCTGCGACGAGCGCGGGACCTCCTGGCCCGCGACCTCGATGCGCTCGAGGGGCAGGCGGCCGGGTACGCCGGTGCGCTCAAGCTGCAGGCCGTCGGGCCGTGGACCCTGGCGGCGAGTCTCGAACTGGCCAGCGGGCACAAGATCGTCACCGACCGCGGGGCGGTGCGCGACCTCGCCGCCTCGCTGGCCGAGGGCCTGCGCCTGCACCTGGCCGACGTGTCGGGGCGGGTGCCGGGCGCGCGCCTGGTCGTGCAGCTCGACGAACCGTCCTTGCCTGCTGTCCTCGGCGGGCGGGTGCCCACTCCGTCGGGCTACGGAACCGTGCGTGCGGTCGACGCCTCGGTGGTCGAGCAGTCGTTGGGCGACGTGCTGTCCGTGCTGCCGGAGGGCGGACGCGTCGTCCATTGCTGCGCGGACGACGTCCCCCTCGGCCTGCTTCGATCGGCGGGCGCCGACGCGCTGTCCGTCGACGCGTCGCGGCTGCAGCGAAGCGACTATGACGCGCTGGGCGAGGCGGTCGACGCCGGCCTGAGCCTCTGGCTCGGCGTCGCCGGCCAGGACGGCACGCTCGACGCCGCCCGCCGGGCGATCCGGGGGTTGTGGTCCGACCTGGGATTTGCCGCGGGCGAACTCGCGGGCGCTGTCGTGCCCACGCCACCCTGCGGGCTGGCCGGGGCCACACCGGATCAGGTGCGCCGTGTCCTGGCGGTCCTGCGCGACGTCGGTAAGAGCCTGCTCGACGAGGGATGACACTGGTGCTCGCTAGGTTGAGCACATGACCGAGGTCGTTGCCGCCACCGCCGCGGCCCGCCAGGAGCACGCGCGGCTGGCGCAGGAACTCGATGAGCATGCCTATCGCTACTACGTCCTGGATTCACCGACCGCCAGTGACGCCGACTACGACTCCCTGATGCGGCGCCTGCAGGATCTCGAGGACCAGTTCCCTGACCTGCGCACGCCGGCCTCGCCGACTCAGCGGGTCGCGGGCACGTACTCGACCCTGTTCACGGCCGTCAATCACCTCGAGCGGATGCTCAGCCTCGACAACGCGTTCTCGCCCGAGGACGTGATCGCATGGGCGCAGCGGGTCGAGCGTGATGCCGGCGCCGCCCCCGGCTACCTGTGCGAGCTCAAGGTCGACGGACTGGCGGTCAACCTGCTCTACGAAGACGGACGCTTGGTGCGGGGGTTGACGCGCGGTGACGGGCGCACCGGCGAGGACGTCACGCCCAATATCCGCTCCATCGACAACGTGCCCGATCGGCTCACGGGCGACGACGTCCCCAACGTGCTCGAGGTCCGCGGCGAGGTGTTCTTCCCGGTGGCCCGCTTCGAGGAGCTCAACGCCTCGCTGGTGGCGGCCGGTAAGGCCCCGTTCGCCAATCCGCGCAACACCGCGGCGGGTTCGCTGCGGCAGAAGGACCCGCGGGTCACCGCGAGCCGGCACCTGGCGATGGTGGTGCACGGCGTCGGCCGGGTCCAGGGCGGACCGAAAGTCGACACCCAGTCGGGCTGGTACGAGCATCTGTCGGCATGGGGACTCCCGACCTCCGACCGGGCCAGGGTCGTCGGTGACCTCGGCGGCGTGCAGGAATTCATCGACCACTACGCCGTTCACCGCCACGACGTCGAGCACGAGATCGACGGCGTCGTTGTGAAGGTTGACGACCTTTCGCTGCAGCGCCGGCTCGGCTCGACCAGCCGGGCGCCGCGCTGGGCCATCGCCTTCAAGTACCCGCCCGAGGAGGTCAACACCAAGTTGCTCGAGATCCGCGTCAACGTCGGGCGCACCGGCCGCGTGACGCCCTACGGCGTCATGGAACCGGTCAAGGTCGCGGGCTCGACGGTCGAGCAGGCGACCTTGCACAACCAGTGGGAGGTCGAACGCAAGGGCGTGCTGATCGGCGACACGGTCGTGCTCCGCAAGGCCGGCGACGTCATCCCCGAGATCGTCGGCCCCGTGGTCGCGCTGCGCGACGGCAGCGAGCGGCCGTTCGTCATGCCCACCGAGTGCCCGGCCTGCGGCACCGCGCTTGCCCCGGAGAAGGAGGGCGACAAGGACATCCGGTGCCCGAACGCTCGCTCCTGTCCCGCCCAGCTGCGAGAGCGGCTGTTCAGCCTGGCGTCCCGGTCCGCCCTGGACATCGAGGCGCTCGGTTACGAGGGGGCCGTCGCGTTGCTCGAGGCCGGCGTCATCGCCGATGAGGGCGACCTGTTCGCGCTCGCTCCGGATCTCGAGGGCGACGACTCGTCTGCCCGCGCCCTGCTCGCCGGCGTGCCCCTGTACACGCGGGCGGCCAAGAAGACCGATCCGCCCGAGGCGGTGCGCGACTCCCGGGTCCTCTCCGCCAACGGCGAGAAGCTCGTGGCGAACCTCGCGCAGGCTCGCACCCGGCCGCTGTGGCGGGTGATCGTCGCGCTGTCGATCCGCCACGTCGGACCGACCGCCGCCCGGGCGCTGGCCGGTCATTTCGGCACGCTCGACGCAATCCGCGCCGCGTCCGTCGACGAACTCGCCGACGCCGAGGGGGTGGGCCGGGTGATCGCCGAGGCCGTGGTCGAGTGGTTCAGCATCGACTGGCACGTGGCGATCGTCGACAAGTGGGCGGCGGCCGGTGTGCGGATGGCCGACGACGTCGACGAGTCAACCCCGAAGACTCTCGCCGGCCTGACGCTCGTCGTCACCGGCTCCCTCACCGGGTTCTCCCGGGACGAGGCCAAGGAGGCGATCCTGTCGCGGGGGGGCAAGGCAGCAGGTTCGGTATCGAAGAAGACAGATTACGTCGTCGTCGGTGAGAACGCCGGCAGTAAGGCCGAGAAGGCCGAGCAACTCGGCGTGCCGATACTCGACGAGGACGGATTTCGCGCGCTGTTGGCGAACGGGCCGAAATCGCGATAGGCGCCCGCAGATACGTGTTCTGGCGCACAAGAACGGGCCGATTGGGCCTAATCCGCGGGTATTTCACAGGTCGATATGGAAAAAAGGTAAGGGTGGGATTTCCGGTCATGGCGCTGCGCACGGGCCGGAGGTCTGCGTTAACGTCCCTCCCCGCGGCGCCCCGCCGATTCTCCTGGCGAGCCATCACGTTCTGGATCTTGTTCGCGGCCTTCGTCCTGGTCACGCTCGGGGTGATCTTCCGGTCGCCGATCCTCAGCCTCGACACCGATCTTGTCAAGCTCGACCTGCGGCATCGCTATCCGGAGTGGAAGCGGCCGATCCTGGACTACGTCATGTTCGGCCAGCGCGGTCCGGCCACCTTTGCCTTCCTTCCCTACTTCGTGTGGGTCGCCTGGCGCCGACGGTCCATCCAGCCGCTGGTGCTGCTCGGCACGGCGCTGGTGCTGTTGAACGTCGGCGTCGGCATCGTCAAGATCGCCACCGGCCGGATCGGGCCGCGGAGTACCCAGCAGGCACACGACGTCTTCGCCGGAGGCAACATCTACCCCTCCGGCCACGTATCGAACACCGTGGTGCTGTACGGCCTGATTGCGTGGATCGCGATCAACCACCGCAAGCTCGCCATCACCGCCGCCGCGTTCCTGTCGGTCACGGTCGGGCTCGGCACCGTCTACCTCGACACGCACTGGTTCAGCGACGTCCTCGGCGGTTGGATCGCGGGTGGGCTGATCTTGCTCGCACTGCCTACCGTCATGCCGACGACGCAGCGCTGGGCCGACCGGGCGATCGCGTGGGGCCGCGAACAGTGGGCGCGCCGCCGTGCGCGACCGCGCGAACGTGAGGAACCGGTGTCGCCGTCAGGGGCGCACGCCGTCCGGTTTCAGAGGAAGGTGACGCCGGTCAGCTCGGCCGCCCGATCCCACAACTTCGTCGCCACGCCGGTGTCCTTCGACGCCTTGGACGAGCCCACCCGGTGAGGGTGTCCGCGCAGTTCCCCGATGCCGTCCGGGCCGTAATAGTCCCCGCCTGACACCTCCGGCATTGTCGCCGCGTAGAGCGTCGGCAGCGCGCCCATGGCGGCACTCTGAGCCACTACCCGGTTGCCGAGCGCCATCACCCGGTCCATCAGCGACTCGGTGTGGCCCTGCAGCTCGGTGGCCGCGTAGCCCGGGTGGGCCGCCACTGACCGGACCCTCGAACCGTGGTTTGCCAACCGCCGCTGCAGTTCGTAGGCGAACATCAGGTCGGCCAGCTTGGACTGGGCGTACGACGCCCACGGTCGGTACCTGCGCCTGTCGAAGTTGAGGTCGCCGAGGTCGATCTTGCCGATCTTGTGGACGCCGCTGGACAGCGTCACGACCCGCTCGGTGATCCTGGGCAGCAGCAGTCCGGTGAGCGCGAAGTGGCCGAGGAAGTTCGTGCCGAGCTGCATCTCGAACCCGTCGGCTGTGCGCTTGTGCGGGACCGCCATGACGCCGGCGTTGTTGATGAGGACGTCGACGGTTCCCGTCTCTTTCGCGAACGCGCGCACCGAGGCCAGGTCGGCCAGGTCAAGGGCCCGCACCGAGAGGGCGCCGGTCATCGTGGCGGCCGCGGCCGCACCCTTCGCGGTGTCGCGGCAGGCCAGGACGACCGTCGCGCCGTGGGCGGCGAGCGCCCGGGCGGTGGCCGCGCCGAGACCGCTGTTCGCGCCGGTGACGACGACGGTGCGACCCGACTGGTCAGGGATGTCGGCCTCGGTCCATTTCGGCATGGACGCGAGCCTAAGTGCCTCAGGTGGTGGCGTCGGATTGAACCGGTGTGACGGTCGCCGCAATGGCCGCGAGGTGCTGCAACCGCACCAGCTCAGAGGGCAGCCACCGCAAGGCCGGACGCCCGATCAGCAGCGCGGCGTCGCCGAGGGCGGTGACGGCCAGCTCGGTGCCCAGCTGGCCCCAGTCGGTCGGCGCCCAGTCGGCCGTGCAGTCCAGCGGGCGGGTCGGGGCCGGCGGCCACCACGGCGTGGGCAGCGAATCGAGTTCCGGGGCGGCGCCCCCGCGCGCGAGCACGTGGGCGTGACCCAGCACCGGCGGTCCGAGGACCAGCGCCCAGCCGGCGCGGAACACCCGGGCCACACCGTGCGCGAGGAGGGGCAAGGAGGACTCCGGTGACTGACCGAGGCTGTCGAGCAGCGCGAGCTCGCGGTGTGGATCGATCTGACCGGCGTAGGGACGGATCGACTCGACCTGCACGCCGGGGACGGTCGCCGCGGCCGACACCAGCGAATCGGCGAGCTTGTCCGGCGGCAGCTCGACCACGAAATCGTCCGTCGCGCTGCCGGGGGAGCGCTCGATGACGTCCACGCTGAGGATGTCCGCGCCCACCGTGCCTAGGGCGGTCGCTACGGCGCCGAGGGCTCCGGGCCGGTCGGGCAGCACCAGCCGCAACAGGTAGGACACGTCCACAGCCTGCCGCACCGACGTGTCGCACTCGTTACGCGGGCCGGCCGGGGAGCGGTGCTCCGGACGATGGCGATGCGAGGCGCGTTCTGGCATCCGTAGACTCCGGGGTCGTGCCCGACGCAACCGAACCGTCCCCAGGACCTGGGGTCGACGAGCCCGCCGCCCGGCTCAGCCGGGCCGACGTCGCCCATCTGGCCCGCCTCGCCCGCCTTGCCGTTACCGACGAGGAGCTCGACGTCTTCGCCGGCCAGCTGGATGTGATCCTCGGCGCCGTCGCGCGCGTCGGCGAGGTCGCGGCCGACGACATCCCGCCGACCTCGCACGCGGTGCCGATGACCAACGTCTACCGGGCCGACGAGATCGTGCCGTCCCTGCCCCGCGAGGCCGTGCTGGCCTGCGCGCCTGCGGTCGAGGAAGAGAAGTTCCGGGTCCCCCGCATCCTCGCGGAAGACGCGTAGTGATGAACGCTTGCCACCACGAACGCGATGAGCGGTCGGGACTGGGATCCGCCCCGGCGGAGGAGCGCAGCGATGAGCGCTGACCTCACGCGGATGACGGCCGCCGAGATCGCCGCCCTGATTGCCGGCGGTGAGGTCGCGGCCGTCGAGGTGGCGCAGGCGCACCTGGACCGGATCGCGGCGGTGGACCAGTCGGTGCACGCGTTCCTGCACGTCGACACGACCGGCGCGCTCGACGCGGCCAAGGCGGTGGACACCGCTCGCGCCGCCGGGACCGTACTCGGCCCGCTCGCCGGCGTGCCTCTGGCGATGAAGGATGTCGTCGTCACCAAGGATCTGCCGACGACGGCCGGGTCGAGAATCCTCGAGGGCTGGCGCCCGCCGTACGACGCGACGATCACCCGTCGGATCAAGGACGCCGGGATCGTCATGCTCGGCAAGACCAACATGGACGAGTTCGCGATGGGTAGCTCGACTGAGAACTCGGCGTACGGGCCGACCCGCAACCCGTGGGACCTCGGCCGGATTCCGGGCGGTTCGTCGGGCGGTTCGTCGGCCGCCGTCGCCGCCTACGAAGCGCCGCTCGCGATCGGCACCGACACCGGCGGCTCGATCCGGCAGCCGGCCGCGGTTACGGGCATCGTCGGGCACAAGCCCACGTACGGTGCGGTGTCGCGCTACGGCTTGATCGCGTTCTCGTCCTCGCTCGACCAGGCCGGCCCGTTCGGGCGCACCGTCCTGGATGCCGCGCTCCTGCACGAGGTGATGGCCGGGCACGATCCGTGCGACTCGACGTCCATCGACGCGCCGGCCGCCCCTGTCGTGGCCGCCGCCCGCGAGGGGGCGCAGCTCACCAGCCTCGCCGGCGTCCGGGTCGGGGTCGTGCGCGAACTCGGCGGCGAGGGCTACCAGGCGGGCGTCGTCGCGTCCTTCCAAGCCGCGGTCGAGACGCTGCGAGGGCTGGGTGCCGAGATCGTCGAGGTCAGCTGCCCGAACTTCGATTACGCGCTCGCCGCCTACTACCTGATCGCCCCGAGCGAGTGCTCGTCCAACCTGGCCCGCTTCGATGGTGTGCGCTACGGCCTGCGGGTCGGCGACGACGGCGCGAACTCGCTCGAGGACGTCATGTCGATCACCCGCGAGGCCGGTTTCGGCGCGGAGGTCAAGCGCCGCGTCATCATCGGGACGTACGCGCTCTCGTCCGGGTACTACGACGCCTACTACGGGCAGGCGCAGAAGGTCCGCACGTTGATCGCCCGCGACTTCGAAGCGGCGTTCGCGCGGGCCGACGTCCTCGTGTCACCGACCTCGCCGTTCGTCGCGTTCGGAATCGGCGAGCGCATCGACGATCCGATGGCGATGTACGTCAACGACCTGTGCACGCTCCCGGCGTCGCTGGCCGGGACGCCGGCGATCTCGGTCCCGTGCGGGCTGGCGGAAGGGCTGCCGGTGGGGTTGCAGATCATGGCGCCGGCGATGGCCGATGATCGCTGTTATCGGGTGGCCGCGGCGTTCGAGGCGGCGATGGCCGCCTCGCCCAGCGGCGCCGTGCTCGCGTCCATCCCGGAGCTCTCATGACCGCGCTTTGCACCTTTGAGGTCCCCAAATCGGCCCGATCTGTGGCGCTGAAAGGTGCAAAGCCGTGAACTATGCGGACGTGATTGCCCGGTACGAGCCGGTGATCGGACTGGAGACGCACGTCGAGCTGGGGACCGCGTCGAAGATGTTCTGCGGCTGCTCGACCGAGTTCGGGGCCGACCCGAACACGCACACCTGCGCCGTCTGCCTGGGGCTGCCCGGGGCTCTGCCGGTGGCGAACGAGAAGGCCATCGAGTCGACGATCCAGATCGGCCTGGCGCTGAACTGCTCGATCGCCGAGTGGTGTCGCTTCGCGCGCAAGAACTACTTCTACCCGGACATGCCGAAGAACTTCCAGACGTCGCAGTACGACGAGCCGCTGTGCGTCGAGGGCTATCTCGACGTCGAGGTCGAGGGCAGCACGGTGCGTGTCGGCATCGAGCGCGTGCACCTGGAGGAGGACACCGGCAAGAACACCCACGTCGGCACGTCCGGACGCATTCACGGCGCGGACTACTCGCTGGTCGACTACAACCGGGCCGGCATCCCGCTGGTCGAGATCGTCACCAAGCCGGTGCCCGGCACGGGAGCGCTGGCCCCCGAGGTGGCGAAGGCGTACGTCACCGAACTGCGCAACATCCTGCGCACGCTCGGGGTGAGCGATGTCCGGATGGAGCAGGGATCGCTGCGCTGCGACGTCAACACCTCGCTGAACCTGCCGGGCGCCGAGTGGGGTACCCGGACCGAGACCAAGAACGTGAACTCGCTGCGCAGCGTCGAGCGCGCCGTCCGCTCGGAGATCCTGCGGCAGGCCGAGGTCCTCGACGGCGGTGGCCGGGTCACCCAGGAGACGCGACACTTCCAGGAGACGACGGGCGACACCCGGCGCGGACGCAGCAAGGAGGAAGCCACCGACTACCGGTACTTCCCGGAGCCGGACCTCGTGCCCATCGCGCCCGACCCGGACTGGGTCGAGTCGCTGCGGGTGGCCTTGCCCGAACTGCCGGCGGCCCGGCGGGTCCGCTTGCGGGACGAGATGGGCGTCTCGGCCGAAGACCTTGCGCAGATGTCGAATGCGGGGGTGGTCGACCTCGTCGGCGTCACGACGTTTGCGGGGGCCCCGGTCGGGGAGGCGCGCAACTGGTGGCTGGGCTATCTGGCGCAGAAGGCCAACGAGCGCGGCGTGGAGCCGTCGGACCTGCCCATCACGCCCCAGCAGGTGGCGAGGGTGATCGAGCTCGTGGCGTCCGGCGTGCTGTCGGTGGCGCTCGCCCGGCAGGCTGTGGACGGGGTCCTCGAGACCGGCTCGGACGTCGACGCGGTGGTCGCCGAGCGCGGGCTGAAGGTCGTGTCCGACACCGCCGCGCTCGAGCAGGCCGCCGACGAGGCCATCGCCGCGAACCCGGACATCGCCGACAAGGTCCGCGGCGGCAAGCTGCCCGCCGTCGGGGCCCTGGTCGGGGCCGTCATGACGGCGACCCGAGGTCAGGCGGATGCGGCGGCGGTCAAGCAGATCCTGCTCGATCGGCTGGGCGTCGGCGGCTGAACGATCGCTGGCGCCGCGCTTCTGGTAGGCATGGCCCCATGCGTGTGTCCTCGCCCGTCGTGCGCGCCGCCCTGGTCGGGTTCGGCAGCGGCGCCCGCTCGTTGAGTGCGATCACCGCGTGTGCGCTGACGGTGCCGGGCCCCGGCCGGGTCGACGCAGTCCTGCACCGGCCCCGGATCCGCAAGTCGCTGCGGTCCTCGGCCCTGCTGGAGCTCGTCAGCGACAAGCTGCCCATCACACCACCCCGCACCTCGCCGTCCTCACTGACGTCGCGCGTCGCGCTGGGTGCGGTGGCGGCCGGGGTGTTGGCGAGCCGGTCCGGGGACCAGCGCCGTCCCGCCGTGCTGATCGGTGCGGCAACCGCAGCCGGGTGGACACTCGCGGGTGGGCGGTACCGAGCGGTGCTGAAGCGGCGGTTCGGCAGCGATCTGCCCGGAGCCGTGTTCGAGGACGGCGCAACGGTCCTGGCCGGCGTCATCGCGACGCGGATCCGCTGACCGGCCGGCCGAGATCCGGCGCGCGGCGCGCTGCCCTCGCCACGTGCCTGGTCTCCCTGATGCTGGCCCCGACCGCGGCCGAGGCCGCGCCCGCTACCGCGCCCGCCGCGGCCAAGGCTGCGGCCGCCGCGCCGGCCCGCGTGCTCTTCCGGATTGCCGACCCGCGGATCGCCGAGGCCAGTGGCATCGCCACCGGGCTCGCCTCGCCCGGGGTCGTCTACGTCCACAACGACAGCGGCGACACGAACCGGTTCTTCGCCCTCGACCCGCGCACCGGCGCCACCGTGGCTACGGTCCGGGTCACCGGGGCCACCAACGTCGACTGGGAGGACATCGCCGTCGCCCGCGACGCCCGGGGCACGCCATCGGTCTGGCTCGCCGACATCGGCGACAACGACGCGGTGCGCGACGAGGTCCGGGTCTACCGCGTCGACGAGCCGAAGCTGCGCGCCTCGGCTCGCGGCCTCACGATCCGATCCGAGCGCGCCGACGTCTGGCGCCTGCGCTACCCCGGCGGACCCGTCAACGCTGAGGCGCTTGCGGTCAGCCCCAGCGGAGTCGGCTACATCGTCACGAAGTCCTACGCCGGCGACGCGACCGTGTACCGGCTGCCGCCGCACGCCGACCCGGCCCGGGTGCAGGTGCTGCACCGCATCGCCTCGGTCAGGTTCGGCCCCACCAGGACGAGGAACCCCTTCGGGGCGGCGGGCGGGCTTCCGGTCACCGCCGCGGCCATTTCCCGCGACGGGTCGCTGTTCACGGCCCGCAGCTACTCCGACGCCCACGTCTGGCGCATGAAACACGCCAACGTCGCCGAAGCGCTGAAGGGCAAGGCGACCGTGATCGCCCTGCCCGACCAGGAGCTGGGGGAGGGCATCGATTTCGACGGGCGACGGCTGCTCGTCGACTCCGAAGGAATCCACAGCGCCGTCTACGCGGTACCGCTGGGCCAGCGCGCGCCGACGTCCGCGCCCCCGCCCCGTGTCCCGGCGTCACCCACCGACCCGTCGAAGTCCGGAGGGTTGTCCGGCAACGGGCGGACGTTGGGTCTGCTCCTGGCCGTGGCATTGGTCGGCGTCGCGGTCGTCGGCTTCGCCGTCAGATGGCCCAGTCGCCGGGGGTCGTCCGGACGGCGCCGGTCCGGGTAGCCGAACCGGGGCGTGGCGATTTCGGGCAGGATCTGGCCATGCCCGCCGCTGCGCCACACAGCACGCTCACACTCGCGCTCTGGGTCGTCGGGGTACTCGTCGCCGTCGCGATCCTGGCCGCCGTATTCGGCCGGATGCTCATCCGTCGCGGGATCCGTGAGCCGTGGGTGGTCCGCCTGATCAATCGCACGTCGGACCGCGTCGTCGACACGATCAAGCGGCCGAT
>DATAQD010000204.1:0-12121 GCA_036264855.1 Jatrophihabitans sp. | reverse complement strand
GACGTCATGGTCGAGACCGGACTCGCCGAGGTGGTCCTGCCCGAGCTGCCGGCACTGCGGATGGCCGCCGACGAGCACGGCCAGCACAAGGACGTCTACGCGCACACCCTGCAGGTTCTCGCCCAGGCCATCGATCTCGAGACCGAGGGCCCCGACCTCGTCCTGCGCTGGGCCGCCGTGCTACACGACATCGGCAAGCCGGCGACCCGGGAGTTCCTGCCCGGCGGGCGCGTCACGTTCCACCACCATGAGGTCGTCGGGGCCCGGATGGCGCGCAAGCGGTTGAAGGCGCTGCGCTACTCGAAGGATCTCGTCGATGACGTGACCCAGCTCGTCTTCCTGCACCTGCGTTTCTACGGCTACCGCGACGGCGAATGGACCGACTCGGCGGTGCGCCGCTACTTCGTCGACGCCGGGCCGCTCCTGCCCCGCCTGCACAAGCTCGTCCGGTCCGACTGCACCACCCGCAACAAGCGCAAGGCGGCGGCGCTGTCGGCCGCCTACGACACCCTCGAGGAGCGGATCGCCGCCCTGCAGGCGCAGGAGGAGCTGGACCGGATCCGGCCCGATCTCGACGGCAACGCGATCATGCAGATCCTGGGCATCCCTCCCGGCCCCCTGGTGGGGAAGGCGTACAAGCACCTGTTGGAGCTGCGGATGGAGCACGGGCCGCTCGGCCACGACCGGGCCGTCGCCGAACTCACGACGTGGTTCGCGCAGAACTCCTGACCAGGGTGCGGGCGTAGCCCGCGGCGGTCAGCGCGTAGCCGAGCCCGATCACCACGACCGACGCGGGCGAGTAGCCGTCCTCGGGCAGGATCCAGGCGGTCAGGGCCGCGGCGATGACCAGCGTGGCGTTGAACAGCGTGTCGTAGAGCGCGAAGACCCGGCCCCGGAAGTCGTCCTCGATCTGCTGCTGGATCAGGGTGTCCACACTGATCTTCACCGCCTGCGCGACGAATCCCAGCAGCAGCGCCGCCGGGAGCAGCAGCGGCATGGAGTACGGCAGGCCCAGCGCCACCTCGATGACCGCCGCGCAGGCGATGAGTCCGGCCGACCACTCGACCGGCCCGAATCGCCGGAAGGCCACCGGGGTGAACGCCGCGGCCAGCGCCCCGCCGATGGCCAGGGCCACGACCACCTGAGTCAGGCCGGCGAGCCCGGCCCGGAAGAACCCCTCGTCGTGGAAGTAGTTGCGATACAGCAGCAAGGTGCACACCGTTGAGACGCCGTAGCACAGCCGGTGCCCGCCGATGGCCGCCAGCGCGTTGCGGACCTGCGGCGTTGCGCGGACGTGCCGGGCACCGGCGACCAGGCCGCGCAGCACGGCAGCCACCGACTCCCGGCCGCGGCGCTCGTCCTCGGACGGTCCGAGAGCGGCGCGCGCGAACCCGATGGCGAACAACGCCCCGACGATGTAGGGCAGCGCCGAGGCGGCTGCGATCGCCCCGTAATCACCGTCGGTGTCGCCAAGCAGCATCCGCACGCCGATCGCGGCGCCGCCACCGGCCACGGTGACCAGCGTCCCGGCGGTTCCCGACAGCGCGTTGGCCGTGACCAGTTCGGTCGCCGGGATGACCCGGGGTAGGGACGCGCTGAGCGCGGACAGCACGAACCGACTGAGCGAGACGATGACGAGCGCGGAGGCGTAGAACGCCACGCCCTGGACGCCGGCGGTCACCTCGGCGGCGAAGCCGACCACGCCCGCCGCCCGGGCGAGATTGGCGAAGGTGAGGATGCGCTGGCGCCACCACCGGTCCAGCAGGACGCCGGCGAACGGTCCGACGAGCGAGTACGGGAGCAGCAGCACGGCGAAGCCGGCCGCCACGTCGGCGGCGTTCGCCTGCCGCTGCGGGTTGAACAGCACGGCCCCGGCAAGACTCGCCTGGAACACGCCGTCGCCGAACTGGCTGGCGAGGCGCACCCCGAACAGGCGGCGGAAATCCGGGTCGGTCAGCGCGACGAGCAGGTGTCTGCGGCGCGCCACCCCGCCGAGGCTACTGGCGCGATGGCGTGCCGGTCGTATGGCCGCAGCGGCGGCGGGGGGCCAAGATAAGCAACGTGGTGTCGGCGGACTGGGGATCGGTGTACGGGCTCGAGCCGGCTGCGGGTCGCCTGCTCGTCGCCACGCCCCTGCTGGGCGACCCGAACTTCGCGCGGACCGTCGTCTACCTGCTCGAACACGACGGTGGCGGGACGGTCGGGGTCATCCTGAACCGGCCGAGTCACACGCCGGTCGGGCAGGTGTTACCGGACTGGCACGACGCGGTCAGCGGTCCGGCGGTCGTGTTCGGGGGCGGGCCGGTTCAACCCGATGGCGCGCTGTGCCTCGGCCAGTTGGAGTCGGGCATGCCCGGGATCCGCGAGGTCGTCGACGGCGTCTCGACGATCGACTTGGACGGTGACGTCGCCGTGATCGCGCCCATCGCCCGGCGCTTGCGGGTCTTCGCCGGCCACGCCGGCTGGTCGCCCGGGCAGCTGGACGCCGAGCGGGCCGAAGGCGCGTGGTGGGTGCTCGCCGGGGGGCCGGAAGACCTGTTCAGTGCCGACCCCCGCACCATGTGGCAAGTCGTGCTGCGCCGCCAGCCTCCGCCGCTCTCGCTGCTTTCGACCTTCCCTGCGGACCCGTCGTTGAACTGAGCCGAGCCGACCGGACTGCTGCTGTGCCGTTTTGTTGCGTCTTGTTGAGCGCCGCAAACGGAAGCGATCGACGGGGCCCTTTGCCCGACTTCGGCCGAGAATGGGCCCACGCGCAGCCCACGTGTATCAGGCCGAGGCCGAGCTCAAATGCTTGACATTCCTGCGGCCCGGAGCTTTGCTATGGGTGATTGTGATCGATCACGTTGGAACCCGTTTTATAGCGCTCACGCCACTGGAGGCACCATGTCGGATTCCGGGCCCACCGCCCCGGTCGGGAACCCTCACCCCGTAACCGCGCCGAGTCGGCGCTCGGTGCTCAAGAGCCTGGCCGCGGGCGCCGGACTCGCCCTCGCGCCGGCCTCGGTGCTGGCGGCCTGCAGCACGAGCGCCAAGAAGACGGGTGGCTCGTCGTCGTCCTCGTCATCATCCGGCGGCAACGCCCAGGCTGGCGGCAGCATCACGTTCGGGTCGAACTACTCCGACGCGGCCCCGAAGTCCGCGTTCGCGTCGCTGTGCACGGCGGCGACGGCCAAGACCGGTACCAAGATCACCATCAACACCACGGACCACAACACGTTCCAGAACAACATCAGCAGCTACCTGCAGGGCACGCCCGACGACCTGGCGACCTGGTTCGCCGGCTATCGCATGCAGTTCTTCGCCGCGCAGGGTCTGCTGAGCCCGGTGGACGACGTGTGGGACGCCATCGGCAGCAACTTCAACGAGGCCGCGAAGAGCTTGTCGAAGGGCATCGATGGCAAGTACTACTTCGTGCCGATCTACAACTACCCGTGGGTGGTGTTCTACAACAAGAGCACCTTCTCGAGTAAGGGCTACAGCGTCCCGACTACCTGGGACGAATTCGTCGCGCTCGCCAAGCAGATGCAGAAGGACGGCATGGTCCCGCTGGCGTTCGCCGACAAGGACGGCTGGCCAGCGTTGGGCACGTTCGACATCATCAACATGCGGCTCAACGGCTACGACTACCACATCAAGCTCATGAAGCACGAGGTGCCGTGGACCGATAAGGGCGTGACCGACGTCTTCAACCAGTGGGCCGAGATCCTGCCGTACTGCCAGCGCGGTGCCACCGGCCGCATCTGGGAGGACGCCGCCAAGGCCCTGGAGAACAAGAAGGCCGGGATGATGTTCCAGGGCTCGAACCAGGTCGCGGCGAACTACTCCAAGGCCAACCTGGCGGACCTGGACTTCTTCGTGTACCCGATCATCAACCCGCAGTTCGGCACGGACTACATGGACGCACCGACCGACGGCTTCATCCTGCCGAAGAACGCGAAGAACCCCGACGGCGCCAAGGCCGTGCTCAAGTACATCGGCACCGGGGAGGCGGAGGAGACCTTCCTCAAGACCGACGCGTGGGACACCGGGCTGGCGAACGGACTGGTCGCTCCGACCTACAACGCCATCCAGAAGAAGGCCGTCACCGAGATCGGCAAGTGCAAGAACGTGGCCCAGTTCATGGACCGCGATACCGTGCCGGACATGGCGACCGCGATGATCAAGGCGATCCAGAGCTTCATCGATGACCCGAGCAAGTCCAACATCGCCTCGATACAGAACAGTGCTGAGAACCAGGCCAAGACGATCTTCTCGTGAGCTGATGGTCTCGTCTGCTCACGCCTCGGTCCCGCCGGCGGCGCCGAAACGCCGCCGCCGACGGCGTCTTCGCGTCCTGACGCGGCGCGACAGGATCGTCGTCGCGCTGATGGTCGGCATCCCGCTGCTTCTGGACCTGGCGTTCGTGTGGTTCCCGGCGCTGGCGTCGGTGTTCCTGTCGTTCACCAAGTGGACGGGTGTCGGCAGCGTCCATCTCAACGCCTGCTCGACCAAGGGCACGCTCCCGGGCATCCCGCAACCCGGATGCCTCTACGGCGTGCAGAACTACCACTACGCGCTCACCACCGACCCCGACTTCTGGCCGGCCGTTCGGCACAATGCGATCTGGCTGCTGGTCTTCATGTTCGTCGCGGCGCCGCTCGGAATGCTCTTCGCCGTGATCCTCGACCGCGGGATCCGCGGCAGCCGTATCTATCAGAGCGTGCTGTTCCTGCCCGTGATGCTCTCGCTCGCGCTCATCGGGATCATCTGGGAATTCATGTACTCGTCCAACTACGGCTTGATCAACACCGTGATCGGACGCAACGGCAACAACAACCTGATCGACTGGCTGGGCAACCCGCACCTGAACCTATGGGCGGTTCTGGTCGAGGCGACGTGGCGGCAGGCGGGATACGTCATGGTGTTGTACCTCGCCGGGCTCAAGGCGGTCGACCCGGCGTTGCGAGAGGCGGCCGTCATCGACGGCGCCAACTCGTGGCAGACATTCTGGCGGGTCGTGTTCCCGACGATGCGGCCGATCAATATCGTGATCCTGGTCGTGACCGTGATCGAGTCGCTGCGCGCGTTCGATCTGGTTTACATCACGAGCAAGGGCAATGCGCTGCGCGGCCTGGAACTGCTCTCGGTGTTGGTCACCCAGAACATCGTCGGTGAGACGCTGCGCATCGGCTACGGCTCGACGCTCGGCGTGGTGCTGCTGGTGATCTCCTTGGTGCCCATCACGATCTTTCTCTACCAAGCCTTCCGCAAGGAGGAACGGTAAATGGCGATCAGCACGGCGGCCGTGCTGGAGGGCACATCGCGACCCCTGCCAGCCCGGCCCCGCCGCCGGTCCGGGGTCGGCCGGGTGGCTGCCCAGGTACTCATGATCGCTGCGACGCTGTTGTGGATCACGCCCATCGTGTTCGCGCTGTACGTGGCCCTGCGGCCCGAGTCCGAGACGAACCGGCTCGGCTACGTGTCGATCGCGCACCACCTGACCCTGCAGAACTTCGTCAATGCGTGGAACCAGTCGGACATGTGGCGGTTCTTCTTGAACTCGGTGCGCATCACGGTGCCGGCCGTCATCATCACGCTGGCCCTGGCATCGGCGGTCGCGTTCGTCGTCGCTCGCTTGAGTTTCCGGTTCAACATCGCGCTGCTGATCCTGTTCACGGCCGGCAACCTGCTCCCGCAGCAGGTCCTGATCACCCCGCTCTACCGCATGTACCTGGCCATTCACCTGCCGCACTTGCTGAGCAGCAGCGGGTTGCTCTACAACTCCTACGCCGGGCTGATCGTCATCAACATCTCCTTCCAGCTGGGCTTCTGCGTCTTCGTCCTCAGCAACTACATGAAGACGATTCCGACCGAGATCGACGAGGCGGCGATCGTCGACGGCGCCAGCGTGTGGACGAGGTACTGGCGGCTCACCCTGCCGCTGTGCCGCCCGGCGCTCGCCGCCCTCGCGACGCTGTTGACGACGTGGATCTACAACGACTTCTTCTGGGCGATCACGCTGATCTCGACCGGGAACAAGCGCCCGATCACATCGGCCCTTGCGAACCTGCAGGGGCAGTTCGTGACGAACCAGAACATGATCTCGGCCGCGGCGCTCATGGCGGCGATCCCGACGCTGGTCGTCTACGTCCTCCTCCAGAAGCAGTTCATCGCCGGACTGTCGCTCGGCTCGACCAAGGGATGAGCCCGGCCCGTTGGCTTTCCCTGCGCCAGGCCGGGGTGATGATCGCGCTCGACCTCGGCGGGCCGCATCTGCCGCGGGTCCTGCACTGGGGCGCCGACCTCGGCGAGCTGAGCGCCGACGATTTCGCGAACCTGCCCGGCGCCGGCTACGAGCCACCGACGGAGTCCACCTACAACTCCGACGTGCCCGTGACGCTGTCACCCACGAGGGCGCAGGGCTGGCCGGGCTGGCCCGGGCTGACCGGACACCGCGGGGGCGGCGCGAGCCAGCCGCTGTTCGTGCTCGACTCCGCCACCACGTCGTCGGAAGCCGGCGACACGCTGCGCTATGTCGGGTTGGATGCCGCCGCGCAGTTGCGGCTCGACGGTGAACTGACGCTGACCGCGGACGGTGTCCTCAAGCACCGGCAGACGCTGACCAACCTGGCGCCCGCGGGCGACGCGCGCTACGTCGTCGATGACCTGATCACGCTCCTACCCGTGTCGGAGCACGCGGTCGAGGTCATGGACTACTGCGGGCGGTGGTCCGGCGAGATGCAGCCGCAGCGCCACGCGCTCGGCCAGGGCACCTGGCTGCGCGAACAGCGCCGCGGCCGCACCGGCCCGGATTCGCCGCTGCTGCTCATGGCGGGCTCGCCCGGCTTCGGCCACCGCGCCGGCGAGGTCTGGGGCGTCCATCTCGGCTGGTCGGGCGACCAGCGCTACCTGGCGCAGCGGCTCAACACCGGCGTCGTCGTCGTCGGCGCGGGCGAGGTGCTGGGCGCCGGCGAGGTGCTCCTCGGCAGCGGGCAGTCGCTGACGACGCCCTGGGTCTACGGCGCGTGGTCCGACCGCGGCGTTGATGGCGCCTCGGCCCGGCTGCACGCGATGTTGCGGCGGCGCCGGCAGCATCCGCGCCGGCCCCGGCCGATCGTGCTGAATACGTGGGAGGCGGTCTACTTCGACCACTCCTTCGAACGGCTCGCCGCCCTCGCCGACGTCGCCGCCGACATCGGCGTCGAGCGCTTCGTCATCGACGACGGGTGGTTCGGCTCGCGGCGCACCGATCGTAGCGGGCTCGGCGACTGGTACGTCTCGGCCGCGGTGTGGCCCGACGGGCTGGGACCCATCGCCGAGCACGTCCGGTCGAGAGGCATGGATCTCGGCCTATGGGTCGAGCCCGAGATGGCCAACCCCGACTCCGGGCTCGCCCGTGACCATCCGGAGTGGCTGCTCGGTACCGCGGGGCGGATGCCGCCGCCGTCGCGCGGCCAGCACGTCGTCGACCTCGCCCATCCGGACGCCTACGCGTACCTGCTGGACCGCATCTCCACGCTCATCGGCGAGTACGACATCGCGTTCCTGAAGTGGGACCACAACCGCGACACCGCCGACCCGGTGCATCGCGGCGGCCCGCGGGCCGGCCACGCCGCCCTGCACGAGCAGGTGCGCGCGCTCTACCAGTTGCTGGCTGAACTGAAGGCGCGCCATCCGGGCCTGGAGATCGAGTCCTGCTCCTCGGGTGGTGCGCGGGTCGACTACGGCGTGCTGGAGCACACCGACCGGGTGTGGCCGAGCGACTGCATCGACCCGCTCGAGCGGGTGCGCATCGTGGCCGGCGTCTCGACGTTGCTGCCGCTCGAGCTGATCGGCGCGCACGTGGCCTCGCGCCGATCGCACACCACCGGGCGCACCCACGACCTCGCACTGCGCTGTGCCGTCGCGCTGTTCGGTCATGCTGGCTTCGAATGGGATCTGACGACGACGACGGAATCCGAGCGCGAGCAGCTGCGGCGGTGGGTGGCCCTCGCGAAGTCGCTGCGCCCGCTCGTGCACTCCGGCGAGCTCGTGCGGGTGGACCGGCCGGCTGACCCGACGACGGCCCTGTACGGCGTCGTCGCGCCGGACCGCACCGAGGCCTTGTTCAACTTCGTCCGCCTGCAGACCCGCTCGGAGTACGGATCCGCGCCGATCGTGTTCGCCGGTCTTGATCCCGCGACGCGGTACCGGGTCCACCGGCTGCCGATGCCCGGCGAGGATTTCGACGGGCACGGGCCGGTGATCCGAAAGCCGATCGATGCCTTCGAGGCACCGGGGCGCCTGCTGATGCGGGCCGGTATCGGGGCGCCGACGCTGCGCCCGGAACAGGTCGTCGTCTACCACTTGTCCGCCCGCTGACCGGCCCCGTCAGCCGACGGGCACCTCCCCGCGCAGCCGGGCCGCCGCCGTCTCGGGCGCGATGTCGTTGACCCAGACGGCCGCCCCGGACTCGGACCCGGCCAGGTACTTCAACTTCCCGGGGGCCCGGCGGATCGTGAAGATCTCGGCGCCCAGGTGCCAGACGTCGCGGCTCTGGCGCACCGGCGCCTGCTGCCAGCCGGTGATGTAGGGGGTCGGCGTGTCGAACAAGGCGTCGAAGGCCTTCAGAACGTCGAGGTAGACGCGCGCGAGATCGTCGCGCTCGTCGTCGTCGAGGGCGGGCAGATCAGGCAGGTGACGACGCGCGACGAGCCGGACCTCGTAGGGCCAGCGGGCCGCGAACGGGACGTAGGCGACCCAGTGCCGCGACGCCGCCACGACCCGCGATCCGTCGGCGCATTCGGCGGCCAGCAGGTCGCACTGCAAGCAGGTGCCGGTGCGGGCCCGGTGATGCGACAACGCCTCGGCGACCTTGTAGAAGCGCGGCGGAACGAACGGGTAACCGTAGATCTGGCCGTGCGGGTGGCTCAGCGTCACCCCGATCTCCTCGCCCCGGTTCTCGAAGCAGAAGACGTAGTCGATCGAGTCGATGTCCGACAGCACGCGCGTTCGGTCGGCCCAGGCGTCGACCACCGTCCGGGCGTGGACCGGGGACAACTGCGAGAACGCCTGGTCGTGACTGCTGGTGAAGCACACGACCTCGCACCGCCCGGCGCCCGGCGCCGACCGGAACGGTGGCGTATCGATCAACGGGACCCGCTCGGCGGAATTCAGCGAGAATGACGGGAACCGGTTCTCGAACACCGCGACCTCGTAGTCGGAGGCCGGGATCTCGGTCTGCTTGCCCTCGCGCGAGGGGCACAGTGGGCAGAGGTCGGCCGGCGGCTTGTAGGTGCGCTCCTGCCGGTGGCTGGCGATCGCCGCGTAATCGCGGAAGAGGGGATTCCAGCGAACCTGCGAGGTGGTGTGGGCGGGCGGCAGGTCGGTGCGCTGATCCACGGCCGAGCGGTCCCGACCCGCGGCGTTGTCGTAATAGATGAGCTGCCGACCATCGGCCAGCCGGGTCTCGGAGCTGACCGTCACTGCGGGACCCTGACGACGTTTTCGACAAACTCGCTCAGCGCCCCGTGGGCGTCGTCGGGCAGTCCGTCGTCGGTGATGACGGTGGACGCGATGTCCAGCGGACCGATCCCGGCCAGTCCGACGACCCCCCATTTCGAGGAATCGGCGAGCACGACGACCTCCCGGGCGCTCTCGACGAGCACCCGGTTGGTGGTCGCCTCGGCCAGATTGGGAGTGGTGAAACCCGACCGCGGGTCCATGCCGTGCACCCCGAGGAACAGTTGGTCGACGTGCATGCTCGCGATCGTCCGGTCGGCGACGGGTCCGACGAGGGCGGCGCTCGGTGTGCGCACGCCGCCGGTGAGGATGACGGTGACCTGGTTCCCGACGTCCAGGGCGGTGATGGCATCCGCGACGGTGGTGGAGTTGGTGACCACCGTCAGCCCGGCGATCGAGGCGATGTAATGGGCCATCGCCCACGTCGTAGTCCCGGCCGACAGCGCGATCGCCGCTCCCGGCCGGATCAGGCCGGCGGCGTGCTCGGCGATCGCCCGCTTCGCCGGCTGGGCCAGCTCGCTCTTCGCGGCGAAACCCGGCTCGAACGCGGCCTGGCCGGCCAGCACGGCTCCGCCGTGCACCTTGCGGGCCACGCCCTCGCCGGCCAGCTGTTCGAGGTCGCGGCGGATCGTCATGTCCGAGACGCCGAGCAGTTCGGTCAGATCCGCGACGCGCACGGCGCCGCTGCGGCGTAGCTCGGACAGGATGCGCTCTTGGCGTTGTTGCGCGAGCACGGGCGGTCTCCCTGACGGTGGCAACGAGTTCCCACAGATTCAAACATGATATAACACAGCTCACCAGTACCGTACCTGTCGAAGGGGCGTCGTGGCTGTCCGTTGGCGAGCTCCCGGCCGGGTGAACCTGATCGGGGAACACACCGACTACAACGAGGGCTTCGTCCTCCCCTTCGCCATCGCGGCGGGGTGCACGGCGACGGCCCGAGTGCGCCCGGACGGGTCGGTGCGGGTCGAGTCCGTCCAGCGCGCCGACGAGGCGGTGACGCTCGCGGCCGACGACCTCCGTCCTGGCCTGGGCGGCTGGGCCGGGTACGTCCTCGGGGTGCTGTGGGCGCTGCGGCAGCGCGGCCAGGTGCTGCCGGGCCTCGCCGTCTCGGTGGACAGCGACGTTCCGATCGGCGCCGGGCTGTCCTCGTCGGCCGCGCTCGTCTGCTCGACCGCGACCGCGGTCGACGACCTCCTCGGACTAGCCCTGCCCGCGGACGAGCTGCTGGCCGTGACCCGCAGCGCCGAAAACGATTTCGTCGGCGCCCCGACGGGGGGCATGGACCAGCTCGTCGCCTTGCACGGCCGGGCCGGACACGCACTGTTCTGCGACATGCGCTCACTGGCCACCGAGCAGGTGCCGCTGGACCTCGGCGACCACCACCTGCTCGTCATCGACACCCGAGCCCCCCACCGCCATGCCGACGGCGAGTACCGCCGGCGCCGGGACGGATGCCGGCGAGCGGCCGAGTTGCTCGGAGTCACGGCCCTGCGCGACGTGGAGCCGGACGGCCTGGCGGCCGCGCTGGCCCGCCTGGACGACGAGGAATTACGCCGCTACACCCGCCACATCGTCACCGAGAACGAGCGGGTCCTGCAGGTGGTGGCGGCCCTACGAGCCGGGGATCTGGCCGCAGTGGGGGCGCTGCTCGACGCCTCGCACCTGTCGATGCGCGACGACTACCGGATCACGATCCCCGAGCTCGACGTCGCCGCCCAGACCCTGGTGGCCTCCGGCGCGCTGGGCGCCCGGATGACCGGCGGCGGCTTCGGTGGGTGCGTGATCGGGCTGTTGGCCGCGAGCCGGGTCGACGCCGCGTCCGCTGCGGTGCGGGCCGCCTTCGCCGCGCGCGGCTTCGCGAGCCCGACCGCGTTCGTCGCCACCGCTGGCCCGGGCGCGCACCGCGTCGAATGACGCCGCTCGCGCGGCTACTTCGAGGTCGCCAGCGCGTACACGCCCGCGGCGGCGAAGCCGCCCGAGGTCAGGGCGCCGAGGAAGCGGCCGCGGGCGGAGACGTTGCCGCCGGCCGTCATCGCGACCAGGGCATCGGCGGCGTTCATGGCCGTCCCGAGCATCATCAGCTGGCGCTGGTCCTCGGGCCGTTCGGCGCTGAGGATGATCGCGCCGAGCGCCGCGGTGCGCGTGCCCCACAGCCGGGTCAGCGTCCGGACGTTCGGGTCGCTGGTCAGCCCGTAGAGCGCGGTGAACAGCCGCGGCAGGACCACCGCCACGCCGCCGAACCCGAGCGCTCCCAACGCCGATGCCTTGCGGATGCTGTCCGCGGCCGATGGTTGTGTCATGAACGCCTCCCCGTAACGTCTCGACGGCTCCTGCCGCGTGGCGCCACGCTAGGCCGGGGTGGGCCCGAGGTCCAGAGCCGGGCGCACGAACGGCCGGCCCCGGTAGGAAGCCGGCCGTTCGCGGGGCAGCGGGGTCGTGCTTACCGCTCGACGGTGCCGTCGATGAAGTCCTGCACGGCTTGGCGCGCGGCGTCATCGAAGTACTGCACCGGTGGGGACTTCATGAAGTACGACGACGCCGAGAGGATCGGGCCACCGATGCCCCGGTCCTTGGCGATCTTCGCCGCGCGCAGCGCGTCGATGATGATGCCGGCCGAGTTCGGGGAGTCCCAGACCTC
>DATAQD010000196.1:0-16821 GCA_036264855.1 Jatrophihabitans sp. | reverse complement strand
CTGCAGCCACCGGTGACCGCCGCCGCCCGGAGCGAGACGTACCGGCCCCGGCATGCCGCGCCGGCCGAC
The DNA here is from genome assembly GCA_036264855.1 of Jatrophihabitans sp. Lineage (GTDB taxonomy): Bacteria > Actinomycetota > Actinomycetes > Mycobacteriales > Jatrophihabitantaceae > Jatrophihabitans. Next base: position 16,752 of record DATAQD010000196.1, on the reverse strand, counting down.
GACCGGCCGCCGGCCCGCGACACCGACGCCGGCACCGACTCCGACACCGGCGCTGACTCCCACGCCGACGTCGAGGCCGGCCGGCCCCTGGATGCCCTCGACCCGGACTGGCGGGTCCTGCCCTCGATCCCGGCCGGGCGGAACGGCAGCGCCATCGACCACCTGGCGATCGGGCCGGCCGGGGTGTTCACCATCGACATCAAGCACCACCCGGACGCGGCGGTGTGGGTATGCGGCGACCTCGTCAAGGTCGACCGCAAGAACGAGCGCTACGTCCGCAACAGCCGGCTCGAGGCGCAGCGGATGGCCAAGCTGCTGTCGGCCGGGGCCCGGTTCGACGTGGACGTGCGCGGTCTGGTCGCGGTTCTCGGGGCCCGCGCGCGGTTCACCGTCAAGGAGCAGCCGGCGGACGGGATGGTGACGGTCCTGACGCACGCCACGCTCGCCGCGCACTTGCGCTCGTTGCCCGTCGTCCTCGGACCGGCCTCGATCGCGCGCATCGACGAAGCGGCGCGCGATCTCGCGACCTGGCAGCCCCAGACCGTCGAGTGGGCCCACTTCTGAGCTATCCGGCAAGCTCGCCGAGTGTGTCCAGAACGCGCTCGTTGAACTCGTCGAGATCCGACGTCGGTTCCTCCGGGCCCGCGAGGTCGTAGGTGGGCGGCCCGGTCGCGACCGCGGCGGCGAGCGCTGCGCGGACCCGCTCGGACAGCCCGAACGGGGCGAGGTCGGGGCACCATTCGAACAGGTCGGCGAGCGCCAGCCAGGCACCGGTCGGATTCGAGCGCCGGCTGCCGGTGCGGTGCGGGGACGACCCGTGGGCCGGCTCGAACAGCGCGGTCACGCCGGTGCCGAAGTTGCGGTCGGGGTTGATCGTGGACGAGCCACACAACGCCGGCGAGCCCGCCCGGGCGCACAGCACGTCGGACAGGATGTCGCCGAAGATCCCCTCCGTGATCACCACCCCCGGCAGGTCGGCGTCGCGGACCAGCTCGTACGCCGCGCGGTCGACATTGACGTCGTCGTAGGCGACGCCGAGCCCGGGCAACACCCGCGCCGCCGAACGGCGCCAGAGCCGCGACGTCGCGAACACGCTGGCCTTGTCGACGCTGATCACCCGCCGGCCGGGATGCCGTTTGGCGTACTCGGCCCCGATCGCCAGGACCTCCTCAACCCGGACCGGTTCGAGCACGATCCGGTCCTCGGCGGGGGAATCGCCGTCGCTCTCGCGGCGCCGCTCCGGCCCGGCGTAGGCACCGTCAACGATGTTGCGGACGACGATCGTGTCGAGCCCGCCGGCGAACCACACGGTGCGGACGCTGACCCGCAGGTCGAACTGGTGCCGCAGCTCGATCAGCGCGGCCTCGGGGTTCGGGCACTCGGCCGAGGTCACGCCGGGGTGCGTGCCGACGGCACCGGACAGGATCACGTCCGCGTCGCGGCAGGCCTGCACGGTCTCCGGGGGCAGGATCGAGCCGGTCTGCAGCCAGCCGGTGGTGCCGTACGGCCATGGCCCGCTCAGCGTGATGGGGAGGCCCTCGTGTTGCAGAACGCGCAGGTAGGCGAGCGGGCCGTCGAGGATCTCGGCGCCGACGCCGTCACCGGGCAGCAGGGCGATCGTGGTCATGAGCGCCCGCCCGGCGGGCGCATCGCCGCGCGCGGCACCGAGCGCGGAGCGGGGCGGGGCGCGGCGACGGGAAGCGAAGTCATGGCAGCAGCAGGTCCCTGGTCGTGACGGTCAGGATCGTCTCGGCGGTGCGGGCCCCGGCCCGCCGTTGCAGGTCGTGCAGCCACGACGGGACGATCTGCGCGGGCGTCGGGTGATCGGCGTGCCCGAGGTCGCCGCCGAACACGAGCAGCTCGGCCGGGTACACGTCGAGCAGGGTGAGGCTGGAGGTCTCGGGCCGGCCCAGCAGGTCGGGCAGGATCCCGAGTTCGAGGTGGGCGCCGAGCGCCGAGAGCTCCCCGGCCAGGCTGTCGGCCCAGTGCAGGAACGCCATCTTGGGATGGTTGACCATCAGCCGCTGCACGCCGCGGCGGCGCGCCTCGGTGAACAGGACCACGGTCTCGGCCGCGGACAGGTGACCGCTGGCCAGCAGCAGGTCGTGCGAGGCGACCGCGTCCAACACGTCGTGCCATTCCGGCCGCAGCCGCCCGCCGTCCACCACCTCCACCACGCGCAGCTCGAACCCGCGATGCACCGACAGCTCCGGCGAGGCCGCGCCCGCTTTGTGGGTGCGCGACGACACCGTCGGCATCCACACGACCCGGCCGCCCAGGCGCGCCGCGACCTCGACGGCGTCCGGGTTGGCGCCGCCCACCGGGCTGTTGAGGACGACACCGCCGTAGACGTCGGGACCGGCCAGCGCTGCCCGCTCGACCGTGCTGCCCTCGTGCGATTTGAGGACGACATGACGGAAGCCCTGCGCGCGCTCGGCCGCCACCGTGGCGGGGTCCTCGCCGTGCCGAGGCAGCAGGCTGGGCGCGGCGTGGACGTGCAGGTCGGTCATGCCGGCCGCCCAGTCCGGTCGGGTCAGGTCAGGGGCAGCCACGTGACCACCTCCAGGTCGGTCAGCAGCCGCCGCTGCACCTTGCCGGCCGCGGCGTCGCGCGGGATCTGCGCGACCCGGGCCACGGCGACCGGGCGCATGAAGGGCGGCAGTTCCCGGACCGCCGCCGCCAGCTCGGCGCTCGGCAGCGGATCGGCCACCGCGTAGAGCACGACCTCGTCGTCGACCACCGGCCCGGGGCGCTTCCAGATGGCGAGGTCGGTGAGGCCCCGGATCTGCGTCAGCCGGCTCTCGACGAACGGAATGGGGACGAACTCGCCCTTGACCCGGATCGACTCGGCGGCCCGCTCGAGGAACACGAGGCCACCCTCGCCGTCGTCGCGGCCGAGATCACCGGTGTCGAACCAGCCGTCCGCGTCGCGGGCCGGGTCCAGGCCAGCCGCGGTGACGTACCCGGCGAACATCGTGTCCGGGACGCGTTCGCGGACCTGGATGCCGCCGCCGGCGTCAAGACGCCAGTCGATGTCGTCGCGCGCCGGCCCGCCGTGCCGGCTCGCGTTGTCGGGCAGGTCGTCCTCGGCCGTCCAGCGCTTGAGGTGGGTGACGCCGGCCGCCTCGGTCGAGCCGTAACCCGACACCGCGCGCGGAATGCCGAAGCGCTGCAGGAACTCGCGGTCGGCGTAGAACATCGTCCGCACCCGGTGCCCGCGCGGATCCCCCGCCGTCCGTTTCAGGATCTCGACCGGCGGCGCATGCAGCACCAGCACCGAGATCTCGTTCTCGTCGACGATCGGCCAGAACCCGCTGGCCGAGAACCGCGGCACCGTCAGCGCGTCCGCCCCAGCCACCAGGCCGCCGATGATGCCGTAGCCCATCGGGTTGATGTGGAACAACGGCAGCGGAGCCAGCACGCGGTCGCTTGGCGTGAGTTCGAGAGCAGCACCCATCGCGGCGGCCAGCCGCAGGAAGTAGGTGTTGGTCTGCGCGCAGAACTTCGGCAGCCCCGTGGTTCCCGACGTGTGCATGAACGACACGACGTCCGCGCCCGACGCCGCGAGCCCGGGCAGGCCGTCCACGGCGGCCGCTCCGGCGGCGCGAGCCAGCCCGACGCCGGCCGGATCGAGGACGACGGCGGGGCCGAGCGGGGCCAGCATCCGCTCGAGCAGGTCGGGCGGGTAGGTCGGGTTCACCAGCGCGATCGGCGTCGCCGCCAGCAGGGCGGCCAGCCACGTCACGACGTAGTCGGTCGAGGTCGGCGCGACCACCGCGATCCGCTCCCCCGGCCGCACTCCCGAGTCCAGCAGCTGCCCGGCCCGCGCCGCGGCCCAGCCGAGCGCGTCGGCCAGCGTGATCTGGTCGTCGACGCAGCCCAGCCGCAGTTGCGGACGCGTCTGGGCCAGGCGGACGAGAGTCGCGACGAGGGTGGTCACGCGAGACCTTCGTGCCCGGCATCCTTGAGCACCCGGCGGGCGACGTAGTTGCGCAGGATTTCCGCCGATCCGCCGGCGACCTTGAGCACCTTGATGTCGTTGACGATGTCGGTGTACGGCTCGTCGAAGTACAGGCCGTGCCCGCCGACGAGGCTGTAGGCCGCGGCGCTCGCCTGCTCGGCCGCCGCGATCGCGAGCTGCTTGGCGACCGTGGTCTCGAGGGCGATGTCCTGCCCGCGGGTGTGCGCCAGCGCCGCGTGGTCGCGGGCCAGCGAGGCGGCCTGCAGAGCGCTCCACGCATCGGCAACCATCCACTGGATGCCCTGGAAGTCGGTGACGACCCCGTCGCCGACAACGCGCTCGGTGGCGTAACGCAACGCGAGTTCGAGCGCCCGGCGGCCCAGGCCGATGAGTTCCGAGGCGTTGCCGAGCCGGCTGATGTTGAACGTCGACAGGAACGTCTGCAACCCGCCGCCGACCGGTCCGAGCACGGCACCGGCCGGCACCCGGACGTCGTCGAAGTCGACGTCGGCGGTGCGGATCAGCCGCAACCCGATCGCGTCGGTGACGGCGGTGCTGATGCCCGGCAGCGACATGTCGACGAGGAAGCTGGTGAGCCCCTCCTCGGCGATCGCGTAGAACAGCGTGACGGCGGAGTCGGCTCCGAGGTTCACGTGGGTCTTGTTGCCGGTCAGGACCCAGTCCGAGCCGTCCCGGGTCGCGGTCGACTTCATCGCCTTGAACGACGATCCGGCGTACTTCTCGCTGATCGACTCGGAGAACACCAGCTCGCCGGTGGCGATCCCGCGCAGCCACTGCTGCTTCTGCTCGTCGGTGCCCCAGTCCAGCAGCCAGCGCTGGCCCTGCGCGGCAATCTGCCCGGACACCAGACCGTGCCGGCCGACCTCTTCGCTGATCACGGCGTACTCGGGCACACCTCCGCCCAGACCGCCGTACTCGGCCGGGACCAGCGGGCCCAGGAACCCGAGTCGGCCCAGCTCGCGGTACAGCTCGCGGGGGAAGTCCGCGGCCTTGTTGGCCGCGTCGAGGAGCTTGCGGTTCTGCTCGCCGAGCCCCGACAGCGTCGCGACGGTCGAGTCGATCCAGGCCGCACGGGCCTCGTCGGTGCGCAGCGTCGGGTACATCACGCGTCCTTTCGACCGGTCGAGACGTCCATCAGAACACCAGCTCGACCGCAGCCGCCCGCGTCGCGTCGGCGAACCGCTCCAGGCGCAGCGGCGTGATGTCGTGGCTGTGGGCGCGGCCGTCCACGATCTCTTCGGCGACGAGCCGCCCGATCTGCGGGCCCTGCATCAGCCCGTGCCCGGAGAACCCGCAGGCGTTGACCCAGGCCGGCGCGGCCGGGTGGGCGCCCAGGATGCCGTGCCGGTCGGGCGTGTTCTCGTACGTGCCGGCCCAGCACGCGGCCCGGTCGAGGGGCAGGTCCGCGAGCCAGGGGAACCGGTCCACACCGCGGGCCAGCACGCTTTCCATCCAGGGCCAGTCGACGTCGGTGCGGTAGCCGTCCGGCTCGGCCGGGTTGGCCGCGCCGAACAGCAAGCGGGGACCTTCGCTGCGGACGAAGACGCCGGTGGTGACGTCGATGGTCATCGGCACGGCGGCGGCGAGCGCTCCGGCGGCCGACGCGTAGATGTTGCGGCGGGAGTGGACGACGGGCACGCCCAGCCCGGCGAGGGCGGCGAGCTCGCCCGCCCATCCGCCGGCGGCGTTGACGATGTGCCGGGCCCGCAGCGGTGCGTCGCCGACGGTCACCCGCCACCCGTCGCCGTCCGGCCCGACCGCGGTCACCGGTGCGGAGAAGCGGACGTCCGTGCCGTGGTCGCGGGCGAGCCCGAGGTACGCGCGGGTGGCCAGATGCGGATCGACGACGCCGTCGGCCCGGCCCCACGCGGCGCCGGCCACGCCCTGCGGGTCGAACGGCGTGATCGCCTGCGCGGCCGGGAGGTCGAGGACGTCAACGGGCACCCCGTGGGCGCGCTGCAGCTCGACGGCCGGCTGGTAGGACGGCCAGTGGCCCTCGTCCACCAGAAGTAGATAGCCGGTCGGTCGGTAGCCGACGTCCACGCCGTGCTCGGTCGGGAAGTCGCGGTAGGTGCAGATGCTCTGCCAGGACATGTCGATGTTGAGCGGGTCGCCCCACTGGGCGCGGATCGAGGCGAACGAGCGGCCGGTGCTGCCTTCGGCCGGACCCGGGAACCGGTCGACGACCGTCACCCGCACTCCCCGCCGGGCCAGGTGGTACGCGCTGCTCGCGCCGAGGATCCCGGCCCCGACGACCAGGACATCGGTCTCAAGCATCGCTCGACTCCGGGGCGGTGCGGACCTCGAGGACGACACCGGCCGCCGGCGCGGTGTCGAAGTAGGTGAAGCCGGAGCCGTCCGCGCGGCGGCCGTGGCTGGTGACGCGCAGCCCGCCGGCGACCGCGTCCCGCTCGGCCCGGTCGCAGTCCGGGACGTCGAAGCCCAGGTGATAGACGCCCGGCCCCGACCTGTCGAGGAAGCGGCGCTGCGGCGTGTCACCCGGCCCTGGCTGGCACAGCTGCAATTGCACGTTGTCCAGCTCGGCGAACCGGTAGCGCAGTTCGAGGAACGCCTGCGGATCCGGTCCGCGCAGATCGTGCAGGTAGGCCTCGAGCGGCGGGTAGTCGCGCCACGGCCCGATGCCCACCGACTCGTAGTAGGCGGTGGCCGCGTCCAGGTCGGCCACCACCATGCAGACGTGGTGCAGTGAGCGGAACACGTCGAGCCGATTCGTCACGCTGCTCCTGGATTGCCGTGTGTGGTTGGGCCGACCTTAAGACCGCCCGCCGCAGTGGGCATCGGCGGCGCGCCGCAATCCTGCTCGCCTCGTTGCTACAGCTGTCGAAAGCGAACGCCTACGATTCGCCAGGTGGCCGCTGATCCGTTGCAGGACCTCGTCGACGAGCTGGCCGCGACTCTCGGGCTGTCCGTCCTCATCGACGACGAACGGCTGCGGGCACTGTGCTGGAGCGCCCAGTCCACCGTCGACCCGGTGCGGCTGCACAGCATCCTGGACCACACCGTGGACCCGGCCGCCCAGGCCGCGGTTGTGGACCTCGGCCTGTCGGCCGCCAGCGGCGTCGTGCGCACTCCGGAGCTGGCCGCCGTGGGCATGCAACCGCGGTGGTGCGCACCGATCCGGACCGGACGTACGCTGCTGGGCTACCTCTGGGTGCTCGATCCGGGCGGTGTTGCCACACCGGCACACCAGGCCGAGATCGCGGCCGCGGCCCGCTACGCCGGCCGACTGCTCGTCGCGGCCGGCGAGCCGGGAGACGATCGGCGCAAGCGCGAACTGCTCGCCGTCCTCGAGCAGCGCCCGGACGGGGACGCGGCTCGGGCGCTGATCATCCTGGATCGCCTCGACGACGAGGTCCATGTGGTGGCCGACCTGGCTCGCGAGCGGGGCGCGTGGCCGGTCCGCGGCGCGATCTTCGTCCAACCGGTGCCGGCCGGCCACGAGCCGGGCACTAGCGGCGACCCGCTGCCCCTCCTGGAACTGCACGAGGCCGTGCGGCGGGCCCGGCTGACCCGCCGGGCGATCGCGGCCGGCGCGGTCCTGTCCGCGCCGCGGTGGGATTGCCTGAACTCGTGGCGCCTGGTCGTCGAGGCGCCACCGACCGTCGTGCCCGCAGACATCCACCCCGGCGTCGCCGGCCTGCTCGACCTGGGCCGGCCCGAGCTCGTGGCCACCGCGCGCACCCTGCTCGACCTCGGCGGCGACGTGCGCGCCGCCGCCAGCGCATTGCACCTGCACCGCACGACCCTCTACTACCGGTTGGAGCGCATCAGCACGCTGACCGGCGTCGACCTGCGCGACGAGTCGCAACGCCACGATCTGGACCTCGCGCTCCGGCTCGCCGCGTTCCGTAGCCAGCCAACGGTCTGATCCCGAGCGCGGATCTTGCGACATCTGTAGCAACCGGCCGGGCACCTTTGCGGCGGCGCTCCGATGCGGACGGGCGCCGGGGGGCCTTAGCGTGCGGGGGACTGCCGAACACAGGAGCCCTCCCGCATGACCGCACCAGCCGCGCGCACCGGCCTGTTCCCGATCGGGCCAACAACCCCCCGCTCGTTCTCCCCCGGTTCGAACGAGCGGGCGCGCACCGTCGTAGCCCTGGCTGAAGTACGTCGCCAGGGCTACGACGTGGCCAACATCATCGGCGGACGCGACGTGCGTACCGGGCGAACCGCCCCGATCGTCACGCCACACGAACACTCGGTCGAGCTGGGGCAGGTCCACTGGGCCGGACCGACCGAGGTCCAGGCCGCGATCGACACCGCGCTGCGGGCCCGGTCCTGGTGGAGCAGGTTGCCGTGGGAGGAGCGGGCCGCGCCGTTCCTGCGGGCCGCCGACATGCTCGAGTACGGGCCGTGGCGGGACCGGCTCAATGCCGCCACCATGCTGGAGCTGTCGAAGACCACCTACCAGGCCGACATCGACGCGGCCTGCGAGACCGTCGATTTCATCCGCGCCAACGTCAAGAACATGCTCGACATGTACGACGTGCAGCCGGGTTCGCAGCCCGGGGCGTGGAACCGGGTGGAGTACCGCCCGCTCGAGGGCTTCGTGTTTGCGGTCAGCCCGTTCAACTTCACGTGCATGAACAACCTCGCGTTCGGCCCGGCCGTTCTCGGCAACACCGTCGTGTGGAAACCGGCCGAGAGCGCGTCGCTGGTGGCTCACCTGTCGCTGCAGCTGCTGCGCGAAGCCGGCCTGCCCGACGGCGTGATCAACGTCGTCTACGGCGCCGGCGCCGACATCGGGCCGACCGCGCTGACGCATCCCGAGCTCGCGGCCGTGCACTTCACCGGATCCACCGGCACGTTTCAGCACATCTGGCGCACGGTCGGCGAGAACGTCGGCGGCTACCGCAACTACCCGCGCATCGTCGGCGAGACAGGCGGTAAGGACTTCATCGTCGCCCACCGGTCGGCCGACGTGGAGGCGCTGGCCGTGGCGTGTGTGCGCGGCGCGTACGAGTACCAGGGGCAGAAGTGCTCGGCGGCCTCGCGCCTCTACGCCCCGCGCAGCTTGTGGCCGGCGCTGCGGGAGCGCCTCGTCGAGCTGACCGAGTCGGTCGTCGTCGGCGACCCGACGGTGCCGCCGACCTATGTCGGCGCGGTGATCAATGGGCGCCAGCACGCCAAGCACGCCTCGACGCTGGCCGAGGCGCGCTCGAAGGGCCTCGTCGTTGTCGGCGGCAAGACCGACGACAGCGTCGGCTGGTTCGTCGACCCCACCGTGCTCGAGGTCAGCGACCCGCACTCGCCGTTCATCACCGAAGAGATCTTCGCGCCGATCCTCACCGCCTACGTCTACGACGACGACAAGTGGGAAGACACCCTCGAGCTGGTCGACTCGTCAACCCGCTACGGGCTGACCGGTGCGGTGTTCGCGCAGGATCGCGCGGCGGTCGAGCAGGCCGACGCCGCGCTGCGCTACACGGCCGGGAACTTCTACGTCAACGACAAGCCGACCGGCTCGGTCGTGGGCCAGCAGCCGTTCGGCGGCGCGCGGGCCTCGGGCACGAACGACAAGGCCGGCACGGTGTGGAACCTGATCCGCTTCGCCAGCCCGCGGGCGACCAAAGAGAACCACCTGCCCGTCACCGACTACCGCTACCCGCACCTGGACGCCTGACCACCGCTTGTCGGCCCGCGGCCCGGCTACGTGGCGGCGGCGTAGTGCTCGTCGAGTGCGGCCAGCGCTGCAGCCACCGCCTCGTGGTCACCGCCCCGGCGTTGCTCGTTGAAGTACGCCTCGCCGAGCGCCTTGTGCAGTTCGGCCTCCGACCGGCCCTGCTGCACCGCAGCCACCTTGGCCTGGCCCTGCTGAGCCATGTGCTGCGCGGAAGCCTTCGCCTTCTCGGCGGCTTCCTTTGCCTTGTCCATCAATCCCATGTCAGTCACTTCCTCCGAACAGACTGCCGAGCGGGTTGCGCCCAGACCACCATCTGCATGCCATTGCCGATGATCCTGGTGGAGATTGTCATGATGCCCTCCGGGCCGCGTCAACGTAGAAACTCGTCACCGCGGCAGGCTGTCCGGCAAGGCCGATCGTGGTCCGATGAGAATGGCGGATTTCGCGCCGTGAACCTCAGGCCCGGCCGCGCCGAGCCTTGGCCCGCTGCTTGAGCGAACTCACCGCGTCGTCGATCTTCTTGCGGTTCTCCGGCTTGGCGGCTTGTTGCTGCGCGACCTGAATGGCCTTGGCGACCACGCCGATCTTCAATGCTTTCCCGAGTAATCCCATGGCGATCTCCTTCGGTATTCCAAGACCCTTCCCGACGCGACGCGACGTCTCACCTGCGGGTCGGCGCGAACTTGACCGGCCTTGGTCAGCCGGCGGCCGGACGCGGGCCGGGCCGAGATCGCCCGGGTGGCCCTACCCAACGGGACGATGACGATCCTGAGCGTCCGCGCCCTATGGACGGTGCCGGGGTAAGACGCGCTAGCTGCTGTAGATCCGCGACGGCGTGACGAACACGACGGTGCGTCCCTCGGCGGCCATCACCCGGTCGTACTCGTTCCAATCGTCGTGGGTGCCACCGGCCGCCACGAACGCCTCGCGCAGCAACAGGCGGAGCCGCTCGGCATCGACGCCGGCCGCCGCGTCGTGCGGGCCGATCAGCTCGGCGCGGCCCTCGACCGCGGCCCACTGCCAGCCGGAACGGAACGTCACGCTCAGCTGCGGACGGGTGCGCAGATTCGACAGCTTCACCTTGCCGTAGGTCACGAACACGACGACCCGTTCGCCGGTCAGCGGGTGCTTCATGACTCCGGCGTTGACGACCGACGACTGGATCGTGCCGTCGGCCCGCAGCGTCGACACGACCGCGAGGCCCTGCTCCGTGCCACCCAGCCCGGCCACGTCGTCAAGCGTCGTCATGGGGTCCATCCTTGCGTGGTCCGGAGGTTGGTGCGGGCCGCGGAGTTGCTCCCCGGCCCGCACCATCCCACCCGATCGATCAGCCGACCGATAGCAGGGTCACGCTCCCCGTGCCGGTGTAGTCGATGACCCCGAACCACCGCTTGGCCGGGTCGAGACCCGACCAGCTCGCGGTGAGTGTCAACGGCACACCCTGCGTGGCGGGCGCCGGGTTCGGCGTCACCGTGGCGTTACCGGCACTACTCGCGTCCACGACGAAGTTCGCCAGCTTGTAGGTCGTCGTGCCACCCGGCGTGGCGAACCCGTTGACGTAGACGTCATACGTGCCGTCCGTCGGCGCGAGCAGCGTGACCTGTTCATCGGCCGAGCCGCTCGCCGAGACCCCGACCAGCGTCCCACTGCGGTAAACGAAGACGTCGAGGTCCGCGGTGTCGTCGTTCGAGTCCAGCGAGAACCTCGCCGCTGTCGTACCTGCGGGGACGGTGACGTGATAGAGCTTCGTCCCGGCACCCGCGGCCGGAGCGGTCGGGTCGAACGGTCCCGTCGTCACGCTGTCGTCGATCGGCGTGACGCCCACGAGACCGTGCACCGTGTTGGCGAGCGGTCCAGTGGAACCCGGCGTCACGGTGTAGGTCTTCGAGCCGGTTGCGCTCGCGTCACCGTGCACCTCGCTGGGTGCCGCGACCGGCACCGGGCGCAGCGCGACCGGGATGCGAACCCGGTGCGTGGTGTCATTCCACGTCAACGAACCCTTGGCCCACTCGCGCATCGCTGCGTCCGTGCGGTTGAAGGTGACGGTGAAGGCCGCTTCCTGGCCAGGCGTCAATGTCAGCGACGCCGGCGTCACCACCGTCTGGAACCCAGGCACGCTGGCGCTGGCGGTGTACGTCGCCGTCGAGCTACCCACGTTCTTCACGTGCCGGGTGACCGTCTGGGAGCCCGGCAGTGAGCCGATCCCGATCGAGGCCTGGTTCAGGTTCGAACCGGAGACCGCCGTCAGCGTGTCGTTGGGCGGCGCGAAGTGCACGCCCAGGCCGACCAGGTACTGACGCCACTCGGTCGGGCTTGCCGGGTAGACGAGACCGGGGTCGGCGGCACCGTTCGGCTGGACGAAGCCGGCGCCCTGGGCGAACGGGTCGCTCGCGCTCGAGACGGTGTCACCGGCGCTCGTCATGATCGCCGACTTGATCTCGGACGGCAGCCAGGTCGGGTGCAGGGCCTTGAGCAGCGCGCCGATGCCCGCGATGTGCGGGGAGGCCATCGACGTGCCGGACATGAAGTCCCACAGCCGGTTGTGGTTCGACGGCGGGGCCACCGCGGCCACGACGTCGTTGCCCGGAGCCGCGATGTCCGGCTTCAGGATGTCGCCACCCGTGGTGGTGGACGGACCGCGCGAGGAGAAGTCGGTGATCTCCGGCACCTGCGGCGCCGCCGCAAGTTCCGCCGCCGTCAGCGGGACGATCTTGGCCGTCGCCGCCGCACCGTTCGCGGTGATGTAGGCCTTGACCGCCGCCCCGTCGGTGTCGGTGATGTGCACGGCCGGGATCGGGTGGTAGTCGCCGTTCAGCGAGTTCGGCGAGACGTTCGCCAGCACCATGCCGACACCGCCCGCGCGCTTGACCTCGAAGCCCTTGTCGAGGCGGGCGTTGACGCCGCGATCGCAGACCACGATCTTGCCGGTCGCCAGGGCCGGGTTGAGCGTCCCATCGATGCAACGCGACGCATCGAGCGTCGTGGCGCTCGCCAGCTTGACGCTGGCCGCGGTGACGATCTGCGTCGGGGTCGGAAGTGACGGCGTCGTGGACGCACCCACGTAGCGGTTGCCGTTGCCGAGCTGCACGGCCTGGAATGCCCGGCGGAACGTCGCCGCCGCGACCGTGGTCACCCACGGGGCCGGGTGGTCGAGCGTGCTCGCGCCCGGGCCGCTGTTGCCGGCCGAGTTGGCGACGAAGACGCCAACGTTCGCGGCGCTGCGGAAGGCCATCGACACCGGGTCGAGCACGCTCGATTCGCTCGTCCCGCCGATGGAGTAGTTGAGGACATCGACGCCGTCGAGCACCGCGTCGTTGATCGCCGCAACGCTGTCGGAGTTGAAGCAGCCGTCCGCGACCGAGGGCTTGCCGTTCCAGCACACCTTGTACATAGCGATCTTGGCGCCCGGCGCCATGCCCGAGCCGGTGCCGATGAGGTTGCCGTCGATCGTCATCTTGACGCCGTAGTTGCCGGCGGCCGTCGAGGACGTGTGCGAGCCGTGGCCCGCGCCATCCCGCGGCGAGAGGTAGTCGTCTTTGTTGATGTTGTGCTTGCCGAATCCGCTGACGTAGTACCGGGCGCCGATGAGCTTGTCGTTGCACTCGGTGACGGGGAAGTTCTGGCCCGCCACGCACGTACCGTGCCAGGTCGCGGGAACCGGGATGCCGGTGTTGCCGGCGAAGGAGGGGTTCTCGGGCCAGATGCCGGTGTCGATGACGCCAACGACGATGCCCGCGCCGGCCTTGGCGTTGTTGCTGTTCAGTTGCGACCAAATGCCGCCGGGCGCGTCCAGGCCGAGGAAGTGCGGCGACAGCGTGGTGTCGGGGTGCGCGGCCACGTCCTTGGCCAGGGCCAGCACGCCCGGCTGCTTGGCGAGCTCGGTCGCCTGCCGCGCGGACAGGTCGGCGGCCACGCCGTTGTTAGTGACGGTGTAGTCGTAGATCTTGCTCGCGCCGACGCGGGCGAGTGCCGCGTCGTGCACCGAGGTGAGGTGGCTACGCCAGGCCTGGACGGCCGATGAGTTCGGGTTGATCTTCTTGCCGGTGGCCGGTCGCGTGGCCGAATAGCCGCGCAGGTATCCGCTATAGCTAGCGACCGCGTCGTCGGTGAAGGTCACGATGTACCGGCCGGCCGAGTAGATGTGGCCGGAGGCGGAAGCAGGAACGGCGTGCGCCGCCTGACTGGTGATCGCGGAGGCGGCTGTGGTGACGACTGCGGCAACGAGGGCCGCGCGCATCCCACGCCGGAGGGTTCCTGGCTTCACGGATTACCTTCCTGTTGACGCACGCACCGAGTCGGGTTCGCCGGTTCACGTTGTGCGTCGCTCATTTGTTGGGTGGGCACACTCTCTGTTGCTGAGGATTCGCTGTCAAGCGGGCAGCCAGGACGGCCCGGCTAGCTGACATGCGCGTTATATAGGGTCAAACCGAACATTCTTCGCGGCCCCGGCCGAACGGCGGCGCGGTACCCGTTCGGGAAGAGTCACGGCGTGTGACGCCGGCGGCGCGTGTGCTTGTCGACCAGCTCCAGATTCGCGTTCGTGTCTGCGACGTCGAAGCGGTCCGGATCGTAGTGGCGCCGATCCAGTCGAGCAGCGCCGCGTGCTCGTCGTCGGCGGGGTTCGCCAGGACATCGAGGAGGTGTTGGTACCCGCCCGGCCCCCCGCAGTCTTCAGGGGGGCAGGCCCGGGCGCCTCCGACGACATGCGGAGTGACCGGTCCGAGGCTCGCGATCATCTGGCGGACACCGATCTCGTGCTGCCAGCCGTCGCCGAAGTCGTACTCGTAGCTGAACGCGGCGGCAGCCCCAGCCGCCTGTCCCACGGTCATCGTCGCCTCGTCGCCTAGCGGACGGCGATCGAGGTCCTCGACGTCGCCGTAGAGGACGCCGGCGACGTCGAACAGGTGCAGGTGGTAGCCCTGCCACCCCATGGCGATCTGGAGGACGCGGTGGAGTTCGCGCAGGGTGAGCGAGTCCGGCACGACAATCCGGCGCCACACCGGCGGATCGATCCCGTCGAGCGTGACCGTCAGCTCGACGGCCTGCTCGCTGCCCCAACGCGGCGGAGGTGGCATCGACGAGGTCGTGGTGGTCCGGCCGAGCAAGGCCGCGCGAGCGAGCGCGATTGCGGACGGCGCGGGCGGCAGCTTCGGCGCATCCCAGCGCGGACTGCGCGGAAGCAGTCCCAAACGGTCGAACAAGGCCCAGGTGTCGCGCGCGGCCGCGAACGCAGCGATCGCGGACACCGGTTGCCGGGCCTCACCGCCGGACCAGCCCAGCTCCGTCATGCCGTCCGCGAGCAGCGAGTCGTCTGCTACCCGGCCCGCAGCGACCGCCAGCAGGTACAGGATGCCGGCGTGCCGTTCGGGCGCGGACCGCGCGTCCGGAAGCCGGTCGGCGACGTGCCACCACAAACCGTCGGGATCCTCGACCAAACCGCGGCCGACCTTGGTGACGAGGAGCTGGCCTCGGTTCTTGCGCACGAGCCCGAATCGCTGCGCCGACTCCCGCAGGTCGAGCACCGGAGTGTGCTCCTCCCGATTCCCCTTGCCCCACGCGTTTCGCAGCCAGCCCAGCTCCGACATTGCCTCGGTCACGACCGCTGGCGGCAGGTAGCCCGCCGGCGTCAGCCGCAAGCCGTCGCCCACCCGCGCCAGCAGCCATCGGTACGGCTCGACCACCGCCGCCGCGTCGAGCTCGGGATCGGGTGGCCCGTCCAGCCGGGCGTCATCGACCAGGCGCAGCAGCGGCATCGAGCGCGAGCTGCGCAGCTGTTCGACGACCTCGTAGACCTCCGGGTCCATCGGCCGATTCCATCACGACGGGACGATGTTCGGACCCGCTAGCCGCGGCACGATGATGGCTCACAGTGTGCCGATAAACCTTGACAGGTCACTACAGCCCAACGACCGGAAGTCCCGCCTCCCGCGGTCTTGGCGCAGTCCGGGCCGAGCGCCGAACCCTCGGCGACACCGACGTCCTCTGCGCCGTCGCACCGACGGTCTTCACGGGACACGGTGGGGCGCTGCGCATTCGCGACGTATCAGGACGGCTCATCGGCACTCCTGGGTGTCGCGGGCGGATCACCAGCCGGTCCCCCGCCCGACCATCCGTTACGGCACGCCGTGCCACCGTCTCTCGAAGGAATCACACCGTCATGAAGGTAACCAAGCAGTTCGCGCGCGTCCTCGGTCTCGCGACGATGACCGCCCTCGCCGTGGGGCTCGCGGCCCCGGCGCAGGCCAGCCCCGTCCCCCCCAAGCCCAGCAGCGCATTGCTCGGCACGTGGGTGAACACCGACTCGAGCACGCACAGCGTGAAGAAGGTGATCGTCACCCCGAACGCGGCCGGCAGCGTGTCGGTCGACGCATTCGGTGCGTGCACCCCGACCCTGTGCGAGTGGGGTAGCGTGCCGGCGATCGTCTACGGCACCAATGTTTCCTCGACGACCGGCGCGACGTTCCAGAGCAACCAGCGGTTCCTGTCCGGCAGCACCGAGTGGTCGCGGACGACGCTGTTCGGCAATGTCACCAACACCTCGGTCGGCCTGCGCTTGACGCTTCGCGAGCTGACCGTGTTCGAGGACGGGTCGGGCCGCAAGAACTACAAGGTGACCGAGACGTTCAAGCTCGGCGAGCCCTCCAAGCCGAGCATCGCCGGTCACCCGGTCGCCACCTACCGTCGCGGCGCCCCGCCGGCGCTGGTTGCCGCTGCTCTGGGCACCTGGAGCAACGTCGCACCCAGCGGCGCGCTGGTGAAGGTCAAGATCAGCGGCACCACCCTGAACCCGGTCGTGCAGGCGTTCGGCCAGTGCTCGCCCACCGCGTGCAACTGGGGCCAGGTCAACGGCATCACCTACGGTGCGTCGATCAGCTCGACGCGTGGCACCACCGTGCTCACCCCGTACCGCTTCGGCTTCAAGAACTCGCAGCTCGTGATCACCTACTCGGTCACGTCGACCAAGGTCGAGAAGCTCACGATCTTCGAGTACAGCGAGTTCACCGACGGCAGCGGACGGTCGAACTACACGAAGACGGAGACCTTCGTCCGGGCGTAGGCGTCTGACGGAACCGCCGGTGGCGGTCGCGGCAACGCGACCGCCACCGGCTTTACGTGTCGCGCGGAC
>DATAQD010000182.1:0-2918 GCA_036264855.1 Jatrophihabitans sp. | reverse complement strand
GGACGGCGAGCGTGCGCACCTCACCGAGATCGGCCCACAACACGTGCAGAGCACCACAGCCGACGACCTGCCCGTCCAGCTCGGCGACGAGGAAGTCCTGGACGTCCTCGTAGAGCGTCACCAGCTCCTTTGCGAGCAGCTTGCGTCCGGACCCGGCATAGATGTCCACGATCGACTTGATCGCCGGGACGTCGGCCGTGCGGGCGCGGCGGACGACGACAGGCACCCAGCCACGGTATCGGGTGCTGGCTTCGCGTCAGCAGCCCAGTGCGGGCAGCCGGGTAACCTCGTGCACGTGTCCACAGCCGCCCGCAGCGTCGCTCTCGTCACCCTCGGGTGCGCGCGTAACGAGGTGGACTCGGAGGAACTCGCCGGGCGCCTGGGCGCGGCCGGCTGGGCGCTGGCCGCCGACGCCGAGGACGCGGACGTCGTCGTGGTGAACACCTGCGGATTCATCGATTCGGCCAAGAAGGACTCGATCGACACGCTGCTCGCCGCGGCCGACACCGGCCGCAAGGTCGTGGCCGTCGGGTGCCTGGCCGAGCGCTATGGCGACCGGCTCGCCGAATCCCTGCCCGAGGCCGACGCCGTGTTGGGATTCGACTCGTATGCCGACATCGCCGCCCGCCTCGACGACGTCGCGGCCGGGCGTCCGATCGCACCTCACCACCCTCGTGATCGCCGCACCCTGCTGCCGGTGTCGCCGGTGCACCGGCCCGCCGCCACCGTCGACGTGGCGCTGCCCGGCCACGGCTGGGTGCCGTCCACGGCCGTCCGCAACCGGCTCGACGATGCCCCCGTGGCCTACCTGAAACTCGCATCCGGCTGCGACCGGCGGTGCACCTTCTGTGCGATCCCGTCCTTCCGCGGCTCGTTCGTGTCCCGCCCGCCCGAGGACCTCCTGGCCGAGGCGAAGTGGTTGGCGTCGACGGGCGCGCGCGAACTCGTGCTCGTCAGCGAGAACTCGACGTCCTACGGCAAGGATCTCGGCGACTTGCGCGCCCTGGAAACGCTGTTGCGGCAGCTGGCCGACCTCGATGGCGTGGACCGGATCCGGGTGTCCTACCTGCAGCCCGCCGAGCTGCGCCCGACGCTGCTCGAGGTGATCGCGACGACATCCGGCGTCGCGCCGTACTTCGACCTCTCGTTCCAGCACGCCAGCCCGACCGTGCTGCGGCGGATGAAGCGCTTCGGCGGCACCGACGCCTTTCTCGACCTGCTCGCCCGGGCCCGTGACCTCGCGCCCGACCTCGGCGCGCGTAGCAACGTGATCGTCGGCTTCCCAGGGGAGACCGAGGACGATGTCGCCGAACTCGAGCGCTTCCTGTCCGCGGCGCGTCTCGACGCGATCGGGGTGTTCGGGTACTCGGACGAAGAGGGCACCGACGCGGTCGACTTCGAGGGCAAGCTCGACGACGACATGATCGGCGAGCGCGTCGAGCGGATCAGCGCCCTGGCCGACGAGCTCGTCACCCAGCGGGCCGAGGACCGGGTCGGGACTCGCGTCGAGGTACTCGTCGAGGAGCTCGACAATGGCACGGTCATCGGTCGCGCGGCCCATCAGGGCCCCGACGTCGACGGTGTTGTCCGCTTGACCAACGCTGGGCAGCTCGTCCGCGGCCAGTTCGTGGCCGCGGACGTCGTCGACTCCGACGGCGTGGACCTCGTGGCCGAGCCGGCCGGTGCGCCGTGGTGACGTCGTGAAGCCTGTCCCCACGACGCCGGATCCGGTTCCGGCTGCCGCAGACGCGGTTGCGGCCCCGGTCGAGCCAATGCCGGAGCCGGGGCCCGCTGCGTCCGAGCCGGTCACCAAGGCGGCCAAGCACCTCCCCAAACCGGTGCTGCCCAAGCTCACCGAAGATCCTGCCGCCGCCCCGCCGGGGCAGGCGTCGGCCTGGAACATCGCCAACGGGCTGACCGTCTTCCGCCTGCTGCTCGTGCCGGTTTTCGTCGTGACGCTGTTTGCGCGGGGCGGCCACAACGACGCCTGGCGCGTGCTGGCGTGGGCCGTGTTCGCGGTCGCGTCGATCACCGACCGGATCGATGGCGACATCGCGCGCAAGCGGGGTCTGGTGACGGAGTTCGGCAAGCTCGCCGATCCGATCGCCGACAAGGCGCTGGTGGGTGCGGCGGTCATCGGACTGTCAATCCTGCATTACCTGCCGTGGTGGATCACCGCGGTGATCCTGATGCGCGATGTCGGGGTCACCGTGCTGCGGTTCTGGGTCATCCGGCACGGGGTCATCCCGGCCAGCCGCGGGGGCAAGCTGAAGACGCTCCTGCAGAGCGTCGCGATCGGGCTCTACGTGCTGCCGCTGACCGGCTGGCTGCATACCATCGCGGTGGTGATCATGTACCTCGCCGTCATTGTCGCGCTCGCCACCGGCATCGACTACATCGCGCGAGCGCTGCGCCTGCGCCGCGAGGTGCCAGGGTCGGCCGCTGGCGCGGCCGGCCTTAAGACGTAACCGACACCGGGGGCGGGGCGGGCGGTCCGGACCCAGTTGCCCGGGAATGCGTCGTTCCCGGCGGGGCGTTGTTGAGCTGATGCCTGTTCGCCGTGAGCGGACGACGCTCAGGTACCGCCCGCCGCGTTGTCCGTGCCAGGTACGGTTGAAATCCACAGTCCGTCCGAGCAGTCCCGTCGAGGGGGTCCGCCAATGCCCGTGCTGCGCCAGGTCGTGGGTGAGACCCTTCGCGGATTCCGCATGCGTCAGCGGCGCACCCTGCGCGAGGTCTCGGCGACCGCCCGGGTGAGCCTCGGATACCTCTCCGAGGTGGAGCGGGGCCAGAAGGAACCGTCCTCCGAGCTGTTGGCCGCGATCTGCAACGCATTGGACGTCGAACTGTCCGAGTTGTTCACCGAGGTCAGCCACACGCTGCGCCGCGAGGAGAAGCTCGCGCTGGCGAGCCGGGTC
>DATAQD010000133.1:0-30712 GCA_036264855.1 Jatrophihabitans sp. | reverse complement strand
GAACTCGGCTGCGACCTGGGCCAGGGTTATCTGTACGGGGAAGGCCTCCCCAGCGCATCACCCGGATAGTGCCGCCGGCGCGACGGGTTCCCGATAGCCCCGCAGCCGCAGGTTCAGCACCGTTCCGAGCACGCCGACGGTCAGCCCCGAGCCAACCACCACCAGGAACGCGGTGCGCGCGCCGTGATGATCCGCGATCCCGCCGACGAGCGCCGCGCCCGATCCGTAGCCCACGTTGAGCCCGGTGCTGACCCAGGACAAGCCCTCGGTGAGCGCCCGCGCCGGCACGATGGCCTGGATCAGACCGAACGCCGTGATCAGCGCGGGCGCGATACCCACGCCCAGCACGAAGCCGCAGACCGCGAGCACCGGAATGTTCGTGGCCAGCAACAGCATGAAGGGCAGGACGGCGAACACGATTGCCTGTATGCCGAACCTCGGCAGCACGTCCGAACGCCACTCGCGCGCCCCGTAGAACAGTCCGGACACGCCGCTGCCCGTGGCGATCGCGGCCAGGACGAGGCCGCTCGCCGCCCGGTGCCCGTGCTGCCCGCAGAACGCGACCATCGACACCTCGGCGGTGGCGAACACGGCCCCCATGCCGACGGTCGTCGCGGTCAGCACCACCATCCCCCGGGTCCGCAGGGCCGATACGTGCGCCTGCCCGTCCCGGGGATGCGGTGGCGGCTGGGTGGCGTGCAGGCTGGCCAGCCAGAGCGAGCCACCGGAGACCAGACAGACCCCCAGGTACAGGACCAGGACCGGGTCGGCTTGCGTGGCCAGGACCGTCGCGACCAGTGGTCCGGCCACGAAGATCACCTCGTCGAGCACCGACTCGACCGAGAGCGCGGTGGCGAGTTCGGGCCGTCCGTCGAAGATGAACGACCACCGGGCGCGGACGAGCGAGGCGACCGACAGGTAGGTGAAGCCGAACACGACGGCCGGAATGGTCAGCGCCCAGTTCGGGGCGCCGCTGCGCAGCATGATCGCCAGGGCGACGACCGCTACGGCGTGCACCGCCGAACAGGGCAGGATCAGCCGCCGCTGCCCGTAACGGTCGACGAGGACGGACAGGATCGGGGTCCCGAGCGCGTTGCCGAAGATGTAACAGGCGCTGAGCACGCCGGCGAAGCCGTACCGGCCGTCGCGGGCCGAGATGATGAGCACGATGCCCAAGGGGTAGATCGCGATCGGCATCCGCATGACGAACGACGCTGCGCAGAATGCGGCCGAGCCGGGGTTGCGGAAGACCGCTTGGTATCGCCGAAACACGCGTTCAGAACCCCAGGCGGTCGAGCTTCTTCGGATCGCGCTGCCATTCCCGCTCGACCGCCACGTGCAGCGCCAGGTGCACCTTCTCGCCGAGCAGCGCCTCGATGCCGCCTCGGGCGGTGACGCCGATCTTCTTCAGCCGCGAGCCGCCCGGACCGATGACGATGCCCTTCTGACTGTCCCGCTCGAGGTGGATGGTCGCGAAGACCTCCTGCAGGCCGGACTCGCGGCGGCGGACCTCGTCGATGGTGACGGCGATCGAGTGCGGGAGCTCGTCGCGGACACCTTCGAGCGCGGCCTCGCGAACGAGCTCGGCGATCCGGGTCTCGACGTCGTTGTCGGTGATGACGTCGTCGGGATACAGCTGCGGGCCTTCGGGTAGGTGGCCGGCGAGCAGGTCCGCGAGCAGGCCGACCTGCTCTCCGGACTTCGCCGACACCGGCACGATGTCGGCGAACTCGGCGAGCTTCGAAACCGCGATCAGCTGCTCGGCCACGCGCTGCCTCGAGACGGCGTCGGTCTTGGTGACGACCGCGATGACCGGAGCTTTCACCCCGGTCAGCTCGGCGGCGATGTAGCGATCCCCCGGCCCGATGCGCTGGTCCGCGGGCATGCAGAACCCGACGACGTCCACCTCGGCCAGGGTCGAGCGGACCACGTCGTTGAGCCGCTCACCCAGCAAGGTGCGGGGACGATGGAAGCCGGGAGTGTCGACGAGGATCAGCTGGGCGTCGTCGCGGGTGAGGATGCCGCGGACCGCATGCCGGGTGGTCTGCGGCTTGTCGCTGGTGATGACGATCTTGGTGCCGACGAGGGCATTGGTCAGCGTGGACTTGCCGGCATTGGGACGTCCGACGAAGCAGCAGAAGCCGGAGCGGTACGTCACCGGCCCATCCTTTCATCCTCGATCTGGGCCTTCGGACGTCGATCGCCGAGCTGCCGCCACAATGGCGACGTGAGCCCGAAGCCGCAGCGCATCGCCTACGGGCCGGACCGCTCGCAGTTCGGTGAGCTGCTCCGTCCCCAGCGAACCGGGCCTGCGGGGACCGTCGTGATCATCCACGGGGGGTTCTGGCGCGCGCGCTACGGCCTGTCGCTCGGCCGGCCGCTCGCCGCCGATCTTGCCGCACACGGCTACACCTGCTGGAACATCGAGTACCGAAGGGTCGGCATCGGGGGCGGGTGGCCGACGACGTTCCAGGACATCGCGACGGCGGTGGATCATCTCGCGCACCTGGACGTCGACCTAACCGGAGTGGTCGCGGTCGGGCATTCGGCGGGCGGACAGCTGGCCACCTGGGCGGCCGGCCGCGGCACCCGGCCCGCCGACGCACCCGGAGCCGACCCGGTGGTGGCCCTGACCGGCGCTGTGTCCCAGGCCGGCGTCCTTGACCTCGCGGTCGCGGCCCGCACCGGGGTTGGTCGCGGCGCGGTGGTGGACCTGCTTGGCGGGACGCCCGACGAGCGACCCGACCGCTACCGCCACGCCGACCCGATCGCACACGTGCCCTTGGCGGTCCCCGTGCTGTGCGTGCACGCCCGGGCCGACGACTCCGTGCCGTTCGCGCAGAGCACCGCCTACGTCGCGGCCGCAACCGCAGCGGGCGGCGAGGCGGCCGTGCGCGAGGTCCCGGGCGACCACTTCAGCCTCATCGACCCAGCCGATCCCGGCTGGGCCGGGGTGCGCGCCGCGCTGCCCGAGCTGCTCGCCGGACACCTGCCGAACCACCGCTGACCTCAGGACGAGCCGAGTACGGTTCCGTCGACGCCGGCCCGATGGATGACTGCGCTGGCCGAGACGTCGCGCACGGCCGCCTCGCCGGGCGGATCGGCCGGCTCGGCGCCCAGGACGACGGCGGCTTCCAGGCCCGCAGCGCCCGAGGACACCGCCATCGCGACCGCCACCTGCAGGGCGGACAGGGTCAACGACGGCAGCGCAACCGTCGCGGCCACGTAGGTGCGTCCGTCGCCGTCGCGCACGGCCGCGCCCTGGGCCGCGCCGGTCCGAGCTCGGGCCGAGCGGGCCAGCGTCACCAGCTTCGCGTCCTCGGCGGGCAGTTCGGTCACGCGTCCGCCACCTCCGCGTCCCGATCCCGCGGGCTGGTCTCATCCTCGTTCGACTCGCGCACGCGGGTGACCAGGATGGCGTCCACCCGGTTGCGCCGGCCGCCGACATCCTCGGCCTTGAGCTCGAGGCCGTGCACCACGGCCGTCGCGCCGGGAATGGGCACCCGGCCCAGCGCCTCGGCGAGCAGACCGCCGACTGTCTCGACGTCGTCGCGGTCGGGCAGCTCGACGCCGAACAGGTTGGCGAGGTCCTCGACCGCCAGCCGCGAACTGACCCGTGCCTGGTCGTCGCTGATGCGCTCGATCGGCGGCCGTTCGACGTCGTACTCATCGGTGATCTCGCCGACGATCTCCTCGAGGATGTCCTCGATCGTGATCAGGCCGGCCGTGCCGCCGTACTCGTCGATGACGATGGCGATGTGGGAGCGCGCGGCCTGCATCTCACGCAGCAACTCGTCGACCGGCTTGGACTCGGGGACGTAGGCGACGGGGCGCATGACGTCCTCGACCGCCGTCGTCCGGGCGCGATCGGGGTCCTGCGCCCGGCTGGCGAGGTCCTTGAGGTAGGCGATCCCGAGGACGTCGTCGGCGCTCTCGCCCACGACCGGGATCCGCGAGAAGCCGCTGCGCAGCGCGAGCGCCAGCGCCTGCCGCACGGTCTTGCTGCGCTCGATCCAGACGACCTCGGTGCGCGGCACCATCACCTCGCGGGCGATGGTGTTGCCGAGGTCGAACACCGACTGGATCATCTGCCGCTCGTCGTGCTCGACCACGCCGCGCTGCTCGGCCATGTCGACAAGTTCACGCAGCTCGACCTCGGATGCGAACGGCCCGTCGCGCATGCCCCGTCCTGGGGTGATCGCGTTGCCCAGCAGGGTCAGCAGCGACGCCAGGGGGTTGAACAACGCGCCGAGCACCCGCACGGCTCCAGCGCCGGCGAGGGCCACGCTGTTGAAATGCTGGCGACCGAGCGTGCGCGGGCCGACCCCGATGACCGCGTAGCAGACGACGATCATCACCAGCACGGTCACCAAGGGCACCGGCCAGTGCGGGCCGAACCAGGTGCGCGCGACGATCGCGGCCAGCACCGTGGCCGTCAGCTCACAGGTCATGCGCAGCAGGAGCAGCAGGTTCGTGTAGCGCGGGCGGTCGGCCATGATCGTCCACAGCGCCCGGGCGCCGCGGCGGTCCTCGCGCACGAACTCCTCCGCCCGGGCCTTGGACACGCGCGCGAGCGCGGAGTCGACGCAGGCGATGAGCCCGCCGATCGGCACCAGGCAGATCGCGACGACGAGCGCGACGACGTCGGACGCCGTCACCGGCGGCCGCCCGCCGAGTCGCGCACCTCGCCGCCGGTGCCGGGCAGCGGCGCCCGGATCGGGCCGCGTTTGCTGACCTTGGCCCACTCGTGGACGAGGCGCGCCTGCAATTCGAACATCTCGCGCTCCTCGTCCTGATCACTGTGGTCGTAGCCGAGCAGGTGCAGGATCCCGTGCGTGCAGAGCAGGTGCAGTTCGGCTTCGGTCGAGTGCCCGGCCGAAGCCGCCTGATCGGCGGCCACCGTCGGGCACAGGACAACGTCGCCGAGGATGGTCTCGCCGGCGTGCTCGTCGGTTCCGGGAGGCGCCGACGGATCACGCCGCTCGGTGGGCCCGTCCGTGCCGTCCATCGGGAAGGCCATCACGTCCGTGGGGCCGGGGAGGTCCATCCACTGTTGGTGCAGCGCGGCCATCGTGTCGGCGTCGACGAGTAAGACCGACACGTCGGCTAGCTGATCGATGCGCAACGCATCGAGGACGAACCGGCCCAGCTGGGCCAAGCCCGGCTCGTCCACCACGACGCCGGACTCGTTGTTGACCTCGACGCTCATCGCGAGCCTTTGTCGCACTCACTCATCGGCGCGGTTTGGCGCGGCGCTGCTGCGGCGTGCCGTCGGCGGCCTGGGCGGACGCGTCGTAACGCTCGTAGGCATCGACGATCTCGCCGACCAGCCGGTGCCGCACGACGTCGGTGGAGGTCAGGTTGATGAAGTGGACGTCGTCGATGTCGCCGAGGATGTCGCGCACCACCCGCAGCCCGCTGCGCGGGTCGCCGGGCAGGTCGACCTGCGTCACGTCACCGGTGACGACGACCTTGGAGTCGAAACCGAGCCTGGTGAGGAACATCTTCATCTGCTCGGGCGTGGTGTTCTGGGCCTCGTCGAGAATGATGAACGCGTTGGACAGCGTGCGACCCCGCATGTAGGCAAGGGGCGCGATCTCGATCGTCCCGGCCTGCATCAGCCGCGGCAGCGAGTCGGGATCGAGCATGTCGTGCAGGGCGTCGAACAGCGGCCGCAGGTACGGGTCGATCTTCTCGAACAGCGTGCCGGGCAGGAAGCCGAGCCGCTCGCCCGCCTCGACCGCCGGCCGGGTGAGGATGATCCGGGTGACTTCCTTCGCGAGCAGCGCCTGCACCGCCTTCGCCACGGCGAGATAAGTCTTGCCGGTGCCGGCCGGGCCGATCCCGAACACGACCGTGTGGTTGTCGATCGCCTCGACGTAGCGCTTCTGGTTGACCGTCTTCGGACGGATGTTCTTACCGCGCCGGGACAGGATGTTGAGGCTGAGCACCTCGGCCGGCCGCTCGCCGGTGTCGGCGGTGAGGATGCCGTAGGCCCGCATCACCGCGTCCGGCGTCAGGTTCTGGCCGGACTTGATCAGCTCGAGCAGTTCCTCGAACAGCCGCACCGCGTTCGCGTTGTCGGCCGGCTTGCCGGTGATGGTGATCTCGTTGCCGCGCACGTGGATGTCGGAGTCCAGTCGCTCCTCGATGACGCGCAGCAGCTGATCACGCGAACCGAGCAGCGCAACCATGGCTTGCTCACCGGGCACGACAAGCGTCGTCGAGACGCGATCCGAGCTGTCGGTGGGATCGGATTGTCCGGTCAAGGCGAGCTTTCTGGTCGGCCACGGTGGTCGATTTCCACTGTACCGGCGCACCGTGGGGTTTTAACCCCTGTCAGCCCGGCGGCCAGCCCATCGGACGGCCGGCCAGGACGTGCGCGTGAACGTGGAAGACGCTCTGCCCCACGCCGGCGCCGGTGTTCAGGACCGTGCGGAAATCGGTGAGGCCCTCCTGCCGGGCCAGGCCCCGGATGCCGGCGAGCAAGCCCGCGCCGGCTTCGGGATCGCCGGCGAGGTCCACCACGTCGGCGAGGTGCTTCCTCGGCACCACCAGGACATGGGTGGGGGCTTGAGGATTGGTGTCGGCGAAGGCAAACGTCTGCTCGTCCGCATAGACCTGGGTGGACGGGATCTCACCCGCGACGATCTTGCAGAACAGACAGTCGGTGCTGGTGTCGGCCATAGGGTCGCAGATTAGCTGAGCTGAACCGTCAGCCCCAGCGGCCCAGGCGCAGCGACAGGGCCGATACCGCCGCGGCGCCGGCCGTCGAGGTCCGCAGGACCGGATCACCGAGCCGGGTCGCCACCGCGCCGGCCGCGGTGAATGCGTCGAGCTCGCTGCTCGTGATTCCGCCCTCGGGTCCGACCACCACGACGACCTCGCCCCGTCCGGGAAGCGCCGTCGTGGACAGGGGCGCCGGGGCGTCCTCGTGCAACACCAACCCGCACGAGGCCCCGGCCAGGCGGGCGGTGACCTCGGCCGTCGCGGCCAGGGCGCCCACCACCGGCACCCACGCCCGGCGGCTTTGCTTGGCTGCCTCGCGGGCGGTCCGGCGCCACTTGTCGAGCGCCCTGTCGCCGCGGACGCCGTGCCACTGGGCGATCGAGCGCGACGCCGCCCACGGCACGATCTCGTCCACGCCGAGTTCGGTGAGCAGCTCGACCGCGAGCTCGGCCCGCTCGCCCTTCGGCAACGCCTGGACGACGACGACCCGGGGTGCGGGCATCGGCACGACCCGGCGGGACAGGACCTGCAGGCTCAGCCCGTCGGGGTCGACCGCGAGCACGGAGCAGGAGACGAGCGCGCCGGCGCCGTCCGAGACCAGGACCGGCTCACCGACACCGAGCCGCTTGACCCGGGCGGCGTGCCGACCCTCGTCGCCGACGAGGCGCAGGACATCGTCGTCAGGCAGGTCGTCGAGCAGGAACAGCGGCGGCGTCACGGCTCACGGCCGGAACGCGTCGCGCACCTTGCCGAACAGCCCCGGCGACCTCGTCGTGACGGCGACGTCCTCGGAGCGCAACGCGGCGAGTTCGCGCAGCAGCCGCTCCTGCTCCTCGTCCAGCCGGACCGGCGTGCGCACCTCGACGTGGACGTAGAGATCCCCGCGGGTGGAGCTGCGCAGCTTGGGGACGCCCTTGCCGCGCAAGTGCAGGACCGTGCCGCTCTGCGTGCCCGGCCGGACCTCGATCTTCTCTTCGCCGTCGAGCGTGGTCAGCACGAGATCGCTGCCCAGGGCGGCCGAGGTCATCGGGACGCCGATCGTGCAGTGCAGATCGGGGCCTTCGCGGGTGAAGGTCTCGTGGGGCTGCTCGGAGATCTCGATGTACAGATCGCCAGCCGGGCCGCCGCCGGGTCCGACCTCGCCCTGGCCGGCGAGCCGGATGCGCATGCCGTCCTCGATACCGGCCGGGACGTCGATGGTCTTGGTCCGGCGGGCCCGGACCCGGCCCTCGGTGCCACAGGTCGGGCACGGGGTGGTGATCTGCTCGCCGGTGCCGCCACAGGCCGAGCACGCCCGCGTCGTCATCACCTGACCGAGGAAGGATCGTTGGACGGATTGGATCTCGCCCAGCCCGCCGCAGGTGGCGCAGGTCCGGGGCGAGGTGCCCGGGGCGCAGCCGTTGCCATGACACGTCTCACACACGACCGCGGTGTCGACCACGATCTCGCGGCGTACGCCGAACGCCGCCTCCTCGAGGGTCAGTGAGATCTGTAACAACGCGTCCGAGCCCGGCCGGACCCGGCTGCGCCGGCCCCGCCCGCCACCGCCCATGGGGCCGCCGCCCCCGCCGAAGAACGCCTCGAACACGTCACCGAAACCGCCGAAGCCGCTGAACGGGCTGCCGCCGGCACCGGCCGCGCCCTGCGACAGCGGGTCGCCGCCCAGATCGACGATCCGGCGCTTCTCCGGGTCGGACAGGACCTCATACGCCGTCGTCACGGCCTTGAACCGGTCCTGGGCCGCGGCGTCGGGGTTGACGTCCGGGTGCAGTTCGCGCGCCAACTTGCGGTAGGCGCGCTTGAGCTCCTCGGGCGTCGCGTCCTTGCGCACGCCGAGCATCCGGTAGTAGTCACGCGGGGAGTCAGCCACGAACCGATCCGTCCTCGAATCCTCTGGCACTCCGTGAAGCCGAGTGCCAGATCAGTGTACGGACCCGGCGGGCGAAGCCGGACGCCGCGATCACCGCTCCTCGAGCAGCGTCCCCACGTACCGGGCCACCGCGGCGACCCGGGCCATCGTGTGCGCGTAGTCCATGCGGCGCGGCCCGAGAACGCCGACCGCGCCCAGCGCCGAGCCCCGCATGCCGTACCCGCTCGTGACCACGGCCGTGCTGGCCAGCCCCTCGTGCTGGGTCTCGTTGCCGATCCGGACGACCACCTGCGTCGTCGACACCGACTGGTCGAGCAGGCGCAACAGCACGACCTGCTCCTCCAGGGCTTCCAGCACCGGACGGATCGCCGGGAAGTCGAGGGTGCGCTCGGTGAGGTTGGCGGTGCCGCCCAGCAGGATGCGGTCGCTGGTCGGCTCGACGAGGACCTCGAGCAGAACCGACGTGAGCGTGACGAGCAGGCCGCGCAGCTCCGGGACCACGTGCTCGGGCAGGTCGCCGATCACTTCCGGCGCCTCGGCCAGCAGCCGGTCGCGCAGCCGGGCGTTGAGCGTGGCGCGCAGGTCGTAGACCACGGTGTCGACGACCTCGGCCGGCAGGTCCACGATGCGCTGCTCGACCCGGCCGGTGTCGGTGATCAGGACGAGCATCAGCCGGGTCGCGGTCAGCATGACGACTTCCAGGTGGCGCACCAGGCTGCGCGACAGCGACGGGTACTGCACGACTGCCACATTGCGGGTCAGCTGCGCGAGCGTGCGCACGGCCCGGTGCAGCACGTCGTCGAGGTCGACGGCGCCGTCCAGAAACGTGCCGATCGCCCGCTTCTCGGCGCTGGACAGCGGCTTGATCTCAGTGAGCCGATCGACGAACAGCCGGTAGCCGGCATCGGTGGGCACCCGCCCGGCGCTCGTGTGCGGTTGGGCGATCAGGCCCTCTTCCTCCAGGGCCGCCATGTCATTGCGGATCGTCGCCGAGGACACACCGAGGTTGTGCCGGTCGACCAGGGCCTTGCTGCCCACCGGCTCGTTCGTCGAGATGAAGTCCTCGACGATCGCGCGCAGCACCTCGAGCTTGCGCTCCTCGACGCCCACGGCTCGTCAACTCCTTCCGGACTGCCTTGGCTCCAGGTTAGTCGGACGGCAAATGGGGCGGCCCGATGACGATAGGGTCGTCGGGGACGGGACGAAAGGGACGGCGGGGGACGGCGCGTGATCTTCAAGGCGGTGCGGGACGGACGTCCGTACCCCGACCACGGCCTGTCCGCGCGCGACTGGGCCGGGGTCCCGCCGCGCACGGTGCGGCTCGACGAGCTGACCACCACCAAGCGCAACCTCGAACTCGATCACCTGCTGGACGAGGACTCGACCTTCTACGGCGACCTGTTCCCGCACGCGGTCCTGTGGCGGGGTGAGACCTACCTCGAGGACGGCCTGCACCGGGCCCTGCGGGCGGCGTTGCAGGGCCGAACGACGCTGCACGTGCGCATCCTCGACCTGGACGCCTTCAAGCCGACGCCGACGACCTGAACCGGTTCAGGCGGCGGCGAGCAGTTCCTTCACCACGGCGTCGGCCATCAGCCGTCCCCGCTGGGTGAGCACGATCCGCCCGCCCTCGAAGCGCTGCTGGTCGACCAGACCCCAGCGAGCCAGCTGCGGCACCACGCCGCGTACCGGCGCCGGTAGATCCCGTAGCGACAGCCCTTCGCGCCGGCGGACACCCAGCATCACCTGCTCGGTGAAGCGCGCCTCGGCGTCGAGCGTCTCGCGGCCGGCCGCGGGACTGCGTCCGGCGTCGACGAGAGCGGCGTAACGCACCGGGTGCTTGACGTTCCACCACCGCACGCCGCCGACGTGGCTGTGCGCGCCGGGTCCGAAGCCCCACCAGTTGGCGTCGCCCCAGTAGAGCTCGTTGTGCCGGCACCGGCCCGCCTCGGACCGGGCCCAGTTCGAGATCTCGTACCAGTCGTAGCCCGCGGCGCGCAGCGCGTCGTCGGCCATGACGTAACGGTCGGCCAGCACGTCGTCGTCGGGGGCGGGCACCACGCCCCGCGCCACCTGCCGGGCCAGGGCGGTCCCTTCCTCGACGACCAACGCGTAGGCGCTGACGTGATCGGGCCCGGCGCCGATCGCCGCATCGAGCGAGGCCCGCCAGTCGTCGTCGGTCTCGTAGGGCGAGCCGTAGATGAGATCGAGGTTGACGTGCTCGAAGCCAGCCGCCCGGGCCTCGGCGACCACCTGCTCGGGCCGCCCGGGGCGGTGTTGGCGGTCGAGCACCGCGAGCACCCGCGCGACGGCGGACTGCATGCCCACCGAGACGCGGGTGAATCCGACCTCGCGCAGCTTCGCCAGGTACGAGGGGGTCACCGTCTCGGGATTCGCCTCGGTGGTGATCTCGACGTCGTCGGCCAGCCCGAAGCGCTCGGCGATCTCGCGGATGACGATGCCGAGGTGCTCGGCCGGCAGCAGGGTGGGCGTGCCGCCCCCGAAGAAGATGGTCGACACGGCGGGGATCTGGTCGCCGAACGCGTCGCCGTCGAACAGGACGTCGGCGGCGAGGCGGATCTCACGCAGGACGGTGTCCGCGTAGCCGCCCCGGCTCACGCCCGGACCCAACTCCAGCGCGGTGTAGGTGTTGAAGTCGCAGTAACCGCAGCGGGTCTGGCAGAACGGCACGTGCACGTACACCCCGAACGGCACCTGGCGGGCCCCGTCGAGGGACGCCCTGGGCAGCCGGCCGTTGACCGGCGGCGGATCACCGTGGGGCAAGGCGGAGGGCACCGGTCAAGTGTGCGTCACGGTGCGGCGTCCGCATGCTCTCGACCCGCCGTCCCGACGACGCAACCGCGACTACGGGTTCACTCGAGGTCGGTCTCGCTGGCGATGACGCGGACGGGGCGGGGTCCGTCGATCGTCTCGGCCACCGCCTGCAGCAGGACCGAGATGAGCCGCTGCGCGTCGTCCGCCGTGACGTCCTCGAGCCCGGGCACGGCGACGAGCACGTCGCCCTCGGGCAGCCAGGACAGATCCCGCAGCACGTCGGCCAATCCGTCGAGATTCGGCGCCGCCCAGGCCGGCGCGGACACCTGGGCGTACACGGCTCGGATCGCGTCCCGAAGCGTCATCGACTCACGTCCACGCGGTGCAGCGTCTCGTAGTGGTCGTCGGTGTACCAGAACTCGCCCGGGCCGCCGGCGATGATGCGCCGGGCACCCCGGTCGGGCGAGCCGGGCGTCGGCACGGTGTATTCGCGGTAGTAGCCGTCCGGCCGGCGCGGCAGCAGGTGTTCGTTGTTGTGGAAGGCGGCGCCGTCGTTGCGCGGGTACGGGAACGGGCCGCCGCGCTCGATCAGCGCGATGGTCGTGCGCGCCTGGCTCGGCAGCGACGACAGGGCCACCGCGCCGGTGGCCGACGGTGACGCCGACGCCGCGGGGCGCGCCGAGTCGTCGGAGTTCCCGGCCTTGATTGCGTAGCCCACGGCCAGCGCGATCACCAACGCGACCAGGGCAACGAGCGGCCGGCGGGCGCGGCGGAGGCTTCGCACGAGCGCTGACTCTATGACTCCCCTCAGCGGGCTGCGCCCGGGCGTGCTTCTATCGGAGCCATGAATGATTCGTTGAGCGCGCGCACAATCGAGATCGCCGGACACGACGCGGCTGCCATCGAGGCGTATCTCGCCCGCCCCGGCGGCGACGGGCCGCGGGGCGGCGTCGTGGTCATCCATCACATGCCCGGCTACGACCGGGCGAGCAAGGAGATCACAAGACGCTTCGCCGAACTGGGGTACGACGCGATCTGCCCCAACCTCTACTCGCGGGAGGCGCCCGGCGCGGCGCCGGACGACGCGGCGGCCACGGCCCGGGCCCAGGGCGGCGTGCCCGACGCCCGGCTGATCGGGGACGTCGGCGGCGCCGCCGAGCACCTGCGCTCATTGCCCACGTCCAACGGCAAGGTCGGCGTGATCGGCTACTGCTCGGGCGGCCGGCAATCCGTCCTGGCCGCGTGCAACCTGGATCTCGATGCCGCCGTCGACTGCTACGGCGCGTTCGTCACGGGCACTCCCCCGTCGGACTACGCGCTGAAGATCACCAACCTCGTCGACCAGCTGCCGAACCTGCGGTGCCCGTTGTTGGGCCTGTTCGGCAACGAGGACAAGTTCCCGTCGCCGAAGCAGGTCGACGAGCTCGAGCAGATCCTGGATGACAACGGCAAGAGCCATGAGTTCCACCGCTACGACGACGCGGGGCACGCCTTCTTCGCCGTCGACCGACCGTCCTACCGCGTCGCCGCCGCGAACGACGGTTGGCAGCGGATCGCCGAGTTCTTCAGCGCCCACCTCGGAGGCTGAACCATGTGCACGTACGCCACGATCGCCGCACCGCTGGACGGCAGCGCCAAAGGGCCCAACGGCAGCTGGTTCCACGTCACCGACGCCAGCGTCTACTTCGACCACCCGGTGCACGCGATGGCCGAGCACACCCTCAACATCGACTTCGCGGCACCGGCGGACGGGCCGACGGCGCGGGTCGCGGTGGAACTGACCGCAGCGTCGGCGCGGGAGCTGGTGACCGCCATCCAGGCCGCACTGGCGAGCGCGCCGGCCGAGCTGACCGCCTAACTCCTGAGTTGAATAGGGTCAGCGCATGCGCGCCGCCTACGCCGAAGCCATCAACCCCGACGACCCGCTCGCCGGGCTCGTCGTCGGCGACCGACCCGAGCCCGAGCCGCCCGAGGGGTGGACGCGGGTCGCGGTGCGGGCCGCGAGCCTGAACCACCACGATCTATGGACGCTGCGCGGCGTGGGCATCAAGGCCGAGCAGCTGCCGATGATCCTCGGTTGCGACGCGGCCGGGATCGACGAGGCGACCGGCGACGAGGTCGTGGTGCACGCCGTCATCAACACCGAGGGCTGGACCGGCGACGACACCGTGGATCCCGGTCGCACGCTGCTCTCGGAGAAGCACCAGGGCTCGCTCGCCGAGTACGTCATCGTGCCGAAGCGCAACGTCGTGCCGAAACCGGCCGAACTGTCCTTCGCCGAGGCGGCCTGCCTGTCGACGGCCTGGCTGACGGCGTACCGGATGCTGTTCGTGAAGTCCGGCCTGCGGCCGGGGCAGACCGTCCTCGTACAGGGCGCGAGCGGCGGCGTCGCCACCGCCTGCATCGCGATGGCCCGGGCGGCCGGGTACCGCGTCTACGCCACCGCCCGCACCGAGGACAAGCAGGCCCGGGCGCTCGAACTCGGCGCGCACGCGGCGTTCGCCTCCGGCGCCCGGCTGCCCCAGCGGGTGGACGCGGTGATGGAGACCGTCGGCGAGGCGACCTATTCGCACTCGGCCAAGTCGCTGAAGCCCGGCGGCCGGATCGTGATCTCCGGGGCGACCTCGGGTCCGAATCCCCCGGCCGAGCTCAACCGGTTCTTCTTCCTGCAGCTCGAACTGGTGGGCTCGACGATGGGGACGAAGGCCGAGCTCGGCGACCTGATCTCGTTCCTGCAGGTCACCGGCCTGCGTCCGCACATCGACCGGACCCTCCCCCTGGACCAGATCGGCGCCGGGCTCGAGGCGATGGCGTCCGGCGAGCTCGTCGGGAAGATCGTCATCGAGGTCTGAGCATGCCGGTCGCGGTCGTCTGCGCCGCCTTCGACGCCGCAGCCGACGCGGTGATCGAGGAACTCCGCGCCCAGGTCGAGGCGACGGGGCAGCGCGTGCGGCGAGCGCATCGCCCGCATCTGACGCTCGCGGCCGCGCGGGTGATCGACGCGGACGAAGTCGTCGCCCGGGCGGCCGAGGTCGCCGCGCGGCACCGCCCGATCAGCCTGACGATGGCCGGGCTGGACAGCTTCCCCAGCGGCGTGGTGTTCGTCCGCCCCGAGCCGTCCGCGGCCTTGCGCGAGCTCCAGCGCGACGCGCACCAGACGCTGGTCGCCGCCAGGCTGGGCCCGGCGTTCGGCGAGCAGGGCGATCCGGCGCAGTGGGTGGCGCACTGCACGCTCGCGACGCGGGTGCCTGCGCGCGGGCGCAATCGCCTGCTGGGTAAGGGATTGCGCCCGTTCGCGGCCAGCGTGGAGGCCCTGGCGGTGATCCTCGTCGGTGGTCACGGGGATGTCGCTCACCTGCCTCTCGGGCCGCAAGGCCCTGACGGGGCCAGCTCCGGGCACGGCACAATCACTGCATGATCGATCACGTCTCGGTGCAATGCGCCGACATGGAAGCCAGCGCCCGCTTCTACGACGCCGTCCTGGCCCCGCTGGGCGGCCACCGGGTCCTCGACCTCGACGTCGCCATCGGGTACGGCACCGATCGTCCGGACTTCTGGATCGGCGCCCGGGCCACCGGCGAGGGGTTCCGGGAGTCGCATCTGGCCTTTGCGGCGCCGGACCGCGCCGCCGTGCAGGCCTTCTTCGCCGCGGCTGTCGACGCGGGCGCAGAGGTGCTGCACGAGCCGCGGGTGTGGCCGGAGTACCACCCCGGCTACTTCGGCGCCTTCGTCCGCGACCCCGACGGCAACAACGTCGAAGCCGTCTGCCACGCGCCCGAGTAGCTACTTCTTCGCCGGCTCGGTACCGCTCGTGGACAGTGCGGCGATGAAGGCCTCTTGCGGCACCTCGACCCGGCCGACCATCTTCATCCGCTTCTTGCCCTCTTTTTGCTTCTCGAGCAGCTTGCGCTTACGGGTGATGTCGCCGCCGTAGCACTTCGCGAGGACGTCCTTGCGCATCGCGCTGATGTTCTCGCGGGCGATCACCCGCGAGCCGATGGCGGCCTGGATCGGCACCTCGAACTGCTGGCGCGGGATGAGCTTGCGCAGCTTGCCGACCATCGTCGTCCCGTAGGCGTAGGCCTTGTCCTTGTGGACGATCGCCGAGAACGCGTCGACCGGCTCGCCCTGTAGCAGGATGTCGACCTTGACGAGCTCGGACACCTGCTCGCCGGCCAGTTCGTAGTCCAGGCTGGCATAGCCGCGGGTCCGCGATTTCAGCTGGTCGAAGAAGTCGAAGATGATCTCGGCGAGCGGCAGGGTGTACCGCATCTCGACCCGCGTCTCGGACAGGTAGTCCATGCCGCCGAGGGTGCCGCGCCGCTGCTGGCACAGCTCCATGATCGAGCCGATGTAGTCGCTCGGCGCGATGATCATCGACTTCACGATCGGCTCGTGCGTCTCGGCGATCTTCAGTCCGGTCGGCCAGTCGGACGGGTTGGTGACGATGTGCTCGGTGCCGTCCTCGAGCAGAACGCGGTAGACGACGTTCGGGGCGGTGCTGATCAGATCGAGGTCGAACTCGCGCTCGAGCCGGTCGCGGGTGATCTCCAGGTGCAGCAGGCCGAGGAAGCCGCAGCGAAAGCCGAAGCCCAACGCGGCACTGGACTCCGGCTCGTACACGAGCGCCGCGTCGTTGAGCTGCAGCCGATCCAGGGCATCGCGCAACAGCGGGTAGTCCGAGCCGTCGATCGGATACAGCCCGGAGTAGACCATCGGCTTCGGGTCGCGGTAGCCGCCCAACGACTCGGCGGCCGGCTTCACCGCGTCGGTGATCGTGTCCCCGACGCGGGACTGGCGCACGTCCTTCACGCCGGTGATCAGGTACCCGACCTCGCCGACGGACAGGCCGCTCGTGGGCACCGGCTCAGGCGAGATGACGCCGATCTCGAGCAGTTCGTGGGTGGCGGCCGTCGACATCATCTTGATCCGCTCGCGCGGGATGAACTGACCATCGACGACGCGGATGTAGGTGATGACGCCGCGGTAGATGTCGTAGACCGAATCGAAGATCATCGCCCGGGCCGGGGCGTCCGCGTCACCCACCGGGGCCGGCACATCGCGGCAGATGACGTCGAGTAGGGCCGCGACGCCTTCGCCGGTCTTGGCGCTGACCCGCAGCACCTCGTCGGGCTCGCAGCCGATGATGTGGGCGAGCTCGGCCGCGTAGAGGTCGGGCTGCGCGGCCGGAAGGTCGATCTTGTTGAGGACCGGGATGATCTGCAGGTCGTTCTCGATCGCGAGGTAGAGGTTCGCCAGCGTCTGCGCCTCGATGCCCTGGGCGGCGTCGACCAGGAGCACGGCGCCCTCGCAGGCCGCGAGGCTGCGGCTGACCTCGTAGGTGAAGTCGACGTGGCCGGGGGTGTCGATCATGTGCAGGACGTGCTCGACGCCGGTCTCGCCGCTGGTCCACGGCATCCGGACGTTCTGGGCCTTGATAGTGATTCCGCGCTCGCGCTCGATGTCCATCCGGTCCAGGTACTGGGCCCGGGCGTGCCGCTCGTCGACCACGCCGGTGAGCTGGAGCATGCGGTCGGCCAGCGTCGACTTGCCGTGGTCGATGTGCGCGATGATGCAGAAGTTGCGGATCTTGCGCGGATCCGTCCGCAGGGGGGCCGTCACCGGTGACTCCAGCCCGGACGCCCACGCAGCGGTCGGGCGGTGCAGGTCACGTGCGGTCTCCGGTTTCGCTGGGGTGGTGCCGGAACGACACCGGCGATCACATCCATTTTCGCACGGCCGCCGGCCCGACCCGGCCACGGCGACGCCCGGCCGACCGGCTCCGGCGCCACCGCGACGATAGCCTGCACCTATGCGCGAGATCGTGGTGCTCTCCGGGAGCGCCCACCGGCCACTCGCGCACCGCATCTGCGACGCGCTCGGCGTCCCCCTGTCACCGGTCGAGATCCGCCGGTTCAGCAACGACTGCCTCTACGTCCAGCTGCAGGAGAACTGCCGCCAGCGAGATGTGTACGTGCTGCAGCCCCTGGTGCCCCCGACGCAGGAGCACCTCATGGAGCTGTTGCTGATGCTCGACGCCGCCCGGGGAGCGTCCGCGGCCCAGGTGACGGCGGTGATCCCCCATTACGCGTACGCCCGCTCGGACAAGAAGGACGCGTCGCGGATCTCGATCGCCGGCCGGCTGGTCGCCGACATGCTCACCACCGCCGGAGCCGACCGGGTCCTGACGATGACCCTCCATGCCCCCCAGGTGCACGGGTTCTTCTCGGTGCCGGTCGACCACCTCACGGCGATCGGCGAGCTGGCCGACCACTTCAGCGGTCGGGACCTCACCAACACCGTGGTCGTGTCTCCGGACCTCGGCAACGCCAAGACGGCCACCCAGTTCGCCCGGCTGCTCGGGCTGCCGGTCGCGGCCGGCTCGAAGCAGCGCCTCGACGACGACCACGTCGTCATCGATGCGATCGTCGGCGACGTCCGCGGCAAGCGCGCGATCATCCTCGACGACGAGATCGCGACGGGCGGTTCGATCGTGGAACTGCTCGACCGGCTCGCTGACCAGGCCGTCACGGAAACGGCGATCGCGTGCACGCACGGCCTGTTCGCCGGCAAGGCGGTGCAGCGTCTGCGCGACCACCCGATGGTCACCGAGGTCGTCACGACCGACACCGTGCCGCCGCCGGTGACGGATTGGCCGCAGCTGACGGTGCGCTCGATCGCTCCGCTGTTCGCCGAGGCGATTTCGCGCATCCATGGCGGTGAATCGATCAGCAGCCTGTTCGACGGCGTCGATCCGACGCACGGCCCGCCGCAGCCCCAGTTGCCGTTCGCCAACTGAGCCCGACCCGGGTCCGCGCGGCCGGTACCGAGCGGGATCGGGCAGGATGTGCGCCATGAACGATTCGCGCGCCGCTGTCGAATACCGCATGGCCGCCACTGACCTGCGCCCCGGCGACCTCGTCAACACGAGCCCGGGAGAGGACGACTGGCAAGAGGTCGTCGGTGTGTTCCGCACGGCCAACGATGCGAAGAGCGCCGAGATCCGCACGCTCACCCAGTCTCTGGGCGGGCGCTACGTGGTCGTGCAGATGACCGACGTCGCGCCCGTCGATGGCGGTATCTACTTCGACGACGGGGAGGCGATGGTCTACGGCGACGAGGACGCCGGCGACCGCCCGGTGGGCGACATCGCGAGCACCGAGGACGGCATCCGCACGTACCTGTACACCAAGTTCGAGCTGGTCACGGTCCGGGCCAAGAGCGGCTGAGCAGCCGGATTTGGGGCAGTTCCGGCGCCGCTGGTAGGCTGACGCGGTTGTCTGCTCGCCGGTGCGCCGGCACCGCGCAGCGACCGAATCAGGACAACCGTCAACCAGAACGTCGAGGCTCTTTCGTGGCGAATATCAAGTCCCAGATCAAGCGGATCCGCACCAACGAGGTCGCGCGTCTGCGCAACAAGAGCGTGAAGTCCTCGCTCAAGACGTCGATCCGGCACTTCCGCGAGGCCGCCGACGCCGGCAACCGCGAGGCCGCGCTCGCCGCCCTCCAGGCGGCATCGCGGCAGCTCGACAAGGCGGCGAGCAAGGGCGTCATCCACGCCAACCAGGCGGCCAACAAGAAGTCCGCGATGGCCGCCCGCGCGAACGCCATCTGATCGATCAGCGCCCGCTGAGACCGCGGGCCGCTCCAATCCGCCGCACGGCTTGCTCCAAGGCGAACGCCGGGTGCGCGGCCTCACCCTTGACGTCGGCGTTGAGCGTCGCCACCACCCCCAGCGCGTCGCGCAGTCCCGCCTCTGACCACCCGCGGGCCTGGGATCCAGCCCGCTTGACCTTCCACGGCGGCATGCCGAGCTGCTTGGCCAGGGCGTACGGATCGCCGCGGCCGGCCGAGGCCACCCGAGCGATCGAGCGGATCCCGTCGGCCAGAGCATCGGCGATCACCACGAACGGCACGCCCACCGACAGCGCAAACCGCAGGGCCTCGAGCGCCGGCCCGCTCCGGCCGACCACGGCCAGGTCGGACACCGCAAAGCCGGTGACCTCGGCCCGCCCACGGTGATAGGCGCGGACGATGTCGATGCCGACGTCACCCCCGGAGTCGCTCACCAACTGCGCCGAGACCGCGGCAAGTTCCCGTAGGTCGCTGCCCACCGCGTCGAGCAAGGTCGCCACGGCGTCGGCAGCGATGCGGCCACCATTGCGGCGAATCTCGGCCCGGACGAAATCGGCCCGTTCCTCGGCGCGGGTGAGCTTGGCGCAGCCGATCTCGAGCGCCTTCGCCTGCCGGGCCAGGTCGAGGATGGCCTTGCCCTTCGCACCCCCCAGGTGGTGCAGCACAATGACCGTGCCGTCGGTCGGATTCTGCAGGTACGGACCCAGAACCGCCGCGGCGGCAGCGCGGATGTCCTGCGCCGTGCGAAAGATCAGCAGGCGCCCGTCGCCGAACAGCGACGGACCGAGCAGTTCGTGCAGCTCCGGACCGTCGAACTGGCTGCCGGCCAGTTCGGTCTCGACCACCGCCGGGTCGGCGCGTCGCGCGGCGGCGGCGACCGCGCTGATCGCCCGATCGACCAGGAGTTCCTCGTCGCCGACGAGCAGGACCACCGCAGGCAACGGGACCGGCAGATCATCGAGGCTGATCGGTCGCGACGGCATGGCGCCATCCTCGCACCGTCCACTGACGCGCCCACCCGGGGCGACGCGACCGTGCTCGCGGCCACGCCGTGCACCACCGTGGTCATGTGCCCGGGCGAGCCGGCCACGGCGACATCGCCGTCCCGGTCGGTCCGCAGCAGCGGGACGCCGAGGCGGGCCATCTCGGTGAGCAGGACCGGCGAGGGGTGCCCGTAGTCGTTGTGCAGCCCCACGCTCACCACCGCCACGTCAGCGTGGACCGCGCCCAGGAACTCGGGGTCGGAGTACGCCGACCCATGGTGTGGCACCTTGAGCACGTCGGCGCGCAGATCCGCGCCGGAGGCGAGCAGCCGGCGTTGCGACTCGATCTCGGCGTCGCCGGGCAGCATGATCCGGATGCCGTTCACCACGGCCCGCAGCACCAATGACGAGTTGTTGGGATCCGAGCGGGTGCCGCGCATGCTTGACCCCGGGCCGAGCACATCGAGGTGGACCTCTCCGATGTCGAGGTGCGTGCCGACCGGCGGCGCCTGGACGGCCAGCCGGTGCGCGGCCGCGAAGCGGTGCACGATCAGCGAACCGGTCAGCGGGTCGTCGAGCGGTCCGGTGAGGAGCCGGTCGACCGTCCGGCCCCGGCTCACCCCGACGAGGCCGGCAACGTGGTCCAGGTGGAAGTGGGTCAGCACGAGCAGGGGCACCCGGTTGATCCCGAAATCGCGCAGGCAGCGGTCGATCAGCACCGGATCGGGCCCGGCGTCGATCTCGACCGCGGCGCCGGGACCCGCCGCGAGGAGCAGGGCATCGCCCTGCCCGACGTCGCACGCCCCGAACACCCAACCGTCCGGCGGCCACCCGGAGGTCACCGAACGGACCGGGATCAAGATCACCAC
The DNA here is from genome assembly GCA_036264855.1 of Jatrophihabitans sp. Taxonomy (GTDB): domain Bacteria; phylum Actinomycetota; class Actinomycetes; order Mycobacteriales; family Jatrophihabitantaceae; genus Jatrophihabitans. Next base: position 9,851 of record DATAQD010000133.1, on the reverse strand, counting down.
GGCGGTGGCGGCCGCGGCGGACAGCACCCTTCGGGCACCCGTCCGCTGCGCGATGAGGCCGAGGCCGACCACCAGGCTCAGGAGCACGACGCCGCCGACCGCCCCGCCGGGCCAGGGCAGCGTGGCACCGGGCAGGCCGCCGAAGGAGTCCGCGACTCGGACCAGCCAGCGGCACGGCCAGCCCGCCAGCCAGGCGAGCCATTCGCCGCCGGCGAGCCACAACGGAGCGGTGACGGCCGCTCCGAAGCCGAGGATGGTCGCCATGGCGACGACCGGTTCGGCCAGCACATTGGCCGGGATCGCCACGAGGCTGACTTGCCCCGAGATCGCGGCCACGATCGGTGCCGTCACCGCGTGCGCCGCGGCCGCTACCGCCACGGACTCGGCCAGCCCGAGGGGGACGCCACGCTCGCGCAACGCGCGGGCCCAGCCAGGTGCAATGACGAGCAACGCCGCCGTGGCCGCCACCGACATCGCGAACGAGGCGTTCGCGGCGAGGGTCGGGTCCCACAGCAGCAGCCCGATCACGGCCGCGGACAGCGCCGGCAGGGCGGCTTTGGGCCGGCCGGTGGACAGGGCGGCCAGCGCAATCGCCGACATCAGCGCGGCCCGCAGCACCGACGGCGACGGCCGAGCCACGACGACGAACATGACCAGGACCAGGGCGCCGGCCAGGGCACACGTCCACGGCCGCGCCCGCAGCCGGCGCATGACCAGCAGGATCGCCCCGACGACGATCGAACAATTCGTGCCGCTGACCGCGACGAGATGGGTCAGGCCCGCCGTGCGGAAACGGTCCGCGAGGACCGGATCGAGATCGGCCGTGTCGCCGTCGACCAGGCCCGGCAGCAGCCCGCGCTCTTGATCGGGTAGCCCGCGAACCGCCGACCGCAGTGCCGCCCGCACGCGCCCGGCCGCCCGCTGCCACCAGGGCGGCTGGCCGACCCGTTGCGGCGACGTCCGGGCGAAGAGCGTGACGGACAGGGCGCCGCCGTCCAGAGCGGGTTGGAGGGTTCCGTCGACGGACACGGTCTGGCCGGGCAGGATGGTGCGCCAGCCCGAAGCGTCGCCGAGGACGAGCACGTCGCTGCTCACCGATTCCGACCGTCCACCCACCGCGACGCGCTCGGCGCTCGCCGCGACCGCGACCCGCGCCGACCCGGCCGGCCCGGTCGCCGCGAGCATCCGCGGGTCGTCGGTCACGGTCAGCGTCGCCGTCACGGCGGCGTGCTCGCGAGCCAGGGCGGCCAGCGGTGATGCCCGGGCGGCGTGGATCCGGCCGGCGAGCGGCAGGAGGACGAGGGCCACGCAGAACAGCGCCAGTGCCAGGGCAGCCGCGCCGGACCACCGGCGGGTGGCGAGCACCGCGAGCACGCCACCGAGCCCGGCCGTGAGGGCGACGGCGAGCGTCGCCCAGGCCGCACCGTCCACCAGCGCGAATACCGCGATCCAGGCGCCGCCCGCTCCGACCGCCAACCGCACGTCGAGCGGCGCGCGGGTCACCACGTCCGTCGTCATACCGACACCAGCGGACGGAGCGCGGCGAACTTCACGTCGCCGATGCCCGTGACATCGTTCAGTTGATCGATCGTGGCGAACGTGCCGTGCGCGGCGCGCCAGTCGAGGATGTGCTGGCCGAGCACCGGGCCGACCCCGGGCAGTGCCTCCAGCTGCTCCAACGACGCCGTGTTGATGTTGATCTGCGCAGCGCCGCTCGGACCCGCAACCGGCGTGGCCCCACCGGCGGTCACTGGCACACCCGCGCCGGCTCCCCGGGTACCGACCGCGACCTGCTGCCCGTCGACAACTCTCGCGGCGAGGTTGAGGCTGGTGAGGTCCACCCCGGCCAGCGGACCTCCGGCGGCGCGGAGCGCATCGTCGACCCGCGAGCCCGGCGGCAGCCGGTACAGCCCGGGGCGGTGGACCTTGCCGGCAACGTCGACGACGACCAGGACGGCCGACGCACCCGCTGGGCTCACCGCGGCCCCGGACCCACCCGCCGGTGCGAGGGTGGCCGGCGGCGCGGTGCCCACCGGGCTGGCGGCGCCCGGGATCGACGGTAGGGCTGCGGACGTCGCGAGGGGCCGTGGTCGTTGGGCCATCAACCACGCGCCCGTGAGCACGGCGGCGACCAGCACGGCCACGCCGACGGCGAGCGCCCCGCGCCGTCCAGGATCGAGCCGCACCGGGACTCGGGCGGCGAGCCGCTGCCCCAGCGGCGTCCGCTCGGCCGCGGCATCGTCACCGGCCGGCGGGCCGGGCGGCTCCCGTCCATGCTCGTCCAAGAGATCGCGCACTCGCGCCGCGACGCGCGCCGAGTCACTCCGCACCCGGCCGACGCTAGGCAGTCGGGCCGTCAGGCCGCCCGCCCCGGAGCGGGGCTGTGGATGGGCGAATGCGTTGTGCACAACCGCTGCCGGATTGTCGCAACGCCGTGCTAACGGCGCGATCGCCCACCCCGCGCGATCGCCGGGCTAGCGGCGGACGATCACCGTGCCCACCACGCCGGGACCGAGATGAGCACCGATCACGGGGCCCAGCTCGCTGACGCTCGACTCGCCCAGCTGCGGCACCGCGGTCCGGACCTTCGCCTCGAGCGCCGTCGCCCGCTCCAGCGCCGCGACGTGATGCACGGCGAGGTCGACCGGTCCCCGCCCCGCCGCGGCCACCGTCAGCTCCACGAGCCGGGCCAGGGCCTTCGTCGACGTCCGCACCTTCTCAAGCGGCACGATCTGCCCCTCGACCAGATGCAGCAGCGGCTTCACCGAAAGCGTGGTGCCGAACAGCGCGGCCGCGGTCCCGATGCGGCCACCGCGACGCAGGTACTCGAGGGTGTCCACGTAGAACAACGTCCTGGTGTGGTCGACGGTCTCGGTTGCCGCGCCCTGCACCTCTGCCGCCGTCCCGCCCGTCGACGCGCGCTCAGCCGCGGCAACGACCGCGAAGCCGAGCGCCATCGCCGTCGACCGCGAGTCGACGACCCGCACCACCCCGTGCCCGAAGTCCTGCGCGGCCAGCACCGCCGACTCCCACGTCCCGGACAGCGCCGCCGACAGGTGCACCGAGACGACGTGGCTCGCTCCGGCGTCCAGCTGCGTCCGGAACACCGCGGCGAACTCAGCCGGCGTCGGCCGCGAGGTCGACACCGTCAACTTCTCGCGCAGCGCCCGGGCGACGTCGGCCGAAGAGACGTCGACACCGTCGGTCGCCGTCCGCTGTCCGAGCGTGACTCGCAGCGGCACGACCTGGATGCCGAGCCGCTCGACGACATCCGCCGGCAGGCACGCAGTCGAGTCGGTGACGACGACGACGCGGTCCTCGGTCATCAGAGGACGAAGTTCACCAGGCGACCGGGTACCGCGACCACGCGCCTCGTCTCGCGATCACCGAGGGCCGCCGCCACCCGCTCATCGGCCCGGGCCGCGGCTTCCATCGCCGCCGCGTCCGCGTCCGCCGCGATCATGATCACCGAGCGCAGCTTGCCATTCACCTGCACCGGCACCTCGATCGTGTCGTCCACCAGCATCGCGGGGTCGGCGACCGGGAACGCGGCCCACGCCATCGACGTCTCGTGCCCGAGACGGGACCACAGCTCGTCGGCGTTGTGCGGGGCCAGCGGCGCCAGCATCAGCACCAACGGCTCGGCCAGCGCGCGCGGTGTGCCGCCGTCCGGATAGGCCTGGGTGATCGCGTTGTTGAGCTCGGTGATGCGGGCGATCGACGTATTGAACCGCAGCGACTCGTAACCTTCGCGGACGGCGTGAATCGCCTTGTGCAGCAGGCGATTCAGCTCGTCCGGCACCGCGTCGTCGGAGACGTGAAGCGCCCCGGTGTTCTCGTCCACGATGACGCGCCACACCCGCTGCAGCAGCCGGAAGGGACCGACGATCGCCTTGGCGTCCCAGGGCCGCGACTGCTCCAGCGGCCCGCTGAACATCTCGAACATCCGGAACGTGTCGGCGCCGTAGTTGGCGATGAAGTCGTCGGGGTTGACGACGTTCTTCAGGCTCTTGCCGATCTTGCCGAACTCCTGCTTGACCTCGATACCGTCGTGGAGGAACTTGCCTTCGGTCTCGACGACCTCGGTCGCCGGAACGTAGAACCCGTCTGCGTTCGTGTACGCCGGCAGCTGCAACATGCCCTGATTGACCAGACGGTGGAACGGCTCCGACGAGGACAGATGACCCAGGTCGTACAGCACCTTGTGCCAGAAGCGGGCGTACAACAGGTGCAGGACCGCATGCTCGACGCCGCCCACGTACAACTCGACGCCGCCGAGCGGTCGGTCGGCGTTCGGTCCCATCCAGTAGTGCTCGACCTCGGGGTCGACGAACCGTTCGGTGTTCGTTGGATCCAGGTAGCGCAATTCGTACCAGCACGACCCGGCCCAGTTGGGCATCGTGTTGGTCTCACGCCGGTACTTGCGCGGCCCGTCGCCCAGATCGAGCTCGACCTCGACCCACTCGGTCAGTCGCCCGAGCGGTGGCTCCGGGGTCGATTCGGCGTCCTCGGGCGGGAACGACTTCGGCGAAAAATCGTCAGTCTCGGGCAGTTCGACGGGCAGCATCGAGTCCGGGACGGCGATCGGCAGCCCGGTCTCGTCGTAGACGATCGGGAACGGCTCACCCCAGTACCGCTGCCGGCTGAACAGCCAGTCCCGCAGGCGATACGTGACGGCCCCGCGACCCTTGCCCTCGGCCTCCAGCCATTCGATCATCGTGGCCTTCGCGGTGCGGACGTCCATGCCCTCCAGCGACAGGCCCTCGATCGAGGAGTTGATCGCCGGGCCGTCGCCGACGAACGCCTTGCCCGCCCACCCGTCGGGCGGGGCGACGGTGCGGATGATCGGCAAGTCGAAGACCTCGGCGAACTCCCAGTCCCGCTCGTCCTGGCCCGGTACGGCCATGATCGCGCCGCTGCCGTACCCCATCAGGACGTAGTCCGCGACGAAGACCGGCAACTGGGTACCGGTCACCGGGTTGGTGGCGTACGAGCCGGTGAACACGCCGGTCTTGGCGCGGTCGCCCGCCTGCCGGTCCATGTCGGAGCGGCGCGCCGCCGCGGCGCGGTAGGCGGTGACGGCGTGCGCCGGAGTGCCCGCCCCGGTCGTCCATGGCGGCTTCGTCCCGTCCGGCCACCCCTCGGTCGTCAGCGCGTCGACCATCGGATGCTCGGGCGCGACAACCATGTAGGTGGCGCCGAAGAGCGTGTCCGGTCGGGTCGTGAAGACCTCCAGCGGCCCGGCCGGAGTCGGGAACGCGACGTAGGCCCCGGTCGAGCGTCCGATCCAGTTGCGCTGCATGGTGCGGACCTTCTCGGGCCAGTCGATCTGGTCCAGGTCCGCGAGCAGGCGGTCGGCATAGGAGGTGATGCGCATCATCCACTGCGCCAGCGGGCGCCGGAAGACAGGAAAGTTGCCGCGCTCGCTGCGGCCGTCGGCGGTGACCTCTTCGTTGGACAGGACGGTCCCGAGACCCGGAGCCCAGTTGACCATCGAGTCGCTGCGATACGCCAGCCGGTGGTTGTCGATGACCTGACGGCGCTCGACGGCCGACAGTTGCGCCCAGGGACGGCCGAACGGGTTCGTGCCTTCGCGCGGCTCGCGCGGGCCCGCGTCCAACTCGGCGATGAGCTCGTCGATCGGGCGAGCCTTGTCGCGCTCGGTGTCGTACCACGCATTGAAGATCTGCAGGAAGATCCACTGCGTCCAGCGGTAGAACTCGGGGTCGGTCGTCGCGACCCGGCGCCGCTCGTCGTGTCCCAGCCCCAGTCGGCGCAGCTGCTTGAGGAAGATCTCGATGTTGCCGTAGGTCGTGGTGCGCGGGTGCTGGCCGGTCTCGACCGCGTACTGCTCGGCGGGCAGCCCGAACGCGTCGAAGCCCATCGTGTGCAGGACGTTGTCCCCGCACATGCGGCGATAGCGTGCGTAGACGTCGGTGCCGATGTAGCCGAGCGGATGGCCCACGTGCAGGCCCGCCCCGGACGGGTAGGGGAACATGTCCATGACGTAGGCGTGCGGGCGGATGGCGACTCGGTCGAATCCGTCGGCCAGCGGGCCCGTGGGGTTGGGCGCGTTGTAGGTGCCTGCGTCGGCCCAGCGCCGCTGCCAACCGGTCTCGATCGAATCGGCGAGGGCCGCCGTGTAGCGGAACGGCGGCATGTCGCCCGCGTTCTCGTTCGCTGCGGCGGTGCTCATCGTGGGGGCTCCTGTTCGGGGTTCGGTCATTTGCTCGGTGGTCCGGACAAACGAAGAGCCCCCGCACATGGCAGAGGCTCGGCCGCGCTGTCGATGTACGCGATCAGCGCGGCCCGGGAAGGAGCAGTCGACCGGTGGTCATGCTTCGCAGGATACCGGCATCCGGCGACCCCCGCCCATTGCGTCGATCGGAGAAGGTGCACACCCCGCGACCGCCGTCCGTCGCCGCCGGTCGCGGGGGCACCTAAAGTCACTGTAAGCGCTGGCGGGAGGAAGCAGAGAGCTCAACTATCTATGGCTTCGGTCACGCTTCATCTTTATATCGGGACAAGCGCGGCAAAGCCCCCACACTGCCGTCACGCGTCAGCGTCGGCAGCGTCGTCCTCGACGGCATGAACGGCGAGCGGAACGATCGCGCCGGGGGCGCCGAGGTTGTGCCCGCGCATCCGCCACGCCGGGGCCGAGCCGTCGTGGTTCTCGCTGTAGAGGTCGGACCAGTGGCAGTTCGCGAGCGGTCCCAGCGGATGCACGCCCTGGGGAATGCCGAGCAGGGCGTTCGTCAGCGCCATCGCCGTCGCGCTGTGCGTGACGAGCACCGTCGTCGGTATGTCGGGAAGCGCGGCGAAGGCGGCCAGCGCGCGCTCGGCGACCTCGGCGCGGGTCTCACCGCCGCGGCGACTGACATCGCCCCCGGCGATCCAGTCGGCGTACTCGTCCGGATAGCGCAGCGCGACCTCGTCGCGGGTCAGTCCCTCCCAGTGGCCGAGTCCGCGCTCGCGCAGGCGGCCTTCGGCAATGACGGGCAGGCCGGCGATCTCAGCGACGATCTCGGCGGTTTGCATCGCCCGTTCGGCGTCGGAGCTGACCAGCATCCCGGGCCGTAGCGCGGCCACGATCCCGGCGACTTCGTAGGCCTGCGCCCGGCCGACCTCGTCGAGCGGCGGGTCGGCTTGCCCCTGGAACCGGCGCTGGGCGTTCCAGGCCGTGCGCCCGTGCCGGAGCAACAACAGCCGCCGCGTTCCCACCTAGCCCGCGCCGTTCGCGGCCGCGTCCGTGAACGGGATGAACGGGCAGTCCTTCCAGAGCCGTTCGAGGGCGTAGAAGATCCGCTCCTCGGCGTGCTGGACATGCACGACGATGTCGCCGTAGTCGAGCAGCACCCACCGGCCGTCGCGCTGCCCCTCGCGTCGGATCGGCTTGGATCCGGCGAGGCGCAGCTTGTCTTCGACCTCGTCGACGATGGCCTCGACCTGCCGCTCGTTGTTGCCGGTGGCCACGACGAAGACATCGGTGATGGCGAGCCGGTCACTGACGTCGATGAGGACGATGTCGACCGCGAGCTTGTCGGCCGCGGCTTGGGCGGCGGTGAGGGCGAGGGCGGTGGCTTCGGGGGTGGCCGTCATGGTGACGTCGAGTCTACGGGCGGTAGAGACGGTGCTTGTTGATGTACTGGACTACGCCATCCGGGACGAGATACCAGACGGGCCGCCGGGCCTGGACGCGCTCGCGGCAGCCGCTGGACGAGATCGCCAACGCCGGCACGTCAACCAGAGCGACCGAGTCGATGGGCAGGTGCGCGTCGGACAGCTCGTACCCGGGACGCGTGACCCCGACGAAACGCGCCTTCGTCAGCGCCTCTTCGGCGTCCTTCCACGACAGGATCTGCGCAAGGGCGTCGGCGCCGGTGATGAAGTACAGCTCGGAGTCCGGGCGCAGCGCGGCGATGTCTCGGATCGTGTCGATCGTGAACGTCGGCCCCTCGCGGTCGATGTCGACCCGGCTGACCCAGAAGCGAGGGTTGGACGCGGTGGCGATCACCGCCATGAGGTAGCGGTGCTCGGCCGGACTGACCTGTCGTTCGGACTTCTGCCAGGGCTCGCCGGTGGGGACGAAGATGACTTCGCCCAGTCCGTAAAGGGAGGCGACCTCGCTGGCGGCCACGAGGTGACCGTGGTGGATCGGGTCGAACGTGCCACCCATGATGCCCACGCGCTTGACGCCCGGACCGTCCATGGCCGCGATCCTAGGCCGACGCCGGTCTCGGGCTCAGGCGAGGCGGATCGACGGCATCATGAGCGGGCCGGCGCCGGGTAGTCCCAGCGCGGTCGCAAGCCCGGCCAGGTCACCCCATCCGGCCGCGGTGGTCGCGAGCGCGCGGGGATCCTCGCTGGACTTGGGGCGGCCGAGTCGCGCCAGCGGCGGGATGTGCACGGCCGGCCGGACCGGAGCATCGGCGCGCAGGCCGGCCCGCTTCCGGGCGAGGTCGGCCGCGTCACGCAGACCGCCCAGCGTGTCGACCAGGCCGTTGGCGGCGGCGTCCGTCCCGGACCAGATCCGGCCGCGGGCGACCTCGTGCACCGCGTCGTAGGTCATCGCACGCCCGGCCGCCACCTTCTGCACGAAGTCGGCGTAGATCCGGTCGAGCATCGCGGCCAGCCGCGCCCGCTCGTCATCGGTGAATCCCTCCCGCAGCGAGTACATGCGGGCGCTGGCACCGCGGGCGACCGCGCCGGTGGTGAGGCCGACCCGCTCGAGCAGGTCGGAGACGACGACCTTGCCGCCGAGGACGCCGATCGAGCCGGTGATCGTGGCCGGTTGCGCGACGATCACGTCCGCGCCACACGCAACGTAGTAGCCACCGGAGCCGGCCAGGGCGCCCATCGACACGACGACCGGCTTGCCGGCCTCGCGGATCAGCGCGACCTCGCGCCAGATCGTGTCGGATGCGACCGCCGAGCCACCGGGGGAATCGACGCGGAAGAGCACGGCCTTGGCGTGCTCGTTGCGCCGGGCCGCGCGCAGGGCCGCCGAGACCGTGTCGCTGCCCAGCTGGGTGCCGCGCGGTCCGCTGCGCCCGCGTCCGGTGACGATCTCACCGTAACCGTCGACGAGGGCCACGAAATTCCGGGAGCGCCGCACCAGGGTGACGGCCGTGCGCGGGGGCCGCCACCGGTCGGCGAAGACGAGTTCGACGTCGGCTCCCAGTCGGGCCATCAGATCCGCATAGACCTCGTCGCGATAGCCAAGGTGATCGACGAGTCCGGCCGCGTGCGCATCCTTCGCCGACAGCGGGGCGGCGTCGGCCAACTCCCGCACCCGGTCCGGGGCCAGGTTGCGGCCGGCGGCCACGGCCCCGACCGCGTCGTCCCAGGCCGACTCCACCACCCGATCGAGAGCTTCCCGGTGCTCGGCGCTGAACTCCGTGCGCATGATGCGGTCGGCGGCGCTCTTGTACTCGTGACGCTTGTCCAGCTGCGGCTCGATGCCGAGCTTGTCCAGCGCGCCGCGCAGGAAGGTCGTCTCCGCGGCGACGCCGAGCAGCCCGACCTCGCCGGAGGGCTGCAGCCAGATCTCGCTGCACCCGGATGCGAGGACGTAGTCGGCGGTGCCGTTGCCGCCCTCGCCCAGCGACTCGGCCCAGGCCACGACAGGCTTACCGCTCTTGGCGAAGGCGCGCAGGCCGGCCCGGATCTCCTGCATCATCGCCCAGTTCAGCGCGGACCCGCCGACCTTGACGATGGCGCCGCGGACGTGCCGGTCATCGCCCGCTTCGTGCAGCGCTCGGAGCAGGGCGCGAAGCCGCGTCCGGTGCCGGCTGCGCAGCCGGCCGACAAGATCGTCGGGCTCGACTTCGATCGGAGCGGTGGTGAGGTCG
>DATAQD010000125.1:0-7646 GCA_036264855.1 Jatrophihabitans sp. | reverse complement strand
TGCACTTTCGCTCCGTCCGGGCCGGGTTGCGCTGATTCCTAGGCTGGGCAGCCCACGACCCTATCGGTAGCCTCCGGGCGGCGGGCCGGTGGCTCAGCCCGCGCCACACCGCTGGGTCATGAACCTCGTGTGGCGGGTGGTCTGTGGCCAGGCGGTGGCGAGACGGGTCACGGCGATGCCGTCGTCCCTGGCGCTGCGGAGTGCGGCCGTGGTCAACAGCACATTCCATCTGCCGATAAACCCGTTCGAGTAGCCGGCCCGCACGATCGCACGTTGCATGACCAGCGCGCGAGCGCCGTCCCAGCCGTCGATGACGATCACGGGGGCCCCGGTGTCCAGGACTTGGGCCACCCATCCGTTGAACCCGTCCGCCGTGCGGTCGATCTTCCATTGCGCGACCCCGGAGTCCAGATAGATGAAGCGATCCGGGTTGCGACGGCCGGTCAGGACCAGCGGCACGGGAGTGCCGATCGCGTAGAGCGGCTCGGCGGGGCCGACGATTCGATCGATCGCGCACGCCGTCGCGCGCTGGTCGCGGAGGATGTCGTTGTTGGCGGCTGAGTCGCCGTACAGCCTCCACGACGCCGCGGTGAGCGCGATTCCACCGGCGGCCACGACCGCGAGTCCCGTGCGCACCAGCTGCGGCCGCCGCAGTCGCTGCACCGCGAACGCGCTCGCCACGCCGAACCCGATTGCTGGATACGGGAGCAGGGGATAGAGGTACGGGTCGAACTTCATGAAGTCGACCAGGGTGTAGCCGGCTTGGCACACGAACGTGGCCGCGACGACGAGCACGAGCGGCTCGCGGAGCGCGCACCGCCACAACGAACCGGCGCGGACGACCGATGCCACCGCGAATGCCACCAGGAGCAGCGCGCCGATCCAGAACAGGACCGCGCTGAGCGGGTGGGTGTTCACCGTCTCCACGACACCGGTCACGCGCTGCCGAAGTGTCTGCGGATGGGCCCGGCGCAGGCCAACGACGGGGAACACGAATGCGGCCTCGACGAACTTGCGGAGGCCGCCCACCGCCGCGAAGTACACGATCAGGGCGGCAAGCGGAGTCAACGCGCCGGCAATGGCGATACCCGCGGCGCGCCATCGCCGCGCGGTCACCCACACGACAGCACCGATGATCGCGATCAACGGGTAGAAGCTGCCGACCGTCTGCTTCACCGTGAACGCCAACGAGCCGGCGAAGGCCGCCCAGTACCACTGCTTCCGCGCGGCAAACCACATCGAGACGACCGCGAACAGCACCTCGGGGGAGTGCGCCTCCGGCCCCGCCAGCGCGCCGACGGCAAAGCCCTCGAACGAGGCGAACACGACCGCGGCGACGACCCCAGCCAGCACCGAGTTCCACAACTGCAGGACGAGCAGGTAGATCATGAGGACGGTCAGCACCGACCCCGCGAGGAACTCCAGACGCATCACCAACAGGTCGTTCTTGCCGAGAAGACGAGCGACGGCTGCACCGAGCGCCGCCAGCATCGTCGGCAGCGGCCCCTTCGGATCGAAGATGCTGGTGTAGGGCGGCACGCCGTGCGCCAGCTGCTGCCCGCCGTAGGCGTAGATGCTGTCGTCGCGGCTCAGGAGGCCGTTGATACCAGTGCGCGTGTACAGCGCAATGGCGACGGCTACCGACGCGAACCCGCCCGCCAGCCTGGGCCACCGTTCGCGATCGAGCCGGGGACGACGCGTGAAGCGCCGTGCCGGCTTGCGATCTGGAGGGCCGTCAGGGACTGCCGGCGGAGATGCCGGTACGGCCGTGGCACCGACCCGTTCAGTACTTGCCACAGTTCGTCCTGGTCAACCGCCGGCCCGAGGCCGTATGTGGCCACAGAGTTGAGGCCTTCGTCATGCGAACCCCGGCCCGGGGCATGAGCAGGCGGGCCTGCGGCGTCACGTACACGCCGTACCAGCCGACGAAACCATGCAGGTATCCGCTGGCCGTCAACCATTCGTCCATCGGCTTGCGGTAGGGACCGCGCCAGATGCCGACGACGACCACGGAGGGATGATGCGCCTGGATCTCGGCCGTCCAGCCGGCGAATCCGCCCTTGGTGTGTTTCACCTTCCACGTGTCGACACCCGATCCCAGGTAGATGTAGCGATCGGGGCTGCGCTCGCCCGTCAGGACGAACGGGTTCGGGTCGCCCAACGAATACAGCGAAGTGCCCGGCAAGACGATGCGCTTGATGGCGCAGGCCGCCGCCCGCTGACTGCGCATCGCGTGGTTGTTCTCGGGCGAGTCGCTGAACCACACCCACGACACCGCCGTGAGCGCGGTCGCCGCGGCCAGCACGGCCCCCGCCGCGCCGCGTCGCGCCTGGGGGTTCTTCAGCCGTCGCGCCGCGAGCGCGACGGCTGCGCCGAACCCGATCGCCGCATAGGGCAGCAAGGGGTAGACGTCGGGATAACCCTGGAAGTCGTAGAGGGAGTAGGCCGCCTGGGCGAGCAGCGTCACCATGACAAGCAGGATCAGCGGGTCGCGAACGGCCGCCCGCCAGCCGGAGCGAGCGCCGATGATGGACACGACCGCCACGGCGACCAGCAGCACGAGACCGATCCAGAACAGGGCCCCGCTGAAGTGATAGGAGCTGCGCACGACCCCGGTGATGACTTGGATGCGGTGGCCCAGGGTCTCAGGTGCCCGCTGGACACCCTCGGCCGGGAAGAGGACCGCGGCTTCGTAGAACTTGCCAAGCGCGCCCTCGGCCGCGAAGTAGATCACCGTCAACAACACCGGCGTCGCCGCTCCGGCCACCGACAGGCCCAGTGCTCGCCATCTGCGGCCTGCCGACGACCAGACGACTGCGCCGATAACCGGAATGAGCGCGTAGATCACGAACGGTTGCCAGACCAGAAGCGCCAGGGAACCGGCGAACGCCGCCCAGAACCATTGCCGGCGAACGCCAAGCCACAACGAGATGACCGCGAACAGGATGCCGGGCGTCTTGGCATCCGGGCCGGCCAGCGCATCCTGAGCGAACCCCTCGAACGACGCGAACACGACAGCGGCCGCGAGCCCGCCGAGCACCGAGTTCCACAGTCGAGTGACGAGCAGGTAGATCGCGAGAACCGTGAGTACCGAACACGCGAAGAACACCAGGCGGATCATGAGCACGTCGTTGCGCCCGATGAGGCGGGCCACCGCGGCGGCGAGGCCGGCCAGCATCGACGCCCCGGGCGCCTTCGGATCGACGATGCTGGCGTAGGGCGCCAGGCCATGCGCCATCTGCTGACCGGAATAGGTGTAGATGCCCTCGTCGCGGCTGAGCTTGCCGTAGATGCTGTAGCGCGTGTAGAGGGCTAGGGCAACCACAACCGACGCGACCCCGCCCGCCAGGTTCGGCCAGGCCTCGCGCTCAGTCCACGCGGTGGGCAAGATTCTTTTCATCGCCCGGGAGTCTAGGGTGTGCCCGCCCGGATCCGTCCGACCCTCTCAGGCGAACTAGGAAGTCGACGAGTCGAAGGTCTTGCGCCACTCTTCGGGTGAGGTGAACCGCGCCGCCCCGCCGCGGTACTGCTCGCGCAATGTGGGCCACTCGCGCAGCAGCCGGCTGTGCAGCTTGAGGCTGCGCTGGATCAGGGTGCGGAACCGCACCGGATCGCGCTGGTACCACGAAGCGCTGGTGCCGTCGGCCGCGGAAACCAGCGCCCCGTCGACGTTGGACAGCAGCCACCACTCAGCGTCCTGGTAGGGCACGATCGCCTGCGGGTGCCGGTGGGCGAGTTCGCCGACCGGCCGTACCTGGCGGACGGCGCCGAGCGCGGCCCTTACGAGCAGCCCCAACTTGTTCGTCGGCGACGTCGGTTCCTTGCCGCGGCGCGGCGGCTTGAGCCGGCGGACCGTCGGGAAGTTCTCGATGTCGTGGTGCGACTGGGAATCGGGGAAGCTGCTGCGTAGCTCACGGAGCTCGCGCATCTTGGTCGGCAGATCGCGGTGCATGTGCTCCGGGCCGTCGAGGATGTCCTCGATCGCCAGCAGGCGGAGCGCGGCGGTGGAGTACTGCATGGAGAGCAGGTGCCGGATCTGGTACTCGAGGTTCTCGGTGACGACGCTGCCGCCCCGGTCATACGGCGAGTGGAGCAGGGCGGCGACCAGCCGGTTGCGGAGGTGGTAGTACGCCTGCCAGTCGAGGGCGTCGTTCTTGTCCTGCCACGGCACGTGCCAGACGGCGACGCCGGGCAGCGACACGGTCGGATAGCCGGCATTGCGCGCCCGCAGCCCGTACTCGGCGTCGTCCCACTTGATGAACACCGGCAGCGCCAACCCCAGCTCGCGCACCGCCGCGGTCGGGATGAGGCACATCCACCAGCCGTTGTAGTCGACGTCGACCCGGCGATGCAGCCAGGGCGTGTGCCGGAGGCTGCGGCGACCGAAGTCGTGGCCCTGCTTCGTGCGCGGCGCCGCGCCCCACCAGAAGTTGTAGGGCGCCACCGACTCGCCGAACGCGTGCAGGACGGAGCGGTCGTAGAGACTGAACATGTGGCCCCCGACGATGGTCGGGCGGCGGGCGAGGTCGGCGAAGGTGACGGCCCGCAGCATGCTCTCAGGCTCGGTGATCACGTCGTCGTCGAGCAGCAGGACGTAGTCGCTGCTGCCGGCCCGCACGGTCTCGTCCATGGCCCGCGAGAACCCGCCCGAGCCACCGAGGTTGCCCTGCGCGATGACTTGTAGTTTGTCGGCGAGGCCCTTGGTCGCTTCGGCGAACTCCGGCTGGTCCTCGACGCGCTGCGTGCCCTGGTCGACGACGTAGATCTGGTCGAGCACGTCGAGGACTTCCGGCGCCTCGCCGAGCACGCGCAGCCCGTCAAGGCAGAAGTCGGGGCGGTTGAACGTCGTGATGCCGATGCTGAATCGACCGCTCTGCACGCGGTCCGTGCGGGCGGCCCAGTCCGCTTGGTGCAACGTCACATCGCGCGAGCCCGCGGCGATGTCGAACCAGTACCAGCCGCCGTCGATGAACTCCTCGAGCGGCAGCGGCAGCTCGTAATCCTGCGTTTCGTCGGTGTCGACGTAGATCGACTCGACGGGGTGGCTGTGCCCGCGGGCCGTCGACCGGTAGATGATGATCGTGCCCTCGCCCTGGACGCGGATGCGCAACAGCACCTGGTCGAGCACGCTCCACCGACGCCAGTAGCTCGCAGGGAAGGCGTTGAAGTACGCGCCGAACGAGACCCGGCGTCCGGCGGAGACGACCGCGCTGCGCCGCCCCGCGATGTCGCCGGTCGAGACCGCCTGGCCGTCGATGCCGAAGCGAATGGCGGACTGCGCCTCGCCCGGCACGGCGCTGGTGATGACGCCCTGGGTGCTCTCTTCGGTCTTCTTCACCTCGGACGCGTCTTCGAGCTCGAGGGCCGCGAGCACCGGGCCCTGATCGAGCTTGGTCTCGACGTAGAGGGAGACGACGTCGAGGTTGCCCTGCGTCGGGAAGATGATGCGCTGCAGGACGCGCACGCCCTCGTTCTCGGTCACCGCGTCGCTCACTCGTCCTCGCCTCCGCTGACCAATGCCGCGCCGTCGCTGAAGTGCGGACGCAGCCGGGTGTCCACCATGGTCAGGGCCGAGCCGATGGCCATGTGCATGTCCAGGTACTTGTAGGTGCCGAGCCGGCCGCCGAACAGCACTCCGGGTTCGCGCTTGGCGAGTTCCCGGTACTTGAGCAGCTTGTTGCGGTCCTCGGCGGTGTTGATGGGGTAGTAGGGCTCGTCGCCGGGGTCGGCGAACCGCGAGAACTCGCGCATGATCACCGTCTTGTCCGACGGGTAGTCCCGCTCCGGGTGGAAGTGCCGGAACTCGTGGATGCGGGTGTATGGGACGTCCTCGTCGGCGTAGTTCATCACCGGAGTGCCCTGGAAGTCACCGGACGGGCGCACCTCGAGTTCGAAGTCGAGCGTGCGCCAGCTCAGCTCGCCGTTGGCGTTGTCGAAGTACGCGTCCAGCGGCCCGGTGTAGACGACCGGCACGTGGCCGACGACGTCGGCCCGGATGTCGGCGAATTCGGTGTCGAGCCGGACCTCGATGTTGGGGTGGTCGGCCATCCGCGTCAGCCAGGCGGTGTACCCGTTGACCGGGAGCCCCTCGTGCGTGTCGCTGAAGTACCGGTTGTCGAAGGTGTAGCGCACCGGCAGCCGGGCGATGATCTCGGCGGGTAGCTCCCGGGGATCGGTCTGCCACTGCTTGGCCGTGTAGCCCCGGATGAACGCCTCGTAGAGCGGACGGCCGATCAGCGAGATCGCCTTCTCCTCGAGGTTGCGGGCCTCGCCGGTCGGCACCTCAGCGGACTGTTCGGCCACCAGTTTGCGGGCCTCGTCGGGCGACATGACCTTGCCGAAGTACTCGCAGATGGTGCCGAGGTTGATCGGCATCGGATATACCCGGCCCTCGTAGGTCGAGAAGACCCGGTGCTGGTAGCCGGTGAACGCGGTGAACCGGTTGGCGTACTCCCAGACGCGGGCGTTGGAGGTGTGGAACAAGTGGGCGCCATAGCGGTGGATCTCGATGCCGGTCTGCGGCTCGATCTCGCTGTAGGCGTTGCCCCCGATGTGGTTGCGGCGGTCGATGACGAGCACGCGCAGCCCCAGCTCCGCCGCGCACCGCTCGGCCACGGTCAGCCCGAAGAAGCCCGAGCCGACTACGACAAGATCGACGTTCATCATCACCTCTTACAGATTCGGGCCGGCATCGGGCAGCTGGTGCAGATGCCGCCCCCTATGGAGTCGTCTGCTGCTGACGCGCTGACGCCGAGGCCGAGTTGTCGCGCGCGCGCCCCCGGCGCCGGCCGTACGGGGCCACGACCAGGCGGTAGGCCGTACGACGGACCCACCACGGCAACAGACGATACCCGCCCCGGATCAGCACATTGCGCGTGTACTGCGCCGCGGAGGTGAATCCGTCATCCCGCAACTTCCGTTGCAGCGCCAGTTCCGAGCGCAACAGGGTGCGGCCGCCGCGCCGCTGGTACGCGCCGGCCCCGACCCGGTAGTACACGAGCGGTTCGGGGACGTTGGCCGCCTTGGCGCCGTTGGCGAGCATCCGGGCGAACAGCCAGTAATCCTCCATCAGCGGGAGGTCGCCGTACCCGCCGGCGGCCAGCACGGCGGCCCGCCGGTAAATCACCGTGGGGTGGTTGAACGGGTCGTGGATGCGGGCGTAGCGAGCAATGTCCTGCGGGTCACTCGGCGGCGTGCGGCAGCCCACGATGTCATTCGTGTCACGTCCGAACTCCAGGAGCCCGGCGCCGACGATGTCCGCGCCGGCGGTGATCAACGGCAACTGGACGGCAAAGCGCCGCGGCATCGCGATGTCATCGGAGTCCATCCGGGCAACGACGTCGTGCGGGCTGGCCGCGAGGCCGGCGTCGAGCGCGGGTCCGAGGCCGCCGTTGCGCTCGAGCGGCACGAAGGTCACCGGCACCGGGCTGTCGGCCCGCAGTTGGTCGATGCATTCAGCGAGCGGTTCCGGGACCGGCCCGTCCCGGACCAGGACGACGTGGTCCGGGCGCAGAGTCTGCTCGTGGACCGCACTGCGAAAGGCCTGCCGCACGAACTCGGCCTGGTCGCTGGCGTGGACTGGAAGGAGGAGCGAGAACGGCTCGTGCACGCCCGCCACTCCTCCTCTGCGCCCTGGGAACTCGCAG
>DATAQD010000123.1:0-6555 GCA_036264855.1 Jatrophihabitans sp. | reverse complement strand
CCCCGACCACCCGACCCCGACACCGACCCCGACCAGCCCGACCACCCCGACCACAGCAGCGCCCACGCCTGCGACGACGCCTGCGACGACGCCTGCGACGAGGTCGATGGATCAAACCCGTCGACCTTCACCCCACTCACCCAACACGGGCGACCCCTCCGACCGGCCTCCACCGAACCCGAACCCCTCACACCGCCCGACCCGCCCCAACCCGACCCACCGCCATTCTGATCATCCCGACCCCGGCCGAAATCGTTCACCGACGATCCCAATGGCGCTCGCGGCCGCCCCCGCAACCCCCTCGACCGCCGGGAACGCGCCACGACCCAACCCGGCGGCGGACCGGCGGCGGGCTGGCCGCGGTCCGGCCCTGGTCCGGCCGCGGTCCGGCCGCGAGGCACTCGACCGGGAAAGGTCCCACGCCCGAACCACGGCCGTGCCCGCAACGCCTGATCCACGACGGCTCGTCCGTCGGCCGCGTGGCCCAGCGAGCAGCCCGTCGGCGTCGGAGTCGAGGTCACCGCCGGGTCGTCGCAGGCCGCTCCAGCGCTTTCGCGACCAGAACAGCCGCTCAGGCAGCGCGGCCGAGCTCGCGTACCCGGTGCATGACCAGCATCAGCGCATCGTGGCGGCGCTGGGCCGGCGTCCGGTCGAGGTACGTACCGACCCGCATGGCGAGGGCATCGGCGACCAGCAACTCGGCTTCAGCGCGCATGAGGGCCCGAACCAGCGGGCCGCCAGGTTCGACGGCACCCTTGAGCGTGGACGTGCCGTCCGCTCGGACCGCCAGGTCGAGGCCCACCAGTGCTTGGCAGATCTCGTCCGCCGATTCGCCCAGGATCAGATTCGATGACATGCCCGGACGGTACGACCGGCCCCCGACAATCCTGTACAGGAAGACTCCGGGCGCGATCAGTCGTGGGGAGAGGGCGCGGCGTTCTGGCCGGCCCGGATCAGCCGCTGCTTGTGCGTCGTCATGGCGGTGCGGAGCTGGTCGTTCGAGATCGGAGGCACGGGGAGGTCGGCGCCGGGCCGCAGCCCGTTCACGAGCATCGGCAGGTAGCGGCGCCAGAGGTCGGGCGCGACGTCGCCGGTGATGTCGGCGACCGTGCAGAGCATCATCACGACGACGCCGATGTCGGTGGTCTCGACGTCGGCTCGCACGGCCCCGGTGGCCTTGGCCCGGGTCACAAGTTCGTCCAGCAATGGGCTGATCCGGTCGTTGATCTGCTCCATTTGCTCGGGGTCGTGCACGCCCATGAGCACCTCACGCAGCCCGCGGTCGGCGGTCTGCGCCTCAGCCGCCCCTTCCAGGAAGCCGACGATGCCGTTCCACGGATCGTCCATCGTGCCGGCGAGTTCGGCGAGGGAGACGATGTCGTCGATGGCCTCGGCGAAGATTGCCTTGGCGAGCTCGTGCTTGTTCGGGAAATGCCGGTATGCGGTACCGACCCCCAACCCAGCGTGCCGCGCGACGTCGTCGAGGCTGGCCTCGAGCCCGCGCTCGGCGAACACCTCACGGGCGGCCTGGACGAGTAGCGCGCGGTTACGGGCAGCGTCCTTGCGCAGCGGCCGGGAGGCCGGCTCGTCGACTTTCGTTGTCACGAGCGACCTCCCGTCCACGAACTGCGGCTCAGAGTACGACACCGCCCGCAGCTTCGGGGTCGATCTGCGGGATGCCTGATCGCAGGACGCCCGCGGTGATGACGGCGCCCAGGGCGAAGATGGCGGACGCCCACCAGAACGCAGTGGTGTAGCTGTGGATTGCGGCGTTGGCCTGGAGCAGTTGAACCGGGCCGCCATTGCCGAGGTGCGAGGCCGCGTACGTGGTGGCTGCGGTGGCCGCGATCGTGTTCAGCAGCGCGGTGCCCACCGAGCCGCCGATCTGCTGCATGGTGTTGATGGTCGCCGACGCGACGCCGGAGTCGGTCGCGGCGACGCCGAGCGTGCCCAGGCCGAAGCCGGGGGCGAAGGTGAGGCCGAGACCCGCGCCAAGGAGCAGCATCGCCGGCAGGATGTGCGTCGCGTAGCCGGTGTTGAGCCCGATCTGGGTGAGCAGGTACATCGCGGCGGCAGCGAGCAGCAGACCGGTCGGAATCAGCACCCGCGCGCTGACCCGGGTGACGAGCACTGTGCTGGCGACGGCCGCCACCACGACGAGCGTGCCGGTCATCGGCAGGAACGCGACGCCGGTGCGCACTGCGCTGTATCCGAGCGACGTCTGCAGGTAGTAGGTGAGGAAGAGGAAGACTGCGAACATTCCCGCCGCCGCAGCGAACATCGCCAGGTACGCGCCGCCACGGTTGCGGTCCAGGACGATGCGCAGTGGCAGCAGTGGGTTCGCGAGGCGCCTCTGGACGGCGACGAACACGGCGAGCAGGACCGCCGCAGCGATCAGGAAGCCGATCGTGATCCCGTTGGACCACCCATCGGACTGGGCGTGGGAGAACCCGTAGACCAGGGCGAACAGGCCTCCGGAGACGACGACCGTGCCCGGCAGGTCGAGCTTGGGACGGTGGGCCGCCTTGCTGTGCTGCAGCAGGATCAGGCCGCCCGTGAGAGCGATCGCGGCGAAGATCAGGTTGACGAACATCGTCCAGCGCCAGTTGGCGTACTCGGTGAGAAAGCCACCGAGCAGCAGGCCGATCGAGGCCCCGGCGCCGGCGATGGCGCCGAAGATCCCGAACGCTTTGGCGCGGTCGCGGGCTTCGGTGAACGTCGTCGTCAGCAGCGACAGGATGGCGGGCGCGAGGAGTGCGGCGAACAGGCCCTGCACGGCGCGGGCGGCGATCAGCATGCCCACATTGACGGACGCGCCGCCGATGGCGGACGCGACCGCGAAGCCGGCGAGGCCAACGATGAAGACCCATTTTCGGCCGAAGACGTCGGCGATCCGGCCGCCGAGCAACAGGAGCGAGCCGAACGCCAGCGCGTAGGCGGTGACGATCCACTGGCGGGACGCGTCGGAGAAGCCCAGGTCGACCTGCGCGGTCGGGAGGGCGATGTTCACGACGGTCGCGTCGAGCACCACCATCAGCTGGGCGACGCCGAGGATGGCGAGGATCCACCAGCGCCGGTTCGGTTTGGTGAGAGCTTCGGCCGCGGTGGGGCGCGGCGTCTTCTCGAGGAGCGTGGTCATTAGGGGGACTCCAAGCGAGCTATTCGGAGTTTGTTTCTCCGGTTCCCCTCAGACGCTACTCCTCATCCGGAGTGTGCAACTCCGCTTTTCTGGAGATGTCGGCCACACCCGATTTCCGGGACGTTGCGGCTCAGCAACCGGTCGCGAAGACGTAGCAGCGCAGGGCCGGCTCGGCCTTGACCTCGGGGGCGCCGACGAGGTTGACGTCGGGCAGCGACACCGAGAGCAGGCCGGGCGCGCCCGCCAGGATCTGCAAGTACATCTGGGCATTGGCCGGATCGACGCCGGGTTGGTAGAGCTGCGTGCACACCGCGCGGCTGATCCGGGAGGGAGCGGCCGGGCCGGCGTGCGTCAGCGCGTCCATCACGAGGGCGTACGCGACCGGGTCGACCGTGCCGATCGCGAGATGCTCGTAGAGGGCGAGGGGGCAGATGTTCTGGGTCGCCACGTTGGTCACGTTGGGTGCGGACCGGAGCCGGGAGACGGCGGTCGCGTCGTTGGAGTTGGGCACCACGACTTCGTCGGTGTGCGTGTAGATCTCGGTGTAGGAGATCGTCGGGAACGTCTCGGTGTGGCTGTTCAGGGCCGCGATGAACTTCGACCCGGCGGCCTGCTGCCAGTCCGCGGGCACGCACGACGTCAGCCCGACCCGGCAGGGTGCGAGCGCGGTGGTGCCGTGGTTCGTGCCGGCCATCCCGATGACGTCGCCGACCATCGACCGGGTGTCCGGCCAGAAGCGCAGCGCCCAGCGCATCGACATGCCGCCCTGGCTGTGGCCGAGGATGGCGATGCGACGATGGGCCCGGGCGTACATGGTCCGGATGGCGTAGACGAGGTACTCGCCGGCGGTCTGGATGTCACCGAGCGTGTGGTCCGGCATTGTGACGGCACACCACGGCCGACGTTGCGCGGCGAACGCGCGCTCGTAGTTCCACGAGAAGTTCTGGTCCGGGGTGACGCCGGTCGCCGGATTGAGCAGCACGGGTTCGCTCGTGGCGCCGCTCAGCGGACCGCGGCATTTCAGCGCCGCGGCCAGCGTGGTGGACGGGACGGAGAGCATCGGGCCGGGTCGGTCCACGGGCGCATAGGACGGGGCCGCGCCGGCGGGCGCCCCGCCGATCAGGGTCGCGGTCAGCAGGGTCAGTGCGCCAAGCGCGGCGCCGATCCGGGCTCGTGTCGTCACCCACGGATCAACGAGCCGACCGCGGGCCCGGTTCGGATTGCGGCCGGAACCAGCGGCGGGCGAAGGCGCCCGGTCCTGCGTGGACGCCGCTATCTGTTGCGCGAACCACCGAGAGCCTTGCTCACGCGGTCGGCCGCCTTGTCGATCTTGCGTTCGACGACGGTCTTGGCGCCGGCCTCCATGACATCCTCGGTGAGCTCACCCAGATCCTTGGCGTGTTCGGAGAGGTCGAGCCGGTTGGTCGCCTCCGCGAAGCGGAGGTAGGTGTCCACGCTGGCGATCACCACCCTGGCGTCGATGGTCAGCAGTTCGATTCCGACAACCGAGACGCGCACGTAAGCGTCGATGACGAGGCCCTTGTCCAGGATGATCTCGACGACATCGGCCAGGCTGCTCGGTGACGGACGGTCGATATAGCCGCCACGACTTCGCGGTGATGGTGGGGTCATCAGAGTCTTTCCTCGCGGTCCCCCTGAATGGCAAGCAGGCCCAAGCTCGCGACTCGGGGAACGCGGGGCGCAACGTGGCGTCCACCGACTGGACGCGACCGCACCTGCTCGACGATCTACTACGTGCAGGGCTCATACCCCACCCGATCGTTCATCTACCCGGGCCCGGGCGAACGGTGCGGCCCGGCCGCACTGGAAGCTGGCTCGGCCGCACTGGATGCAGGCGAGCGCGGGCGACCGGTTTGGGTACGTACCGGAGGAAGGAGGCGATGACATGACGGCCCACACAAGCGGCGCGAGCAGAGCCGAGCCCGCCGCGACCGCGGCCGGATCCGCACTGCGCGACGTGCTCGAAGCGAGCCTGCATTACCTGAACGGGAAGGTGGCCCAAAAGACCGAGCGCTGGGCCGCGCAACTCGACGAACAGGAGGCAACCCGAGGGTCGGCCGAGCAGGCCGGCTACGAAGGCATCAAAGCCGGATTGCAGGGACGGAATCCCATCTGGGCGGCCATCAAGGGCGCCTGGGCGGGAGCCAGCGGACCGCTGAAACTGGTAGCGGTGCTGTTCCTCGTGTTGGTGCTCGTGCTGGCGCCGGTGCCGACGCTCTTGCTCGTCCTCGGACTCCTGATCACCGTTGTCATCAAAGCGATCCAAGCCACCAACCGGTGACGCCGAACGCATCTGCAAGTCGGCGCGAGCGCGCGTACAGGTGGAATGCACCGTCCACCCCGGCGTGCCCGACCAACGCCCGATGCGCCGGTTGCGATCGGTGAACGGCCGGAAGTCGCGCTTCGGCGGTTGCCTGCCTACTTCCCGCGGTCCGTGGCGGTAGCCGGAGCTTTCGGATGACATCTTTTGAAATTGGCGTTTGGTGGGTTACTGTGCGTGAGCTCAACTTCACGTAGAGCTAACCGTCGCATCGGGGGGATGGGGCGGTGCACGCGCGGGGGGCACATCGCGGGGGATTTCGACAGTTGGATCCGCGACCCACCCCCGGACGGTTCTCATGGCTTCCCGCGCAGCACTGCCCGCCCTGCTCGCCCACCTTGTCGAGGCTGCGTCGCTGCTCCGCCGCCGGCTCACCTCCGCGCTCGGTGTGCTGGCCCTAGCCGCGGCCCTGCTGGTCGCACCTCAGCTCGCCGCCTCGGCCTCGGCGATCACCTACAACAGCGTCACGGCAAGCACCTTTGCCGCCAGGATGCTGTCGCTCATGAACTCCGAGCGGCGCAACCTCGGCCGGGCGCCGCTGCGCTCGAACAAGCTCCTCATCCAGTCGGCGCACCAACACAACCTGGCGATGGCTAGCGCCAACACCATGTCGCACCAGTTGCCCCGCGAAGCCAACTTCGCAGTACGAATCAGCCGTACCGGCTATCGCTGGTACTGGGCCGGAGAAAACATCGGCTGGAACTCGGACATGAGCCTCACCGGCCTGTTCGCGCTGCAGGTGGAGATGTTCAACGAGCGACCGCCCGGAGAGGTCGGGCACCGACTCAACATCCTCAACCGGAACTTCCGGGACGTCGGCATCGATGTCTACTTCGACCTCCGGCACCACAAGGTGTGGTTCACCCAGGACTTCGGGCAGGCTCGCTGACCGATTCCGCAGCTATCCCGGACGTTTCTGCCGGATCCTTCGCGGGTGCGGTGGCGGCTTGCCCGGGCTCGACGAGCAGCACGTACAGCGGCCGTCCGCTCGGCTGACAGAGCGCCCCGACGTGCACGGTCACGCGGAACCGTTGACCGCCGATGTCGATCTCGTCTGGCACGTCGTCGATGTCCA
>DATAQD010000077.1:0-7823 GCA_036264855.1 Jatrophihabitans sp. | reverse complement strand
CGGGCCATCTCCCAGGCAACCGTCGCCGAGAACGTCGCGATGCCGCCCTTGGCCGCGCCGTAGTTGGCCTGCCCGAAGTTGCCCCACAGCCCGGCGGTCGAGGACGTGCACACGATGCGTCCGGACGACCCGGACGCGCGCCAATGCCGGCAGGCCGCCTGCGTCGCGACGAAGTGACCGCGCAGATGCACTCGGGTTACCTCGTCCCACTCGTCCGCGCTCATCTTCAGCAGGCTGCGATCGCGCACGAACCCGGCATTGTTGACCAGCGCGTCGAGTCGGCCGAAGGTGTCGAGCGCGGCCGCGACCAGGTCGGCCGCGGTCTCTTCCCGAGCGACGTCGCCGGCGACGAACACGGCGCGGGCGCCCAGTGCGGCGAGCAGCGCGACGACTGCGGTGCCCGCTTCGACATCCGCGTCACCGACGATGACACTCGCCCCCTCGGCGGCCAGCGCGAGCGCCTCCGCCCGGCCGAGACCCTGCCCCGCGCCGGTGACGATGACGACCCGCTCGCTGAGCATCATCGCCGCGCCTCGGTCCCGGGCCCTAATCGGGCTGTCATCCGATTGTGCGATCAGTGGGCCAGAACGGTGCTCGCAGGCTGCGCTTGTCGAGCTTGCCGACCTCGGTGCGGTGCAGCGAATCCACGAAGGTGACGCTGCGCGGGCACTTGTAGTGCGCGAGCTGGGTTCGGCAGTACCCGATCAGTTCCGCCTCGCTCGGGGTCGCGCCCGGCGCCACGACGACCAGCGCCATGATCGCCTCGCCCATGTCCGGGTCGGGCACGCCGATCACGGCCACATCGGTGACCCCGGGATGGGCCGAGAGCACGTTCTCGACCTCCGCCGGATAGATGTTGACCCCGCCTGAGATGACCATGTCCGAAGCCCGGTCGGTGATGTAGACGTAGCCCTCGCTGTCAACGCGGCCGACTTCACCGAGGGTGAAGACGCCGGGCGCGATGTGCGCCGCGGCACTCTTCACCGGGTCGTGCACGTAATCCACACCGCGGCCGGTCGCGTCCCGGAAGTACAGCCGACCGACCTCCCCAACCGCGCATTCCTTGCCGTCATCATCGATGACGACGACGGAGAACGGTTCGATGCACTTGCCGACCGAGTCCGGATGCTCCAACCATTCCTGCGCCGAAATCGCGGTGACCGTGCCGACCTCGGTCGCCCCGTAGGCCTCGCTGACCACCGGACCGAACCACTCGATGATCGCCCGCTTGACTGCAGCGGGGCAGGCGGCCCCGGTGGTCCAGATATGGCCGATGCTCGACACGTCGTAACGGCGGCGGATCTGTTCCGGCAGCGCCAGCAACCGACGGAAATGAGTCGGGACCAGAGACGTGCTCGCGACGCGGAACTCCTCGATCGCGGCGAGGGTGCGCTCAGGATCAAACCGCCCCATGACGACGACCGGCGTGCCGCCCGCGAGCAGGCGGTACGCGCACAGTGGACCGGTGTGATACAGCGGCCCGACAACCAGGTGGACGCCGGGCAACGACGCGGTACCGGAGGCCATCGAGGCGCTGCTCCGCAGCCGCTCGAGGTGCTCGAGGATCGACGCTCCCCCGACGAACATCGTCGGCGGCAGTTCGGTGGCCTTCTGCGTTCCCGTCGTGCCTGAGGTGTAGAGCAGGTTCGGCAACGGCACCAGCTCCGCGGGCGAGCGCAGCTGGGCGCCGGTCAGCTCGGAGGACGCCCAGTCGGCCACGCCGATGTCGGGCGCACACCGCCAGCCCAGCACCGTGCAACCGGCGATCGAGGCGACCGAGGCCACCCCCACGTCGGCATTCTCCGGCCCGACGAAGATGACCCTCGCCCCCGAATCGGAGATGATCGTTGCGACCTCGCCCGCAGTCAGGTGGAAGTTGATCGGCACCGTCCTCATGCCGGCGACCGCACCGGCCAGGTGCGCGAGCACAGCCTCGAGAGAATTCTCGGCGAACACGGCCACGGCCGAACCGGGCTCGACGCCTGCTTCCTGCAGGGTGCCGACGACCCGATCGAGCACGCGCTGCAGCTGCCGCCACGTCAGCTCCCCGCGCGAATCCCGGATCGCGATCTCGTTCATGTCTCCGGACGCCGGAACGATCAACGCCGGGGCCGTGTCCACCAGGTTGCTCACCATTAGATCCCGATCCGCTGCAACAGCTGCTCGCGATGCCGGACCGGATCGCCGAAGAGCAGTCGCGAGCACGTTGCCCGCTTGAAGTACAGGTGGGCATCGTGTTCCCAGGTGAAGCCGATGCCACCGTGAATCTGGATGTTGTCCGCCGCGACGTCGAAGAATGCGTCGGAGCAATAGGCCTTCGCCAGGCTCGCCACGGCGGCGAGCTCCGACTGGTCTCCGCTGTCCAGCAACCTGCTTGCGTAGAAGACCGCGGACGAGGCGGAGTCGGTCTTGACCAGCATGTCCGCGCACCTGTGCTTGATCGCCTGGAAGGAGCCGATCGGCCGGCCGAACTGCTCGCGCACCTTGGCGTACTGCACGGCCATCTCGAGGCAGGCGCGCGCGCCACCCAGCTGCTCCGCGGCGAGCAGGACGGCGGCCACGGTCAGCGCTCGTTCGACGGCAGCTGGGCCCGCGTCGTCGTCGGTGACCGAACGCGCAGCGACGTGATCGAAGGTGATCCGCGCCAGTCGGCGGGTCTGATCGATCGTGGGTGCAGCGCGCCGGTCGAGGCCGGCGGCCGTCGCCTCGACGACGAACAGCCCCACCCCGTTGCCAGTTCGTGCCGCTACTGCCAGCAGCTGCGCCGTCTCACCCTCGACCACGAAGGCCGAAGATCCGGTCAGGACCCAGTCCCCGCCCTCATCGCGCTCGGCCGCTACGGCCGGGTCGCCCGACCACTGGCCGTCGTCGCCGGCAACGCAGAGGCTCGCCGTCGCCTCGCCGGCCGCGAGTCGCCGCAGCACGGCATCGCTCGTCGGCCCCGCCCCGCTCGAAAGCGCAACGGCCGCGATGACCGTCGGCAGCATCGGACCGCCCACGCAGAGATAGCCGAGCTCCTCCATCACCAGTGCCAGCTCGACGTAGGCCGGTCCGAATCCACCGCGCGACGCGTCGACCGCCAGACCGACCAGCCCCATGTCCCGGCTGAGGTGATGCCAAACTCCGACGTCGTAGCCCGTCGAGCCGGACAGGGCGGCGCGGGTCGTCGCGATCGGCGCGCGGGCCGCCAGCATCGTGCGGACTGTGGTGCGCAGTTGCAACTGTTCGGCTGTGAGGTAGGGGATCACTCCGCGCGCTCCGATCCCGCGATACCGGTGGGTTTCGGGACGGTCCACCGCAGCCCGGGACCGGGCGGCGAGGTGTCCATCCAGTCGAGTTCGACGAGGCGACGGGCGATCACCCAGCCGTCCGCCGCGCGGCGGAAGTCATCGCGGTAGCGGACGCTGAGCGTCAGCTGGTGGGGCGAGCCGGCGTCGGTCCAGAAATGCCTGGCGACCGCGTACGTCTCCAGCCACGCGGTGTCCGCAGCGAGCCGACACCGCTGGTTGCCCAGGAAGTGGACCGTTCGCTCGAACTTCTCCAGTTCGGCACACAAGAAGGGAAAGTACGTCCCGAATTCCGCGGACATCTTGGTGCCGTGCACGTACGCATCGGGCGCGAAGCACGACGCGACCAGCTCCCAGTCCCGCAGATCGACGCCAGCGGCATAGGACGCCATCACGCCGGTGACGGCCAAGCGCTGTACCACCTCGTCCAGTTGCGAGATCTCATCAAGCACGGAGACGATCACCCGCGTCAGAGAATCGCGATGGGGTTGACCGGACTCCCCGTGCCGCCCGGCATGCGAAGCGGCGTGATGCTCAGGAAGAACTCCCACCTGGACGCGTTCTCGCACGCCTGCGCCAGCTGCTCGAGGTCGCAGTTGTCCAGCAGCCACAAGCCCATGGCCACCAGGCCGACCGCGTGCACCGGCACCGGAAGATCTTGCTCTTCGTACCCGGACGGTTTCTGGTCCTGCATGTTGTCGGCGCCGATGAGGGCGGCGCCTCGCTCGTGCAGCCACGGAAGGCAGCTGGCGCTCCAGCCCGCTTGGGTAAGCGACCAGTCACCCTCGGCGTAGCGGTCGGGGAACATCGCCCGCGCCCGCCGGACGTGGCCGGTACGGAGCAGCACCGCGTCTCCGGATTCCACCCGGACGCCCTGGCGCCGCTCGGCCGCCTCGAGGTCGTCCGGGCCGACGCCGGTGCCCGGTTCGAGCCACTCGACTCCGTGCAACGCCGGGATGTCGAGCAGTACCCCTCGGGTGCTGATCCCGTCTGCGCACGCCTGGACGTCGTTGCTCGTTGCCCCCATCGTCGAACTCACCAGTGCGGCCGGGCGGTCGTTGTACATCCGGCCGTCCCAGAACATGTGCGAGAGCGCGTCCAGGTGCGTGGGAGCGGCACCGTGATAGATCAGCCCGATGTACTCCTGGGCGCAATTCCAGCGCGCGCGCGCCGGCGCGCCCGCGTAATGCGGGATCCGATCCTCGTCGGCCAGACCCTCACCCGAGGTCGTGAAATACCTGTGCGGCTTGCTGATGGGGTCCAGCGCATCCATGTCGAGGCGACGCGAACACGAGATCGCCAGCCCCTGTTGCACCGTGGCGGCCGCGGCCTGAACCTTCGGCGCGGTGATGAGATTGAGCGTGCCGCGCTGGTCGTCGGCCCCCCATCTTCCCCAGTTCGACAACGTCTCGAAGTACCCCAGCACCTCGGCGCCAGTCGGTTGCAATGTCTTCGTCACGTCACACGTCCTCTCTCAAGACTCGGGCCCGTCGAGGACCGCTCGGTTGCCTCATCAGCTCAAGCTCGCGCCGAAGACGTTTGCGGTCAGCATGTCGTCGGAGATCTCCGCGGGGTCGCCCTGCCAGGTGATCCGGCCGAGCTCGAGGAACGCGACCTCGTCGGCGACCTCCAGCACCCGTCGTGGGCGTTCCTCGACGATCAGGATTCCGACACCCGCGTCACGCAGTGAGATCAAGGTCTGCATGACCTCGCCGGCGACGCGCGGCGCCAGCCCGAGCGACGGTTCGTCGGCCACCAGGACCACCGGCTTGCGCACGACGACGGGGGCGAGGGCGAGCATCTGTTGCTCGCCGCCGGACAAGGAGCCGGCGGCCACCTTCTTGCGCGCCGCCAGCGACGGGAACCGGTCGTATACCTCGCTTCGCTGCGCGACGTTGCGTACCCACACCGCGACGTTCTCCTCGACCGTGAGCCGAGGGAAGATGCCCCGCGACTCCGGGGCGATGACCAGCCCCCGCCGAGACCTCTCGTGGGCACCCCATCCGCTGACATCGACATCCTGGACCTGGATGGTCCCGGTGTCCTGGCGGTGCAACCCGGACAGCACCGAGCACAGCGTCGACTTGCCGGCGCCGTTGGTGCCCAGCAGCGCGAAGATCGATCCGGCACGCACGGTGAAGTTGATGTCATGCAGAACCGGCACGAGACCGTACCGAGCGCTCAGCGAGCGAACCGACAAGGCCCACGGTTCATCGGGGGACGCGGGCGGGCCGAGCGGGGCCACGCGTTCGCGGACAACGGTGGCTGACGGCGACGGCCGCGGGCCGGGCCGGCGAGCGGCGCGCCGGCGGGATCGCCTGCGCGCGAGCTTCTCCGACATGTCCGCGATCGCGCCATCCGGATTTCGCGCCAGGGCAACGGCGCCGAGACCGAACAGGATGTCCGGGACCCGGGTGGACGTGGTGATCATGCTGAGCACCTGGGGGGCCAATGACACGACGAGCCCGGCGACGATGGCACCTTCGACGCGCCGGATACCGAAGAGCACGACGGCAGCGAGCCAGGTCAGGCCGAGCGGTGCCTGATAGCTCTGGAAGGTGAGCCCCAGGTTCACCGTGGACAGCAGGACGCCGCCGAGTCCGGCAATAGCCGAGGAGACCCCGAACACGACAAGCTTCGTCCGCACCGACGAGACGCCCGCGGTGGATGCCGCGACCGCTGACGATCGCACGGCGAGCATCGCCCGGCCCGACGCCGAGTGCTGCAGGTTGTGCATCAGCCAGGTGACGACGCCGAGGACGACGGCCAGCGCGACCGCCATGGACCGGTCGTCGGCGAGGTCGATGAAACCGATCGTGGGCCGGGCGTACGTCCAGCCCAGCGGACCGTTGCTCAGGCGGGTCCACTGGAAAAGTATCGAGTCCGAGACGAGCGCGAGCGCCAACGTCGCGAGTGCCAGCGCGAGCCCGCCCAGACGCATCGCCGGCAGCGCCAGCAGCAGCCCGAGCGCCACCGCGGCGAGGATGCCGCCTAGCGCCGCCACCAGGAACGGCGCGCCATGGCTGAGGAGCAGACCCGTGGTGAGGCCGGCGACGGTGACCAGGGCGGCCTGGGCGAGGCTCACCATGCCGCCGATCCCGCAGACCACGACCAGCGACAGGAACACGACCCCGAGCGCGAGACCGGTTACGACGAGACCGAGCCACAGCGCGTTGGCGATGAACATCGTGTACCCGGCCAGGAGGATCGCAGCCACGGCCCAGGGCAGCCGGCGACGCCAGGTCGGCAAGTCGTCGACGAATGACGGGGGCGAGGGGCTCGCGGCCGCGACGCCGGCTATCCGGGACCGATCTCTGGACATCGCGAGGAGGCCCGCGAGCAGGAAGATGGATGGCACGGCCGTGCCGAGCCCGACCACGTTCTGGGTGAACGTCGCATAGCCGACGGCGAGGTTCTGCCCGATCCCGATCCCGAGACCGGCCAGCAACGCGATGGGCAGTGATCGCAGCCGGGCAACCACCGCGGCCGCGGCCGCCACGAAGAAGATCGACGTGTACGACCCAGGCGCCAGCGCCAGGATCGGCGCGGCCAGGATGCCGGTGAACCCGGCGACGGTGACCCCGAGCATCCACGCGATCGTCGAGGTGCGTCCGATGTCGATCCCGCGCATCTCGGCCAGACCTCGGCGGTCGACGCTCGCGCGCATCCGCAGTCCGAGGGCCGTGTGCTTCTGGAGTACCCAGAGCAAGAGGGCGATGCCGGCCGCGGAGGCGAGAATGATGATCTGGGTGGAGTCCACGATGATGCTGTTGCTCAAATGCCAGGTCGTCTTGGGTGACGGCCCGATCCCCACCGGAAACACCACGTTGTCCGCGCTCGGCAGGTTCAGGTGGAACCACGAGTTCAGCCGCTCGGACAGCCAGAGGGCCAGGGCCGGTAACGCGATCGACAATCCGATCGTCGCCACGACCTTGGCCGTGTCGTCAGCCAGGGCGAGCCCGCGGAAGACGAGCAGGTCCAGGGCCAGGCCGAGCAAGGGGCCGACGCCGAGCAGGCAGATGACCGCCGAGACCCATACCGGGTAGTGCAGCCCGGAGTGCAGCTCGAAGAACGTGAAGGCGACGCAGAACGCGATCGCCCCGAAGGCGAAGTTGAAGGTGCCGGAAGTCGAATGGGTGAGCACCAAACCCGCGGCTATGAGCGAATAGACGGCGCCGGAGACTGCACCGGTCAGGGCCAGCGCGAGAAATTCATTCATCCGGCCATGTCATTCCTGTCCTAGGGCCGATGGCGCAGCCGCCGCCCGCGGCGTAACACCGCGGGCGGCGCGCATGCGTCAGCTAGCGGGTATGGCCTTGTAGCACTTGAACGGAACCGCCGCGACGTAGGAGGTTCCCTTCGCCTGGACGAGGGCCGCGCAGGGCGAAGGCTGTTGGTGCCCGGCCGGGAATGTCGTCGGCCCCATAGCACCGGCGACGGACGGCGTGTAGGTGAAGCCGGCGTTGACCACCTGGTCCAGCTTCTCAGGCGTGAGATCGGGCCCCGCCTTCTTGATCATCTGTACCAGCATGTCCG
>DATAQD010000073.1:0-11560 GCA_036264855.1 Jatrophihabitans sp. | reverse complement strand
GCGGCGGCCGATCGAGGTAGGTGAAGCGATAACGGCGCGGGCAATCGAAGCAGGCCAGGCGCGACGGGGTGCACGAGAACAACCGCGTCGGACTGATCTCAGTGCCCGTCATGCGTCGGTGCCCGTCATGCGTCGGTGCCCGTCATGTCTCGGTGCCCGTCAAGTCTCGGTGCCCGTCATGTCTCGGTGCTCGTCATGTCTCGGTGCTCGTCATGGCTCGGTGCTCTTCACGCGAGTGCTCAATCCACTCCGCTCCTTGCTTCCTTCGCTGAGTGCGATGCTCAGCCACCGCCCCGCCACGCTAGCCGCCGGGTCGGACAGTTCTCAGTCGCCGAGCGGAGCGAGCGCCGACGGAAGCGTGAGCAGCCGCTCGTACGCCTCGGGGTCAGTGAGGCATGCGCCGATCGGCGTGGCCTTGTTGGTGCCGTGATAGTCCGACGATCCGGTGGGGATGAGGTCGAGTTCGCCGGCGATCGCGGCCGCGTGGGCCCGGTCGTCGGGATCGTGATCGGGGTGGTCAACCTCGATCCCCACGAGCCCCGCGGCGGCCATGTCGGCGATCACCGCGTCGGACACGATCGGCCCGCGGCGCCGCGCGACCGGGTGCGCGAACACCGGCAGCCCTCCCGCCGCGCGGATCAGCCGGATCGCCGCGAACACCTCGGTGTCAGCCTTGCGGACGTAGTAGCGCTGCCGCGACGACAGCAGTTGACTGAACGCCGCGTCGACGTCGGGAACCACGCGCGCGTCGACGAGCGCGCGACCGATGTGCGGCCGACCCACTGATCCGCCGTCGGCCAGCGCGAGCACCTGCTGCCAAGTGATCGGGTATCCGTCCTCGACGAGCCGCCCGACCATCGTCTCGCCCCGGTCGTGCCTGCTCGTCCGCAACCGCGCCCACTCCTGTTGGATTGCGGCGTGGTCCGGGTCGACGAGGTAGGCGAGCAGATGCAAACTCGTCGGCCGGCCCTCCGCGGGATGGTGCACGCACGAGAACTCCACGCCACGAACAACGGTGAGCCCGGCCGGTCGCTCCGCAGTAGCCTCGGCCCAGCCAGCGGTCGAATCGTGGTCGGTGATCGCGACGACGTCCAGATCTGCGGCAGCGGCCTTCCGGATCAGGTCGGCGGGCGAATCAGTGCCGTCGGACGCCGTGCTGTGGGTGTGCAGATCGATGCGCATCGCCGATCACCCTAAGCGCTGGCCGCGGCCTACCTGCGGTGCCGTCCGGATCGGTCGCCGTCCGGCGGGAGGAAGGGCAGCGGTTCGGTGACGAACTCACCGGGGTCGTCATCCGGATCGGGCTTGATGCCCTCGCCGAAGACCACCGTCCGCAACTGCAGGTAGAACTCGCGCGGGCGGGCGATCTTCTTCAGTCGCCGCACATCCGGGTGATCGCCGGGCGCCTCGAGCTCGATCGTTCCGTAGCCGAGGAGCTTGCCAGGGACGGTCTCGACGAGCCGCGCACCCGATATGCGGTCGACGCGCAGCGAGGCTTCGCTGCTCGTCGTCTCGGGCACGCCCTGGACCCGGATGATGCGCTTGCCGGTGAGGATGATCGCCTCCGCCTGCCACGTCTGCCAGCGTAGAAAAACCAGCGCAGCGATGACTGCGCCGAACAGGTAGGCCATGGGTTTGGGTTGGGCTGCCGCGGCGATGAGCAGGACGAGGAGCGCGAGGAGGAGAAATTTGTGCGGCGGGCGCAGGAGCACGATCCAGTGGTGCCTGGTGCGTGCTCGCACCGGCAGCTCGGAGGGCAGGAGGGCCGGCACCGTCTCGTCAGGCGGCGAGTTTGTTGAAGAAGTCCCCGACGCCGTGCGCGACGTTGACCGCGAGGTGCCAGGAACCGTGCACCACGTTCGCGGCTTGGTCGGGCGAAGTCATGATGTAGAAGATGGCGAACGCGCCGATGAGTCCAACGATGGCTACCTTGCCCATCCGCAGTCGCCTCCTCGCGCTGATGTCCGTTCGGCGGCACGCGACAGCGCGACACCCCGACGTTTGTTCCTACCGCACGACAGGTTGATTATCCGGTAGCCACGCCGCGGCGTATCGATCCTCTCGGAAGGAGGCGCGATGGAGCGACGCCAGCCCTGCGCGGGCGCGATCGTGTACGACAACGCCCGGCGGCTACTGCTGATTCGTCGAGGTCAGGCACCGTCACAGGGGTTGTGGTCGGTGCCCGGCGGGCGCTGCCGCCCGGGCGAGGCGCCGGCCGATGCCTGTGTGCGCGAGGCGGTCGAAGAGACGGGACTCGCCGTCGCCGTGCTGGGCTTCGCCGGACGGGTGGAGCGCGCGGCACCTGATGGGGGGATCTACGTGATCGACGACTTCGTGTGCCGGGTGGTCGGCGGGGTGCTGCGCGCGGGCGACGACGCCATGGACGCCCGGTGGGTCACCCGTACCGGCATGCTCGCGCTCGATCTCGTGCCCGACCTGTACGCGACTCTCGACGAGTGGGGGGTCCTACCGGACTGACGGCGGGCGCCGGGGCGAGAGGCAGCCGGGCAACGCGCTCGGTTACCCGCGCGGGGTCGGTTCGGGCCGGCCCGGCTGCTCGCCGCCGCGGGCGTCGATGTACTCCTTCGTGGGCACCATGACCTTGCGCCGGAAAATGCACACGATCGTGCCGTCCTGCTTGTATCCGATGGTCTCGACGTAGACCACGCCACGATCGGTCTTCGACATGGACGGCGTCTTGTCGAGCACGGTCGTCTCGCCGTAGATCGTGTCGCCGTGGAAGGTCGGCGCGACGTGGCGCAGCGACTCGACCTCGAGGTTGGCGATGGCCTTGCCGCTGACGTCCGGCACCGACATGCCCAGCAGTAGCGAGTAGATGTAGTTCCCGACCACCACGTTCCTGCCGAAGTCGGTGGTCTTCTCCGCGTAGTTGACGTCCAGGTGCAGCGGGTGGTGGTTCATCGTCAACAAACAGAAGAGGTGGTCGTCGTACTCGGTGACCGTCTTGCCAGGCCAGTGCTTGTAGACCGCGCCGACCTCGAACTGCTCGTAGTACCGACCGAACTGCACGATGCATCTCCTCTGGCTGCGAACCGTTGCCACGGATCCTGCCCGGTGCGTCCGCGGCGTGGGGCCGAATGTGGCCGATCCCAAGTCCCTCGTGCAGCCGGCGATGCCGGTCGCCCGCTCGCCGTCGCGCCGATTCCGGTCAGTCAGCCGAGGATGCGGTCGCTCAATCGAGGAGCACGCCGGGGCGAGTCAGGTCGAGCGGGTCAACGCCGCGATCGCCCCAACGGTGCCGCAGCTCGGTGCTGCCACGCACTCGACACCACGCGAGCTCGCTCTGCGTGGCAGCGATCACCTGCAGGACATCGACCGCTCCGACGTCGGTGGCCACGGAGGCCAGCGGCGACTCGACCACGATGACTCCGGTGCAGGCCGAACCGGCCACGAGTGGCGCACCCAGGTCCACCGACATTCCCGGGACGTACACGACGCCCTCGACGGCCGGCGCCGCGGCAAGCAGGGCCACCCGACGCCAGACCTCGCCGAACTGGTCGACCGGGTCGCGCAGGTGGAGCATGAGCTCGGCGCGGGGTCCATCCTCGGCCAGTATCGACTCGGCCGCGCCCGTCATCGGATGCCGCGACATGCCGAGCGTCAGGTAGGCGCGCTCCCCGGGAATGGGCTCGAACCGCAGTATCTCGATCGGGTCGACGCCCACGAACGACACCGACGCACGTTGCGGGCGGTGCCCGAAGTGCTCGATCAGCGCTGCCTCGACCGCGGTCAGTACAGACGCCACGGCCATGCTGCGACGGTAACCGATGGTGCTGGTTCACCTGAACGACGCTGCAATCTGCTGTTCGACGTCGGCGTAGGTGGAGCCGGCCCGGACGAGCAGGGCGCCGATCCCGTCGAGTGCGTCGCACAGACCCTTGGCGTGCTGGTCGAAGTTCTCGTACAGGGCGGTGAATTGGGCGGCCGCGGCGCCCGACCAGTCGGCGCCGAACAAGGGCGACAGCTGCGACTTGAGGTTCTGGTGCTCGCCACGGACATCGGCACACGCGCGATGCGCCGCGCCGCCAAGGGCTTCGAGCTGACCCGGCGTGACCTTCAGGCTCGACACGATGCGCTCCCTTCCCGCGGACTGCCCGCGGTCGTCGATTGATGGCCGCGAACAATACGAGCGTCCGGCCACAGGCCGACGGACCCGATCGCCAACCTGTGGACAACCTGCTGCTGCGCGAAGTTATCCACAGCCGCAACGCCGATGTCGGCGAGATGTCGGCCTGGCGACGCAGACTCCCCTCGTGCGCATCGAACTCACCCTGAGCCATGGCGACGCCCAGCGGGACATCGCCGTGGTGGCCACGTCGGCCGCCGACCTGGCGACCCTTCGGGCCGAGTTCGCGCGCACCTGCGCGGCACCGGACGACTCGATGATGTGGAGCCGGGACCGCGCACTCCCGCCGACCGCACTCCTGGGCGAGGACGGACTGCGCACGGGCTCGATCGTGTCGGTGGGCACACCGGCCGCCGCAGCCGTCCACCCCGGCTTGCTCACGTTGCACATAGTCGGCGGACCGGACTCGGGCCGGATGCTCCGCCTCGAGCGCGGCCGGTACCGCCTCGGTCGCGGTCGCGATTGTGAGGTCCGGCTCCGCGACCCCGACGCCTCACGGCAGCACGCCTCCATCGAGGTCACCGCAACGTCGGTGACCCTGCGAGATCTTGACTCGACGAACGGCACCTACCTCGACGGAGAGCCGGTCGCGCACGAGGGAGTTCGGCTTCGGCCGACAGAGCTGATCCGGATCGGTGACACCTTCCTGAGCGTCGCGGGCCCCGACGATGCGCCCGCAGCGCTGCACGCCGCCGACGACGGCCAAGTGCTCGTGCTCCGTCCGCCCCGGCGCTCGCCACAGGTCGAGGGTCGAGAGATAGCTCTTCCAGACCCCGGATCCTCGGCCCGCCCCCGCGGCGTTCAGTGGATCACCGCGCTGCTTCCGGCCGGGGCGGGATGTGCGATCGCCTGGTTTTCGAATTCGCCGCAGTTCCTGCTCTTCGCGCTCCTTTCGCCGTTGATGATGATGTCCAGTTCGTTGGGCGACCGCGTGCATTGGCGCAGGTCACGACGGCGCGAGGCCGCCTCCTTCGCGCGACGGAGCGCGGCCGCCCATGGCGCGATCCGGGCCGGGCTCGCGGACGAGACCGCGGCGCGCAGAGCAGCCGCGCCGGACCCAGCCCACGTCCAGCGACTCGTTTCACTGCCCGGCGGACGATTATGGGAGCGCAGCCGCGACGACGCCGATCTCCTGCGAGTACGTCTCGGCACCGCCGATCTGCCTTCGACCCTGCGCACGCGCCAAGGTGCGGCCACTCATCCCGCGGGGGTGGTTACCGCGGTGCCGCTGTCTGCCGAATTGCGCGATGGCCCGCTCGGTGTCGCCGGACCCGCCGACGTCGTCGCCGGGATCGGCCGCTGGCTGGTCGGCCAGCTCGCGGCTTCGCACTCGCCGACGGAACTCCAGCTCGCGCTGTTGCTGTCGCCTGCCGCCGCCCCCTCCTGGTTCTGGGCGCGCTGGCTCCCTCATCTGCAGGCGCGGGTCGCGGTGTCCGGCGACGAGTGGCAGCAGCTGGTCAAGGACGTCACGACTCTCGCCGAGCAGCGGCGGAGGTCCCGGAGGCTCGACCCCTCCGGCTGGCGCGGGCCGTGGCTGGTGATCGTGGTCGACCGCGTCGCCGCGCTCGCCGACGTCCCAGGCCTGGCCGACGTCCTCGAGCGCGGCTCGGCAGTCGGAATCACCGCGATCTGCGTGGACGAGCACGACTCGCGTCTGCCGACCTCGTGCATCAGCGTGGCCCGAGTCGTCGGGGCGAACGGAACCCGGTTGTCCCTGCGTACCGCTCACAGCGACACCGTTCCTGTCGTCGCGGATCAGGTCTCGCCCTCGTGGGCGGAGGAGCTGGCCCGAGGTCTGGCGCCGCTCGTCGATGCGGGGGCCGCGGGGTCGTCGGCGCTAGCCGACGGGTGCCAGCTGCGCGAGGTCCTCGGCGCGGGTCACCTCGAGGTCGAAACGATCGCGGCCCGGTGGATGACCGCGGGGGGCAACGCACGGACGGTGCTGGGCCTGTCCGCCGATGGTCCGCTGCCCGTCGACCTCGTCGCCGATGGCCCGCACGCATTGATCGCCGGCACGACGGGTGCCGGCAAGTCGGAGCTGCTCCAGACGCTGGTTGTCGGTCTGGCGGCCCACCACCCGCCCGACGACGTCAACTTCCTGCTCATCGACTACAAGGGCGGCGCCGCTTTCGCGGATTGCGCCCGGCTGCCCCACACAGCCGGACTCGTCACCGACCTGGACGCTCATCTGACCGCCCGCGCACTGTGCTCCCTGAACAGCGAATTGCGGCGCCGCGAACGCCTGTTCGCCGACACGGGCGCCAGTGACCTCATGGCCTACCGGGCGAGCGGTCCCACGACACCATTGGCACGACTCGTCATCGTTGTCGACGAGTTCGCGGCCCTGGCCGACGAGCTGCCCGACTTCGTCCGCGGGCTGGTCGGCGTGGCGCAGCGCGGCCGTTCACTCGGCGTGCACCTGGTTCTCGCCACCCAACGGCCAGGCAGCGCGATATCACCGGAGATTCGTGCCAACACAACCCTTCGCATCGCACTGCGGGTGGCCGATCCAGCCGAATCCACCGACGTGATTGGCGCCGTCGACGCGGCACTCATCGAGCGTTCCCAACCCGGCCGCGCCTACGTTCGCACGGGTTCGACGCTGACCTGCATCCAGGCCGCGCACGCCGCGGCTCCCCACCGTCCGGTCGGCGCAGGGCCGCGCGTCGAGATCCTCGACCCGTGGCGCCGGGGCCGACCGGCGCCGGCCGACGCCGCCGGCGAGACCGACCTGAGCGCGCTCGTCGCCGCGATCCGGGCGGCGGCGGATCGCGCCGGGCGCGCCCGGGCCAGTACGCCATGGCTGCCGCCCTTGCCGCAGCGCCTGCCCAGCGACGAACTGAACGATGCCGGACCGCTCACCTCGATCCCGTTCGGTCTCGTCGACCTGCCCGCCGAGCAACGCCGCGAGACGCTGACCCTCGACCTCACGGACGGGACCTCCCTGCTCGTCTCGGGCGCGCCGCGTACCGGGCGGACGGCAGCGCTAACCTCGATCGCCCTCGCCGCTGCGCAACGGCTCGGGCCGCAACGTCTGCAGCTCTACGTCATCGATCCAACAGCCGCGCTGGCCGGAATCGCCGCGCTCCTGCCGCA
The DNA here is from genome assembly GCA_036264855.1 of Jatrophihabitans sp. GTDB lineage: Bacteria > Actinomycetota > Actinomycetes > Mycobacteriales > Jatrophihabitantaceae > Jatrophihabitans. Next base: position 4,317 of record DATAQD010000073.1, on the reverse strand, counting down.
CTGCGCGAGCGTCGCCGGTCCCGATGAGCCTGAATTGGCGTTGCGGTTGTTGGGCCGGCTCGACGCCGAGTGCGCCCGACGGGTCGCGGCGCGCGGTGCCGGAACCGGCCCTGTCGATGCTCCGATGCTGCTGCTCATCGACGGCTGGCAGAACGTTCTCGCGAGTCTGGGCGACGCCGAGGCGACCGTGTGCGCGGACCTGTTGGCCAGCCTGCTGCGGGCCGGAGCACCGGCCGGGCTGACGGTGGTGGTGGCGGGTGACCGCACCGTGCTCGCCCCGAGGTTCAGCGGCGCGTTTGCCGCGAAACTGGTGCTGCGCCTGGCCGATGTCGCAGACTACGGTCTCGCCGGGATCTCCCCCCGTGATGTCCCGGCGGCGATGCCGCCGGGCCGTGCCTTGCGGGCCGCCGACGCCGCGGTGGTGCAGCTCGCCCACGACGGTGTGGCGGTCGATGCCGGCGCGACGGCGGCCGGTATCGCGTCGTCCTGGGCGACTTCGCGCGCTCCTGGGCTGGACCAGCGGGCGATCCGGGTGCGCCCGCTCCCCCGCCACGTGTGCCTGGCCGACCTCCCGGTCGAGCCCGGGCGAATGGCCGTCGGCGTGGTCGGTGACGCCGCGGTCCCCTTGCGGATCGACCCGTTCGTCGGCGCCGGTCGGATATTGATCGGCGGTCCGCCGCGATCCGGCCGGTCGACGCTGTTGCGCTCGCTCCTGGCGCAGGCGGTGCACGGTGGCCTGCGCACTGTGGTGTCAGCACCCGCTCGGTCACCGCTGGCCGCGGATGCGCGCCGCGCGCCGGTCCGGCTCATCGATCCCGCCGACCGGACCAGCGTCCTGGGTGCGCCGCCCGCCCAGCCGACATTGCTGTTGGTCGACGACAGCGAGACCCTGGTTGATGCCGCTGTCGGCGAGGAACTTGTGTCGTGGATGCGCGCCTCCGATGCGCCATTGGCGGCGGTCGTGGCCGGACGCGCGGACGATCTGGCCACCACCTACCGGGGAGTGGCCGCCGAGGTCCGGCGCAGCCATTGCGGGATTCTCCTGCGTCCGGGTCCCGTGGACGGTGAACTGCTCGGCGTGCGGCTCCCGCGCCGCGCGAGCGCAGGACCCCCCGGACGCGGCGTCATCGTTGGCGATCCGTGCTGGGGCGACGTCTTCGCCGAGGGCGACGCGGTGCCGATTCAGGTCGCCCAGCCGTGACCACGCCAACCGATCGAAGTCGCGACCTACGCTCGCCGCGCGCTGGTTCAGACGCCGGGCACCAAACCGGTGGGCGGCCCCATGTGTGGATAGCGGTGATCCGTCGGCGGTACGAAGTTCTCCTTGATCGCGCGCGGGGACACCCACCGCAGCAGGTTCCACAGGGAGCCCGCCTTGTCGTTGGTGCCCGATGCCCGCGCGCCTCCGAAGGGCTGCTGCCCGACGACCGCGCCGGTGGGCTTGTCGTTGACGTAGAAGTTCCCGGCGGCGAATCGGAGGACCGACTGAGCCTCGATGATCGCATCACGGTCCCGGGCGAACACCGCGCCGGTCAGCGCGTACGGAGAAACCGATTCGAGCTGAGTGAGGGTCTCGCGCCAGGCGGCGTCGTCGTACACGTGCACGGCCAGGATCGGGCCGAAATACTCCTGGCGGAACATCTCATGGCCCGGATCGGTCGACTCGACCACCGTGGGCTGCACAAAGAATCCGACGCTGTCGTCGGCCTTGCCGCCGGCGAGCACCGTCGCGGACGGCTCGGCGTGCAGTCGGTCCAGCACGCCACTCAGGCGGTCGAATGCGCGCCGGTCGATGACCGCTCCGCCGAAGCCGGCAAAGTTCGAGACGTCGCCGTAGCTGAGCGACTCCGAGACCGCGACCAGTTCGTCCTTGACCCCGCCGTCCCACAGCGATCGAGGTATGTACGCGCGCGAGGCGGCCGAGCACTTCTGGCCCTGGTACTCGAAGGCACCGCGCACCAGCCCGGTCACCAACGAGGACGGGTCGGCGCTGGGGTGCGCGACGACGAAGTCCTTGCCGCCCGTCTCGCCGACCAGGCGGGGATAACCGGCGTACGAGCCGAGGTTCGTCGCGACGGTGCGCCACAGGTGCTGGAACGTCGGCGTCGATCCGGTGAAATGAATGCCCGCCAGCGCCGGGTGTGGCAGCGCCTCCTCGCTCACCGCCGCACCGTCGCCGGTCACCATGTTGATCACTCCCGGCGGGAGGCCGGCCGCCTCGAACAACGCCATCGTGTGGTGCGCCGCGAGTTGTTGCGTGGGGGACGGCTTCCAGACGACGACGTTGCCCAGCAGCGCCGGCGCCGAGGGCAGGTTTCCGGCGATCGCGCTGAAGTTGAACGGCGTGATCGCGACGACGAAGCCCTCGAGCGGTCGGTAGTCCATCCGATTCCAGGTGAGCGCCGAGTTGTCGGGCTGCTGTTCCAGCATCTGTCGCGCGAAGTGGACGTTGAACCTGAGGAAGTCGGCAAGCTCGCAGGCGGCGTCGATCTCCGCCTGGTGCACCGTCTTGGACTGGCCGAGCATCGTCGCGGCGTTGAGTCGATCGCGCCAAGTCGTCGACAACAGATCGGCCGCCCGCAGGAATACCGCGGCCCGCTCGTCGAACGGCAGGCCCCGCCAGGCCGGCGCCGCGGCGAGCGCGGCGCCGATCGCAGCCTCCACGTCGCGGGCCGTCGCATTCGCCGTCTCGCCCAGGACCAACTCGTGTCGATGCGGCGCCACAACCGGAATGCGGTCGCCGCCGCCCATGCGCTCTGCGCCGTTGATGGTCATCGTGAGCTCGGTCGGCTGCGCCGCCATGTCCTCGAGGGCCGTGGCCAGACTCAGGGCCTCCGCGCTTCCCGGCGCGTACGTGCGAATTGGCTCGTTCCAAGGGACCGGCGGATGTGTGATGGCGTCCATGACCCGATCGTGCCACGGCTCATCGGCATGGCTGCTGCCGGTGAGGTGGTCAGGGCAACGCGAGCAGTGGGCCGATCTCCTGGTTGGCGTACCACGAAAGCTCGTAGCCCTCCGCGTCGTCGACCTTCTCCTGCGAGCCCGGATCGCCCAGGTCGGCCGCGATGATCGCCTCGGCCGCAGCCGCGATCGTCTCCTCCGCGTCCTCGTCGTCCAGGTGCGCCGAGGCGACGGCGGCCAGAGGCACCGCAGCGGACAGGTGAACGACGCCACGGTCCAGATCGTCGCGGACCTCCACCTGCCCGTCGGGTACGTCCAAGGCGACGACGACTCGGCGGCGGGCCGCGGTGGGGTCGGCGTCGATCAGTCGCAACGAGCCTCGCGCTGCTTCCTGCATCGCCGCGTATTCGAGCGATTCGGCGTCGTCGTCCACGTACCACTCGCGCAGAGCGGGCGTGACCGCGAACGCGGTCAGCGGCGCCGGCCCGGTGACCCCGGTGTCGAGCAGGTCCCGCAAGGCGGTGGTCGTGGCCGGCAGGTAAACCCTCATCGATGCTCCGGTCGTGTGCCTCGAGGCTGGCGTCGGCTGCCACCGGTCGTGGCCGCGGGGCTGCCGGCGGCGGCAACCAGTTCGGCCAACGACTCCTCGATCAGGTCAGCGAGCACGTTGACGTCGCGCATCGCTTCGCGGTCTCCGTTGATGCCGTAGTAGACGCCGCCGTCGTAGGACGTGAGCGCGATGGAGACCGCGTGACCTTCGGTCAGCGGCAGGAAGGGAAACATCTCGGTCATCCGGGCTCCGGCCGCATAGAGCGAGAACTGCGGTCCGGGCACGTTGGTGACGACCAGGCTGAACATCCGGCGGGTCAGCCCGCTCGTGGCCCGCGCGCCCAGCGCATGCAGGGTGGGTGGCGCGAAGCCGCTCAGCGAGACCAGCCGGTCGGCGTCGACCGCGCGTCCGGACGCCTTGTGGGACGCCATGGCGTAGCGGATCTGGGCCAGCCGTAGCACCGAGTCCGGCTCGCCTACCGGCAGATCGACCAGGAGGGGGTGCACCTGCCGGGCGCCGCCCGAGGGCGCCTCGCGAGCGGAACCGGCGGGATGTTCGTCGGACCGCTGGCTCCGGGACGCGCCGGCGAGGTCGCTGACGCTGACCGGGACCAGCGCGCGGACGCTCGCCGCCGAACGCAACGGCTCGGCCCGCGACAGCAACCACCCCCGCACCGCGCCCGATACGACGGCTAATGCGACATCGTTGACGGTCCCTCCGAAGGCGTCCCGCACCCGCCGGTAGTCCGCGAGGCGGGTCCGGGCGATCGCCAGCCGGCGCTGCTCGCTCAGCTCGGCGTGCAGCGGCGAGGAGGGCGCGCGGCGCAGCACGGCCCGCGCGGCCGAGGCCACTCCGCCGGCCACCGA
>DATAQD010000180.1:0-4388 GCA_036264855.1 Jatrophihabitans sp. | reverse complement strand
CTGACTGTGCGGGAGCCTTGGGCGCGGTCTTCACAAAGTGCAGCGAGCCGGGCAGTTGCGGAGGGGCGTCGCCAGGCTAAACGGCGGTGCGGGCGCGGGCCGTCGAGCCGCGGACGACGAGTTCGGGCTCGTAGAACAGCTCCTCGGGCGCGAACTTGGCGCCTTCCATTGCGCTGGCCAGCAGGGCGACGGCGGCCTTGCCGACCGCTTCGATCGGTTGCCGGACGGTGGTGAGCGGCGGGTCGGTGCAGTTCATGAACGCCGAATCGTCGAAGCCGACGACCGAGACGTCCTCGGGTACCCCGAGGCCGCGGCGGCGCACCGCGCGGATCGCGCCGAGCGCGAGCGGGTCGCTGGCGCAGATGATCCCGGTTGCGCCCGCGGCGAGCAGCCGGCTGGCCGCCGCCTGTCCGCCTTCCAGGGAGAACATCGTCCGCTCGACGAAGGCGGAATGCCGTTCGCCGCGCAGGGCATCGAACGCTTCGAGCTTGCGGCGGGAGGGCACGTGGTCGCTGGGGCCGAGCACCAGGCCGATGCCTTCGTGCCCGAGCGAGATCAGGTGCGAATACGCCTGCTCGATCGCCACCGCGTCGTCGGTCGAGACCCTCGGAAAGTCCAGCTGCTCGGCCGCGGCGTTGATCAACACCAGGGGCAGGCGCAGCTTGCCCAGTCGGTTGTAGTGCTCGTGGGGCGCGTCGGCCTCGGCGTACTGGCCGCCGGCGAAGATCATCCCGGACACCTGGCGCTCGAGCAGCATGTCGACGTACTCGGACTCGGACATGCTGCCGGTCCGGGTGCATAGGACGGAGTTGAACCCCCGCTGCGCCAGGCCCCCGCTGATCACCTCGGCCAGCGCCGGAAAGATCGGGTTGGACAGCTCGGGGACGATCAAGCCGACCATCCGCGCGCGCCCGCGGCGCAGCTGGGTCGGGCGTTCGTAGCCGATGACGTCCAGGGCGGTGAGCACGGCCTCGCGGGTGGCGTCGGAGATTCCCGGCTTGCCGTTGAGGACACGGCTGACGGTCGCTTCGCTGACGCCGGCCTGCTTGGCGACGGCGGACAGATGGCGGGCCACCTCGCAACTATAGGACGAGCGCGTGCAAGAAGTAGCTAGTTCGCGAGCGTTCGCCGCAAGCGCCGCAGTCCGACGTGCAAGGCGAGCCCACCCAGGACCAGCAGGTAAGCCGCCGACAGCAGCAGGTGGGGGTCGACCAGGCCCAGGGCGGGGCGGCGCAGCAACTCGATCGCCTGGTACAGCGGGAGGCATTCGACGACGATCTGGATCGGCCGCGGATACACGCCGAGGGGGTAGAAGGTCGTCGCGAACAGGAACATCGGCAACATCACCAGCTGCACGTACTGGAAGTCGGGAAAGCCGCGGACGCTGGTGGCGACGAGCAGCCCGATGCAGGCGAAGCAGAAGCCGATCACCGCCACCCCGAGCAGACCGAGCAGCACCCACGGCGACGCGATGAGCCCGAAGGCCGCCACGATGCCGAGAAAGCCGATCGTGACCGCGACGGAGCGCAGCACGGCCCACGCGACTTCGCCCAGCGCCACCTCGCCGACCGTCATCGGCGTGGCCAGGATCGGCTGGTACACCCGCTGGACGGCGAGCCGGTTGTACATGAGGAAAGCGGTCTCGTTGAGGGCACCGTTCATCGCGGCGGTCGCGAGCAGGGCGGGCGCGACGAACTGCGGGTAGCTGACCGTCGCGGCGCCGAGGCCGGACAGCCGGCCGACGAGCACGCCGATCCCGAGGCCGATGGAGCCGAGGTAGAGCACCGGCTCTAGTACCTCGGCGAGCAACAGCGCCCAGGTGTGCCGGTAGATGAGCAGGTTGCGCGCGATCATGACGCGGACCGCGCGAACGCTGCCGCCGACGCCGACCCGCTCGGGGGCTCGGTCCTGGACCCGGACGCGGACCGACGTGCTCACGCGCTCAGCACCCGGGCGTAGGTCCGCGAGCCGACGACGAGGCCAGCGAGGACGATCGCCGCGAGATAGCCGCAATGCGCCGCCAGGGCGAGCCAATCGGATCCCCCAAGGCTGGCGGACCGGCACAGCTGCACGCCCTGGAACAGCGGTGTGCAGCGCACCACGGCCTGCAGCCAGCCGGGCAGCTGCGCCACCGCGAAGAACGTCCCCGAGAACATGTACAGCGGCATGATCACGAAGCGGAACCCGCCGTTGAGCAGCGCCGGACGCTCGACCGTCACCGCCCAGGCGGCGACCGGCGCCGCGAAGGCCAGACCGGTGAGCGTCGCCGCGAGGACGACTGGCCCGACCCGCTGCGCCGGCATCGCCCCGAACGCGCAGGCGACAACGGCGAACGCCGTGGCGCTGGTGACGATGCGGAAGCTCATGAACAGCAGGTGGCCGAAGAAGACGTCCTGCGGACTCAACGGGGTGGCCACGGCGACGCGGTAGACGCCGGCGCTGCGGGCGGAGACGTGGACGGGGCCGGCCGCCTCGATGTAGGCGGTCTGCATCATCGCCGCGGCGAGCAGTCCGGGCGCGAGGAACGCCAGATAGCTACTGCCGTGCAGGTAGGCGCTGTGGCGGTGGTCGACCAGCGCGCCCAGCCCGAAGCCGAGCGCGGCGAGGAACAGCGCGGGGTTGGCAACGCTGATGACGATCGTGCCGCGCCAGGTGCGCCGGTAGCGCAGCAGCCAGTACCGCCACGCCCGCGCCACGCCGTCGACCGATGTCAGCATCGAACTACTCGATCAGCGATCGGCCGGTCAAGGACAGGAAGACGTCCTCGAGCGTGGCGCGGCGCACCAAGGCGTCGAGGTCCCCGAGCCCTCGTTCGTGGGCTCGGGCGAGCGCGCGTTCGCCGTCGTCGGTGTAACAGAGCAGGCGATCGGCGAGGACCTCGACCCGTTCGGCGACGCCCTCCGCCCGCACCGCGACGCCCGCGCCCGTGCCCGGCTCGACGAGGAGCTCCAACACGTCGCGGGTCACGTGGGACTCGATGAGCTCGCGGGGGGAACCGGTCGCGACCACCCGGCCGTGGTCCATGACCGCCAGCTGGTCGCACAGGCGCTGGGCCTCGTCCATGTAGTGCGTGGTGAGGATGAGCGTGACCCCCTGCCGCTTGAGCTCGAAGAGCCGCTCCCAGAGCAGATGCCGGGCCTGTGGATCCAGCCCGGTGGTCGGTTCGTCGAGGAGGAGCAGGTCGGGGGAGTTGATCAGCGACCGCGCGATCGTGAGCCGGCGCCGCATGCCGCCGGACAGCGCCTGCACGCGGGCGTCGGCCCGCTCGTCGAGCCGGGCGAAGTCGAGCAGTTCCGCGCTGCGTTCATCGATCGCCGCCCTCGACATGCCGAAGTAGCGGCCGTAGATGAGCAGGTTCTCCCGCACGGTGAGCTCAGGATCGAGCAGGTCGTCCTGAGGGACCGAGCCGATCCGGGCCCGGATGCGCTTGCCGGCGTGCGCGGCGTCCAGGCCGAGGATCTGTAGCGAACCCGACGTCGGCGGCGAGACGCAGCCGATCATCCGCATGGTCGACGACTTGCCGGCGCCGTTGGGGCCGAGGAAACCGAACGCCTCGGCCGGCCGGACGTCGAAGTCGATGCCGTTTACGGCCGTGAACGGGTCACCGTCCTTGGTCGACGGGAAGATCTTGGTCAGCCCGCGGGCGCTGACGACCGGGATTCCAGGCGGGTCCGACACGATCGGAAGTCTGGCAGGGGGCCCCGTCGTTGCACCAACATATTTTTGCAAGAAATGAACAACACCTCAGCATGGATCGGACTGGAAGCCGGGGCGCCGCCGGGGCGCGAGCGCGGGCCCGCCCGGTGCGCCCGTTGCCGGAGCCCGCACGGCGCGCCCGTAGACTGGGGCCGTCAGCGCCCGGGGTGTGGCGCAGCTTGGTAGCGCACTCGCTTTGGGAGCGAGGGGCCGTGGGTTCGAATCCCGCCACCCCGACCGACCGAGGCTTGCGAACCACCCCGGATCCGCCCGTCACTACCGAGGAGCAGCAGCACGTGAAGAGCACCGTCGAGAACCTGAGCCCGACCCGAGTCCGGCTCGCCGTCGAGGTGCCCTTCGACGACCTGAAGCCGACCCTGGACAGCACGTACAAGGCGCTCTCGCAGCAGGTCCGGGTGCCGGGCTTTCGCCCCGGCAAGGTGCCGAGCCGCATCATCGACCAGCGCGTCGGGCGCGGCACCGTCCTGCAGGAGGCCGTCAACGAGGCGCTGCCCCGCCTGTACGGCGAGGCGGCGCGTGAGCACGAGCTGCGTCCGCTCGGTCAGCCCGACATCGACATCACCAATCTCGACGACGGCACGTCGTTGAGCTTCACCGCCGAGGTCGACGTCCGGCCCGAGATCCCGCTGCCCGAGCTGGACGGCATCGCGGTGACGGTCGAGGACGCCGCC
>DATAQD010000179.1:0-8051 GCA_036264855.1 Jatrophihabitans sp. | reverse complement strand
GGTGCTGGGCGCGATGTCCGCGGCCCGGCGGCTGGCCGCCCGCGCCGCCTATCTGGAACTGCGCGCGGTCGCGGAGTTCAGCCGCCGCCGCGACGCCCAGCTGGCCGACGCCACCGCCCGCAAGATCCCGCGCGGCTGCCGGGACGGCGAGTTCCCCGACGCCGAGCTTGGCATGGAGCTGGTCGTCTCCCAGAACGCGGCCCGCGACATGATGGACATGGCTGGCGACATCGAGACGCGGCTGCCGCGGACCGGCGCGGCGCTGGCCGCCGGGGGCCTGGGCCGGCTGACCGATAACCAGGTGCTCGGCGCGATGTCCGCGGCGGGCCGGCTGGCCGCGCGGGCGGAGTTCCTGCGGCTGCGGGCGGTGGCGGAATTCGGTCGCCGCCGCGAGGCCCAGCTGGCAACCGTCCCAGGTCAGCCGCCGCGAGCGGACGACGACCTGGTCCCCATCCGCCGCCAGCACCTCGCCCCACCGGATGCGACAGCGGTCGAGGACGTGTAACGGCTGCCCGGGGGCGACCCCCAACAACCGCGACCACGGGTAGACGCCGAAGACGTGGAACCCGTGGGTGGCCGTGACCTCGGGCAGCAGGTCGGTCGAGAGATGGCCCCAGTAGTGACCGGCTTGCGAGCCGATCACATCGATCAGCCGCGCGGCGAAGGCCTTCCGGTCGAGCTCGCCGAGGAGCGGGCCGCCCGTCCAGTACGCGCGGACGACGCGCTCGTCCAGCGGATCGTCGATGCCCGTGAGTTCGGCGAGCAGGGCGACGTAGGGCCACGCCCCGGAGAACCCGCGGGCAATCCTTTCGACGTCGACGTCGGTATGCCCGGTGACCCCCAGCTCGAACAGCGCGGCGGATTCGGCCGGGCCGCAGTATCCGAGGTCGTTGGGGGCGTACGCGTACCGAGCGAACAGCGTCCGGCCCGCCATCGGTGCGGGCGCATCCCCGGCCTGACCGGCGTTCATCGCTGCGTCAGCTTCGCGTGGACTGGCCGACGAGTTCAGCGGTCTCGCGATGCAGCCGTCCGAAGTTGTAGTACGCGGCGCACGCGCCCTCGGGCGAGACCATGCACGTGCCGATCGGCGTTTCCGGGGTGCAGGCGGTTCCGAACACCTTGCACTCCCACGGCTTGATGACGCCCTTGAGCACCTCACCGCACTGGCACGCCTTGGGGTCGGCGACCCGGATACCGGGCATGTCGTAGCGCAGTTCGGCGTCGAAGGCCGCATAGTCGTCGTTGAGCTTGAGCGCGCTCTGACTGATGAATCCGAGTCCGCGCCATTCGAAATGCGGCCGCAGCTCGAAGACCTCGCCGAGCAGGGCGATCGCCTGCGGATTGCCCTCATCGTGCACGACGCGGCTGTACTGGTTCTCGACCTCGCAACGGCCTTCGCGCAGCTGCGCGAGCAGCATGTGCACCGACGCGAGGATGTCGAGCGGCTCGAAGCCCGCCACCACGATCGGCTTCCCATACACCTCGGGCACGAAACGGTAGGGACGGTTACCGACGACCGTGGATACGTGGCCGGGGCCGAGGAATCCGTCCAGCCGCAGGTCGGGCGAGTCCAGGATCGCCTTGATCGGCGGCACGATCGTCACGTGGTTGCAGAAGACGGTGAAGTTGGTGACGCCGAGTTGTTGGGCCCGGACCAGCGTGACCGCCGTCGAGGGCGCGGTGGTCTCAAACCCGACGGCGAAGAAGACCACCTGCCGGTCCGGGTTCTCGGACGCAATGCGGAGGGCATCGAGGGGCGAGTACAGGAACCGGACGTCCGCCCCCCGCGCCTTGGCCTCGAGCAGGCTGCCTCGGCTGCCCGGCACCCGCATCATGTCGCCGAACGAGGTGAAGATGACGTCGGGCTTCTCGGCGAGCCACATCGCGTCGTCCACCCGGCCCATCGGAATGACGCAGACCGGACAGCCCGGCCCGTGCACGAGTTCGATGTTGGCCGGCAGGATGTGCTCGATGCCGTGCCGATAGATGGTGTGGGTGTGACCGCCGCACACCTCCATGAACTTGAAGTGGTCATCCGGGCCGGCGAGCTCGGCGATCGACTTCACCAGGGCGCGGGCGGCCGCGGGGTCACGGAACTCGTCGACGAACTTCATAGCGTCTCCTAGATGATCGCGGTCGAGTCGAACGCGGACAGTTCGTCGTTATAGCTCTGGCCCATCTGCTTGACCGCCTCCAGCGTGAGGTCGGCCTCGCGCTGATCGATCTTCGCCATCGCGAAGCCGACGTGGACCAGGACCCACTCACCCGGTTGCAGGTTGTCCGCGGCGAGCAGACGCACGCTGATCGTGCGCTTGATGCCGTTGACATCGACCTTGGCCAAATGGTTCGACGCATCGACGATCTCCACGACCTGCCCGGGAATTCCGAGACACATGACTGGTTCCTCTCGTCGTGGTCAGCAGATGCGCGGCAGCGGATCGCCGACGAGCATGTCGACGATCCGGCTGCCTCCGAATGCCGTGCGTAACGCAACGACGCCTTCGGGTTCGGCAACGATCTCGCCGATGACGACGGCGGCGCGACCGAGTGGATGTGCGCGAAGTGCCGCGACCGCGGCTTCGGCCTCATCTGGCGCCACCACCGCGACGAACTTTCCTTCGTTGGCCACGTAGATGGGATCGATCCCCAACATGTCGCAGGCCCCCTGCACCATCGGTGCGACCGGCAGCAGCTGCTCGTCGAGAATCACCGCGACCTCGGCGTCCTGGGCCAGCTCGTTGCAGATCGTGCCGAGACCGCCCCGGGTCGGGTCACGCAGCCACCGGGTGCTGGGGGCCGCGGCCAGCAGTGCCTCGACCAGCTCGTGCACTGGCGCCGTGTCGGACTCGATCTCGGCCTCGATGTCGAGATCGCCGCGGGCCATCATCACCGACATCCCGTGGTCACCGAGCGTGCCGGACAGGACGACGCGATCGCCCGCGCGAACGTGGCGGGCCGACAGGTGTCGACCCGCCGGGATGATCCCGATCCCGGACGTCGTGATGTACAAGCCGTCCGCGGCGCCCTTCGGTACGACTTTGGTGTCGCCGGTGACCAGCTCGACACCCGCCGCCCGGGCCGCGGCGGCCATGTCGGCGACGATCGCGCGCAACTCGGCGATCACGAAGCCCTCACTGATGACGAACGCCGCCGACAGCCACTTTGGTTCGGCCCCGCTGACCGCGAGGTCGTTGACCGTGCCGTGGACGGCCAGTTGGCCGATGGACCCACCCGGGAACCGCCGGGGTGAAACGACGAACGAATCGGTGCTGAACGCGAGCCGCTCCCCCGACGGCAGCATCAACACGGCCCCATCCCCGAGCTGTTCGAGCTGCGGATTGCGGAACGCCTCGAGAAAGACCGCGTCGACGAGGGCCGCCGACGACTTGCCGCCGGCGCCGTGGGCGAGCGTCACCACCTCGTCGATGAGGCGGGGTCGCCGCTTGCGGAAGCTCTGGATCTTCTCCAGCACCCGGTCCTCGCGCGACAGCGCCCCGGCCACCGGAATCACCCGATCGCTCACCGCCGGCCTCCTTCGGCGCCGGAACCCGCGGCCAGGCAGCGTTGCGTCGTCGCCCACAGCTCGTAGCCGAGTAGCGCCTGGCTCTCCTGGATGCGATGGATGCTCTGGGAATCGACGACGAAGCAGTGGTGGACGGCCTCGGACTCGGCCATCTCGCCTCCGGTGTAACCGGCGAACCCGATCGTCAGCAGGCCGCGGTGGGACGCCTCGCGCAGCGCGCTGAGCAGGTCGGCGGAGTTGCCGCTGGTCGAGAAGGCAACCGCGATGTCGGTGCTCGCCGCGTGCGCGATGATCTGGCGCGAGAACACGAGCTCGAACCCGACGTCGTTGCCCAACGCCGTCACGACGGCCTGATCGGCGGCCAGATTGAGCGCCGGCAGCGGACGGCCGGTCACCGGCTGGGCAAAGAGCGCGGCGAAGGTCGCGGCGTCGGTGGAGCTTCCCCCGTTGCCGAAGGAGTACATCCGCCCGCCGGCGGCGAACCGTCGCGCCAGCTCGGTACCGGCGGCCGCGACCTTCTCGGCGCAGGCCGACAGCGTGGACCGTTGCAGCGCCGAACTCTCCCGCGCCTTCTGCCGAGCCGAATCGGCGAGATCGGTGAGCAACGAGCCGGAGTCACGTTCCTCGGCGTCGATGAAGGGGTAGAGGAAGCCGGTGCTCTCACTCATGCCGCTCACCCACCCTGGTCAGCGCCGCGCCGGCATGGACCAGAACGAGATCGCCCGCGGCGACGTCGCCAACTAGCGTCGTGTCGATCCGCTCCTCGCCGGTGGCCGTGCGTACCAGCGCGGTGCCGAGCGGCCCGGCGGCGGGCATGATCACCTCAGCCGGACGGCCCTCGTCGCCGCAGGTGACGCACCGGTCCTCGCCGCACGCGGCGGGGTCCTCGACCAGCAGTCCAGGGTGCTCGAAGCACACATGGGTCAGCTCCCAGAGCAGGTGATACATGAGCACGAAGCGGCCGGTGGCCGGAGCCAGCGGGTCGGGGTCGTCGATCCACAGCACGTGGTCGGCGGCGCCACCGTCCGGTCGGGCGCCCGAGCCGATCCACACGCTCAACGCGCCCCACGCGCCGGTGCGCCGCATCAGGTCCACGACGGCAGCGTCGTCGGCCGCGGCGACCGCTATGACGATGTCGCCGGCTCGTACCGCCACCCGGGCCTGAGCCACGACACCCGGCGTGGTCAGCGCGAGCGCCGGCAGCGCCCGCTTGCCGACGATCACCGGATGCACGAACTCGACGGCCATGTGATGCGCGTGCGGTTCCCACTGCGGAGCAATGCACCACATGGTCGCGCCGGCGGCGAAGCGCCGCGCGAGCGCCAGTGACGCCGCCGCCAGATCTTCGGCCAGACCGGAATCGAGGATGTCGGGCGCAATGCCAACCGCGGCGTCGACGGAGGCTGCCCCAACTGCGCCGGATCGCCGGCGGGTGTCGACGCTCATGCCTTCCCCCTTTAGCTTGCGATACGGCTCGAATCCGTGTCGCGACGCATGCCAAGCGCAGCAATGACTGCCTGTCCGAGCGCGAGGCCACCATCGTTGGGTGGCACTGCGCGATGAGTGAGTACTTCCAACCCACTCGCACGCAACCGCTGAATGCACGTCTGCAGCAGCAGCACGTTCTGAAAGACCCCTCCGGTGAGACCGACGACTCTTACGCCAGTCTCGTTCCGTACGCGGTGCGCGAAACTCGCGACGCTCTCTGCGACCGCGAGGTGGAATCGATAGGCCAGCGTGGCGGAATCGGCGCCGGCGTGCAACCCGGCGACGAGGCGGCGGATCACCGGCCGGTAGTCGAGCACACCGTCGGCGTCGGCGCGCAGTGCCCAGCCATCGCCGTCATCGTTCGCGCCCGCTCCGGTGCTCGCCAGGAACTCGAGCTCGATCGCCGCCTGGGCCTCGAACCCGATGCGCTGCCGAACCCCGATCAGCGCGGAGACCGCGTCGAAAAGCCGTCCCATGCTCGAGCTCGGGATCGTGCCCGCGCCCGATGCCAGTTGGGCGCCGACCGCCGCGAGCTCGGCCGGCGCGCACGCCGCGACCGGCGGCAGGTCCGGGTCCCAGGGGAGGCCGCTGGCCGCGAGGTAGGCCAGCGCGATGCGGCAGGGGTTGCGCACGGCCGCATCGCCGCCGGGCAGGTCGACCGGGCGCAAGTGACCGACGCGGCGGTACCCAGCGGTGTCGGTACCGAGCAGCAAGAACTCCCCGCCCCAGATCGTCCCGTCGTCGCCGTAGCCGGTTCCGTCGAAGGCGACGCCGAGGATCGGCTGGCCGATCCGCCCGTGCTCGGCGAGCAGCGATGCGACATGCGCGTGATGGTGCTGGACGAAGCGCAGCGCCGGCTCGCCCGGCGCACCGGCATGCTGCTCGGCCCAGACGCGCGTCTGGTAGGCCGGGTGCGCGTCCGCCGCGATCACCTGTGGCGAGAGGCGGTGCAGGGTGGTCAGCTGACTGACCGCTCGCGCGAAGGCGCGGGCGGTGTCGGTGCTGCCCATGTCGCCGATGTGCGCCGAGCAGAACGCATTCGCTCCGTCGATGACGCAGCAGGTGTTCTTCAGCTCGCCGCCCGCCGCGAGCGTGGCCGGCAGCGGGCGGCCGAGAGCGACCGGCAGCGGGGCGTAGCCCCGGGACCGTCGGATCGGCAGCTGGTGACCGTCGATGACGCGCACCACGCTGTCGTCGCACGGCACATGGATCGGGCGGTTGTGGGTGAGCACCGCGTCGGCGAGCCGCGGCAGGCGTCGGGTCGCGTCCAGGTCATCGAAGCACAGCGGCTCGTCGCTGATGTTGGCGCTCGTCATCACCAGCACGGCAGGCGGGGCGACGCCGCTGCCGGGGACCGCCGCGAGCAGCAGGTGGTGGATCGGGGTGTACGGCAGCAGCAGGCCCAACAGCGGGTTGTCCGGCGCCACCGACGCCGCCACGCCAGCATCGGGGCGCCGCGGTAACAGGACGATCGGCCGCGCGCGGTCGCTGAGCACCCGCTCCTCGTCCCCGTCCAGGACGACGAGTCGGCGGGCAACGGTCAGGTCGCGCACGAGCAGGGCGAACGGCTTCTGCTGGCGGGCCTTGCGTGTGCGCAGCCGAGCGATCGCCGTGTCGTCGTCGGCCCGGCAGGCGAGGTGGTACCCGCCGACGCCCTTGACGGCAACGATCAGGCCCTCGGCCAGCGCCCGCTGAGCGGCCGCGACCGCGGCGTCCACCCCGTCGACCCGGTCGTCGCCGCACTCGAACCACAGTGCGGGCCCGCAGTCCGGGCAGGCGATCGGCTGGGCGTGAAAGCGGCGGTCGGCCACGTCCGCGTACTCGTCGGCACACCGCGCGCACATCGGGAACGAGGACATCGTGGTGGCCGGCCGGTCGTAGGGCACGTCACGCATGATCGTGAAGCGCGGCCCGCAGTCGGTACAGGTGATGAACGGATGCCGGTAGCGGCGATCCAACGGATCCGACAGCTCGGACAGGCAGGCGTCGCAGGTCGCGACGTCCGGTGGGACGAGGGTGCGGACTCCGGTCCCCGTCGCGCTGGAGACGATGGTGAAGCCCGTTTCGCCGATCAGGGGCCGGCGCTCGGATGTGAGGGAGGTGATGATCGCCATCGGCGGCGCCTCCCCGGTCACCCGCCGCTCGAACTCGGTGAGGGCCGGAGGCGGGCCCTCCACCTCGACGAACACCGACTGTGCGTCATTGCCGACGAACCCGGATAGGCCCAGTCCGGTCGCCAACCGATGGACGAACGGTCGGAATCCCACTCCCTGGACCACACCGATGATCGTGAAGCGCAGCCGGTGCCGTATTGCGTCAACCCCGGGCCGACGGCTCACGCTCGATCTTCGGGCTGCCGCGATCGGCGCAGCCTCAGAGCCATCGGCTTGGCGCGATTGTCGGGAGTCGACGATCACGCGGACTGGCCTGCCCTAAGGCACGGAGTCACAATTTGAACATAAGCATCCGGCCCGATTGTTGTCTAGCTCTGCGGCCCAATCCGCCTAGCCGACGGCGGTGACCGTCGCGTGGAGGATGCGGTTCGGGCGGATGGCGTAGGAGACGCTCGAGCCGACGCGGGCCCCCAGCAACGCTCGCCCGAGCGGGCTGCTCGGCGTGATCACATCGAAACCGTCGACGGCTTGATCGACCGAGCCGAGCAGGAACGACTCGGGCCCGTCGCCGAAGTCGACGGTGACGACGTCGCCCACGGCGACGGTGTCCGCCGCCGAGCGCGGGCTGGGTTGGTGGCCGGCCGCGAGCTCGGCTTCGACGTTGGCGATCCGCTGCTCGAGCATGGCCAGCCGCACGTGGCCGTCGACGTTAGTGGCCCGATCGGCGACGTCGCCGGCGCCGGCCGGGATGGTCTCGGCCAGCGCTTGATCGCGCTCGAGCTGGAGCGCGGCGAGGCGAGAGGTCAACGCGTGCAGCCGAGACGCCGGGCTGATTGTGGCAGTCATAGTTATCGGTCCTCCGGGGCAGGACCTGATTGAGCGATTGAACGTGCTCGCGGCTGGCGGTATGCCCAGCTGCCGTCGAT
>DATAQD010000109.1:0-6478 GCA_036264855.1 Jatrophihabitans sp. | reverse complement strand
TGGGGCGGCGGCGGCGACAGCGGTGGCGGCGGCGACTGGGGTGGCGGCGGTGGCGACTCAAGCGGTGGGGGCGACTCGGGCGGGGGCGGCTGGTGAACCATCCGAGTCCGGGTGGTTGAGGTTCGTCACAGGAACTCGGTTCGGGCCGCCGGAAACGTGGCGGTAACCTATGGACAGCTGCACGGGCCGATGACGTCCCCGGCTGTGAGTCCAGCGTCGGACTCCCCTGGAACTGTCGCTACATCGTCCACGTCAGGAGACCGCGTGCGCCTCCCGTTCTCCGCTGTGCCGGACGCACAGGGGCTCTACGACCCGCAGTTCGAGTCGGATTCCTGCGGGGTCGCGTTCGTCGCCGACCTGCACGGCCGGGCCACCCATCGCATCATCGAGCAGGCCCTGATCGCGCTGCACAACCTCGACCACCGCGGCGCTGCCGGGGCCGAACCGTCCTCGGGCGACGGGGCCGGGATCACCGTGCAGGTGCCCGACCGTTTCCTGCGCGCGGTGGTCGACGCCGAGCTGCCGCCGGCGGGGTCCTATGCCGTCGGCAACGCGTTCCTTCCCGTCGACGACGACGCGGCCGCGCTGGTCGTCGACCTGGTCGCGGCCACGGCCGCCGACGAGGGACTCACCGTCCTGGCCTGGCGCGAGCTGCCCACCGTCACCGACTCGCTCGGTCCCACCGCCCGCAGCGTCATGCCGCGGTTCCGGCAGCTGTTCGTGGCGGCCGAGGACGGCGCGAGCGGCCTGGCCCTGGAGCGTCGCGTCTTCGCGTTGCGCAAGGTTGCTGAGCGGCGCGCCCGCGAGTCGCAGCTCGAGCTGTACTTCCCGTCGCTGTCGGCCCGCACGCTCGTCTACAAGGGCATGCTCACCACCGATCAGCTCGGCGTGGTGTTCCCCGACCTCACCGACGCGCGGTTCGAGAGCGCGATCGGGCTCGTCCACAGCCGGTTCTCGACGAACACCTTCCCCTCCTGGCCGCTGGCGCACCCGTATCGCTACATCGCCCACAACGGCGAGATCAACACGATCCGCGGCAACCGCAACTGGATGCGCACCCGCGAGACCCTGCTCGAATCCGACCTGATCCCGGGTGACATCAAGCGGTTGTTCCCGATCTGCACGCCGGACGTGAGTGACTCGGCCTCGTTCGACGAGGTGCTCGAGCTGCTGCATCTCGGCGGGCGCAGCCTGCCGCACGCGGTCCTGATGATGATCCCCGAGGCGTGGGAGAACAACCCGGACATGGACCCGGCCCGGCGGGCCTTCTACGAGTTCCACTCCTGCCTGATCGAGGCGTGGGACGGCCCGGCCTGTGTGGCGTTCACCGACGGCGCGCTGATCGGGGCCGTCCTCGACCGCAACGGCCTGCGACCGGGACGCTGGTGGCAGACCGACGACGGCCTGGTCGTCCTCGGCAGCGAGTCCGGTGTCCTCGATCTCGACCCGGCCACCATCGTCGCGAAGGGCCGGCTGCAACCGGGCCGGATGTTCCTGGTCGACACCGAGCGCGGCGTCATCCGCGCGGACGAGGAGTTCAAGGCCGAGCTCGCGGCCGAGCACCCCTACGACGAGTGGCTGCACTCGGGGCTCATGCACCTCGACGACCTGCGCGAGCGTGAGCACGTGGTGTTCACGCACGAATCCGTGACCCGGCGCCAGCAGATCTTCGGCTACACCGAGGAGGAGCTGCGCCTGCTCATCGCGCCGATGGCCACGGCCGGCGCCGAACCGATCGGCTCGATGGGCACTGACACCCCGGTGGCCGTGCTCTCGCAGCGGCCCCGCATGCTCTTCGACTACTTCACCGAGCTGTTCGCACAGGTGACCAACCCGCCGCTCGATGCGATCCGCGAAGAGCTTGTGACCTCGCTGTCCGGCGGGATCGGGCCGGAGCAGAACCTGCTGTCGCCCGGACCGGCCTCGTGCCGGCAGATCGTCATTCCCCGCCCGGTGCTCGACAACGACGACCTGGCCAAGATCTGGCACATCAACGCCGACGGTGACATGCCGGGATTCCGGTGCCAGCTCATCGACGGCCGGTTCCGGGTGCACGGCGGGGGCGAGGCGCTCGCCGCCGCGCTCGAACGGGTGCGCCGCGAGTGCTCGTCCGCGGTCGAAGCCGGCGCCCGGATCCTGATCCTGTCCGACCGGGACTGCGATTCCGATCATGCGCCGATCCCATCCCTGTTGCTGACGTCGGCCGTCCACCAGCACTTGATCCGGACGGGCCAGCGCACGGAGGTCGGCCTCGTCGTCGAGACCGGCGAGGCGCGCGAGGTACACCACATCGCCTTGCTGATCGGCTACGGCGCTGCCGCCGTGAACCCCTATCTCGCCTTCGAGACGATCGACGATCTCGTGGCCAACGGCGCGATCGCGAACGTCAGCGCCGCCAAGGCCATCGGCAACTACGTCAAGGCCCTGAGCAAGGGCGTGCTCAAGGTGATGTCCAAGATGGGCATCTCGACGATCCAGTCGTACACGGGCGCGCAGGTGTTCGAGGCGTTCGGGCTCTCGCAGGCGCTGGTGGACGAGTACTTCGGGAGCACGCCGTCGCGGCTCGGCGGGGTGGGACTCGCGACGCTCGCCGACGAGGCCGCGGCCCGTCACTCCGCGGCCTACCCGCTGGTCTCGACGTCGCGTGCGCACCGGCGCCTCGACGTGGGCGGGGAGTACCAGTGGCGCCGCGAGGGCGAGGTGCACCTGTTCAACCCCGAGACCGTGTTCCTGCTGCAGCATGCCACTCGGGCCCGGCGCTACGAGGTGTTCCGCGAGTACGCCGACAAGGTGCACCAGCTGAACCGCGACGGCGGCACCCTGCGGGGGCTGTTCGAGTTCCGTACCGGGCAGCGCCCGCCGGTGCCGCTCGACGAGGTCGAGTCCATCGAGTCGATCGTCACCCGGTTCGCTACGGGCGCGATGTCCTACGGATCGATCTCGGCCGAGGCCCACGAGAATCTCGCGATCGCGATGAACCGGCTGGGCGGCCGGTCCAACTGCGGCGAAGGGGGCGAGGACGCCGCCCGTTTCACTCCCGACGCGAACGGCGATCTGCGCCGGTCCAAGGTCAAGCAGGTGGCGTCCGGTCGGTTCGGCGTGACCAGTCACTATCTCGTCAATGCCGACGACCTCCAGATCAAGATCGCGCAGGGGGCGAAGCCGGGCGAGGGCGGGCAGCTGCCGGGGTTCAAGGTCTACCCGTGGATCGCGCGGACGCGGAACTCGACGCCCGGCGTCGGGCTGATCTCGCCGCCGCCGCACCACGACATCTACTCGATCGAGGACCTCGCCCAACTCATCCACGATCTCAAGAACGCGAACTCGCAGGCCCGGGTGCACGTCAAGCTGGTGTCCGAAGCCGGCGTCGGCACCGTCGCTGCGGGCGTGTCGAAGGCGCACGCCGACGTCGTCCTGATCTCGGGTCACGACGGCGGGACGGGGGCCGCGCCGCTGACCTCGCTGAAGCATGCCGGGTTGCCCTGGGAGCTCGGCCTCGCGGACACCCAGCAGACCCTGCTGCTCAACGGGTTGCGCGACCGGATCACCGTCCAGGTTGATGGCGCCATGAAGACCGGACGTGACGTCGTCATCGCCGCGCTGCTCGGCGCTGAGGAGTACGGCTTCGCCACCGCGCCGCTGGTCGTGTCCGGCTGCATCATGATGCGGGTCTGCCACCTCGACACCTGCCCGGTCGGCGTCGCGACGCAGAACCCGGTCCTGCGCGAGCGGTTCACCGGTAAGCCGGAGTTCGTCGAGACGTTCTTCCAGTTCATCGCCGAACAGGTCCGCGAGCTCCTGGCCGAGCTCGGCTTCCGTTCCCTGGACGAGGCGATCGGCCGGGTGGACGTCCTCGACACGTCGAAGGCGATCGACCACTGGAAGGCCGACGGTCTCGACCTCACCGCGATCCTGCACACACCCGCCAACCCATACGACCAGGCGCCGAAGAAGTCCCGGGAGCAGGACCACGGCCTGGATCTCGCCCTCGACAACACCCTGATCCAGCTGTGCGAGGGAGCCCTGCTCGACGGTGCGCCGGTCAAGCTCGAACTGCCCGTGCGCAACGTCAACCGGACCGTCGGGACGATGCTGGGGTCGCTAGTCACCCGCCGCTACGGAGCCGATGGCCTGCCCCCGGGCACGATCGACGTGACGTTCCGCGGATCGGGCGGGCAGTCCTTCGGGGCGTTCGTGCCACATGGCATCACGATGCGGTTGATAGGCGACACCAACGACTACGCCGGCAAGGGTCTGTCCGGCGGCGTGCTCGCGGTGCGCCCGCACGAGGACTCGCCGTTCGCGGCCGAGCACAACGTCATCGCCGGCAACGTCATTGCCTATGGCGCCACCAGCGGCGAGATCTACTTGCGCGGGGTCGTGGGCGAGCGGTTCTGCGTCCGGAACTCCGGGGCCACGGTCGTGGCCGAAGGGGTCGGCGACCACGCGCTCGAGTACATGACCGGCGGCACCGCGGTGATCCTGGGCGCGACCGGACGCAACATCGCTGCGGGCATGTCGGGCGGCTACGCGTACGTGCTTGACCTCGACCGTTCACAGGTCAACGGCGAACTCGTGGACCTGGAGGCGGTTCCGGACGAAGAGGCGCAACGCTTGCTGGGGATCGTCGAGACGCACGTCGCCTACACCGACTCGGCGGTGGGCAAGGCGTTGCTGGCCGACTGGTCGGCGGCGCTCGACCGCTTCACGGCAATCATCGCGCGGGACTTCCGCCGAGTACTGGACGCGACGCGGCGGGCAACCGCGGCGGGCGAGGACGTCGACGAGGCCGTCATGGCCGCGGCCAAGGGCTGACGGCCCGACGGCCACCGCCGCGCAGCGGCTCAGGCCGGGCGCCGGCCGACCGCGCCGAACAGCGAGGCGTAGATGGTCGGCCGCTGCGCGCCCAGCCGGTCCAGGGCCGCCTCCCACCGGGCGACATCGTCAGGCGTGGCAATGCCCGCGGCGACCATCGCGTCGCGGGCCGCCCAGGCCGGCGGCCTCAGCTCGGACGGCGGCTGCAGGATGTTGTACCAACCGCGGTAGGCGACGACGTCGAACCCGGCCGCGGTGAGCAGGTCGCGCAACCGGAGCCCGACCTCCAGATCATTGCCCTGGGCGAGGTGGAAACGGTGGTAGGCGTCGGCAAGGTCCTCAGCATCCGGATCGGTCGGCCGGACCCGCATGCCCGGTCCGTCGATGTCGACGAGATAGACGCTGCCGCCGGGCTGGACGAGCGTCGCCAGGTGCTCGACTATCGACTGCTCCGTCGGCCCGTTGTGGGCCAGTACGTGCCGCATCATCACGGCATCGAAGGACGCCGGCGCGAGTCCGGTGGCGTCGGCTTTACCGACTCGAGTGGTGACGTTCGTCCACCCGTTCGCCGCGACCAGCGCCTGCGCGGCCGCGATCGCGTTCGGGTCTCCGTCGACCCCCACCACCTCCCCGGTGGGGCCGACCGAGTCGACGATGGCCGGAAACATTGCGCCCGGGCCACACCCGACATCGGCGACCCGTGCGCCTTCGACCAGCCCGGCGAGCTGCCAGAGTTCGGACTCGGTCGCCCGCGCGGCGTCGGCCATCAGCCGGTAACGCTGGAGTTCGACGTCGCTCAGCGCTAGCGAATACTTGTTCGTAGCTGGGTCCGTCATGAGCGGAGGTTACTGCCGAGCGCGCCGCGCGTCTGCTCGTGGATGGCGAGAGCGGCAGGTAACGCGGCTAATGTTGACGTGTGATCCGGCACGCCAAAATCGTCTGCACGCTCGGCCCCGCGACCGACACCCTCGAACGGGCACGGGCGTTGGTCGAGGCCGGCATGGACGTCGCCCGCCTCAACTTCAGCCACGGCGTCCACGCCGACCACGGCCGGCGCTTCCACGAGGTACGCCAGGCCGCCGCTGCCGCCGGCCGGAATTTGGCCGTGCTCGCCGACCTGCAGGGGCCCAAGATCCGGCTCGGCACGTTCGGCGACGGTCCGGTCACCTGGGCGACAGGCGAGCGGATCCGCATCACCGTCGAGGACGTCGTCGGCACCCACGACCGCGTGTCGACGACGTACCCGAATCTCGCCGCGGACGTGCGGGCCGGTGACCGCCTGCTCGTCGACGACGGCAACGTCGCCCTGATCGCGGTCGACGTCGAGAACGGCACCGACGTCATCTGCGACGTCACCGAAGGCGGCGTCGTCAGCAACAACAAGGGGCTGTCGCTGCCGGGCGTGCAGGTCAGCGTGCCGGCGATGTCGGACAAGGACGCGAGCGACCTCGAGTTCGCCCTCCGTCTCGGCGTCGACTATGTGGCGCTGTCCTTCGTCCGCAACCCCGAGGACGTCAAGCTCGTGCACAAGGTCATGGACGAGGTCGGCATCCGCGTGCCGGTGATCGCGAAGCTGGAGAAGCCCGAGGCCGTCGACCGGCTCGAGGAGATCGTCCTCGCCTTCGACGGGATGATGGTCGCGCGCGGTGATCTGGGCGTGGAG
>DATAQD010000272.1:0-23103 GCA_036264855.1 Jatrophihabitans sp. | reverse complement strand
ATGAGCGGCGACGGCGTCCACGTCCGGCTGATGGTGACGCGCGGCCCGAAGTCGACGCCGTACCAGGACCCACGCATGACGGCCGGGCCGGCGACGGTGGTCATCATCGCCGAGTACAAGGACCCCCTGCCGACGACCGTCGAACGCGGGCTGACGCTGTTCACCGTGCACGTCCGGCGGGCCTCGCCGGACACCCTGGACCCGAAACTCAACTCGCACAGCAAGTTGAACGACATCACCGCCTGCATCCAGGCATATACGGCCGGGGCCGACGAGGCCCTGATGCTCGATCCCCACGGTTTCGTCGCCACGTGCAACTCCACGCACTTGTTCATCGTGCGCAAGGGCGAGGTGTGGACGTCAACGGGCCGGTACTGCCTCGGCGGGATCACCCGGTCCAACGTGCTCAGGGTGTGTGCGGGCGCCGGCATACCGGCGCGCGAGCGCAGCTTCAGCCTGACCGAGGTCTACAGCGCCGACGAAGCCTTCGTGACCGGGACCTTCGCCGGTCTGGTGCCGGTGCACACCGTCGACGGTCGCCGGATCGGCACGGGGGAGCGGGGACCGATGGTGCGGCGGCTCCAGGCGCTGTACCTCGAGCTGGTCCGCGCCGACGTGGCCGGACGGATCGCGCCATGACCGCGGGCGTGCGCCTGGCCGTGTGGTCGGGGCCGCGCAACATCTCGACCGCATTGATGCGCTCGTGGGAGAACCGGCCGGACTGCCGAGTCGTCGACGAGCCGCTGTATGCCTATTACCTCGCCGAGACGGGGCTGAACCACCCGGCGCGCGCAGAGGTCATCGCGGCGGGCGAGACGTCCTGGCCGGTAGTCGTCGCCGAGCTGACCGGACCGGTGATCGGCGTCTACTACCAGAAGCACATGACCCACCACCTGATCCCGCAGCTACCGCGCGACTGGATCCCGGCCCTGACGAATGTGCTGCTGATTCGCGACCCGGCCGAGGTCGTTGCGTCCTACGTCCGGTCGCGGACCGACATCGTGGCCGAGGACATCGGACTGGTTCAGCAGACCGAACTGTTCGACCAGCTCGGCGCCTCGACGCCGGTCATCGACGCGGCCGACTTTCTGCGCGCCCCGGAGACCTATCTGCGGTGGCTGTGTGCGTACGTCGGAATCGACTTCGTCGCGGCGATGCTGCGTTGGCCACCGGGACCGCGCGAATCGGATGGCGTCTGGGCTGCGCACTGGTACGACGCGGTGCTGGCGTCCACCGGCTTCGAGCCGTATCGCCCGCGGCAGGTCGACCTGCACGGGCCAGCCCTCGAGGCCGCCGAACGCAGCCGTCCGCACTACGAGCGCCTGCACGCGGCGCGCCTGGTGCTCTGAAAACGACGGCGGCTGCACGACGCAGTGCAACCGCCGTCCTTCCGGCGAGCGACGATTTTCGCCCCCGGGAAACACGATGCTCACCTCGGCCTGGGGGCTGACCGGAAGGGAACACCGTGCGCCTTCGAGCCGCTGTCCTTCCGAACAACCCGTGCCCCCAGTGTGAGCCTCGGGCCGTATCGGGGACGTAACAGCGCCGGGCACGGCACGCATTCGCCGACCCAGGGCGCAGGACTGGTCAACTAGCGTCACGCTTCTACGATCTGGACGTGGCCATGGCGATTGCCCTGCCGACGCCTCCGACGGCGTTGATCGGGCGCGCCGCCGAGCTCGTTGCCCTGGTCGATATGGTGACGGCGGAGGGCGCCCGGCTGGTCACCGTCACTGGGCCGCCCGGCGTGGGCAAGACCCGCCTGGCGCTCGGCGCGGCCGCCGCGATGGCCGACCGATTCGTGGGCGGCACGACCTGGGTCGACCTGGGCCCGATCCGCGAGGCGCGGCTGGTGCCGGAGGAGATCGCCCGCGCCCTCGGAGTCATCGGTTCCGGCACCGATCCCGCGCTCTCGCGCCTGTCGGCGGCCGTCGCCGAGCGAGACGTCCTCGTGGTCCTGGACAACTGCGAGCACCTGCTCGATGCCGTGGCCGAGCTGGGCACCCTGCTCGGGTCGAGTCCGCGGTTGCGCATCCTCGCGACCAGCCGCGAACGGCTGCATCTCGCGGCCGAGCGCGAGTTCGCGGTGCCGCCCTTGCCCATGCCGTCGGGCGCCGAGGTCGAAGACCTGGACCGGCTGCGGGACAACCCGGCGATTGCGCTGCTGCTCGCCCGCGCGCCGGCGCACGTCACGCTGACGCCGCGCTCCGCGCCTTCCCTGGCCGAGGTCTGCGTCCGCCTTGACGGCCTGCCCCTCGCACTGGAGCTCGCCGCCGCGCGGTTGCGCGTGTTCACCCCGAGCGAGCTGGCGTTCCGCCTTGAGCACCGGATGGCGTTGCTCACGGGCGGATCCCGCGATGTTCCCCAGCGCCACCGCGACCTGCGCGCGGCGATCGCGTGGAGCCACGACCTGCTCCCGGACGCCGAACGGGCGCTGTTCCGGCGGCTCTCGATATTCGTCGGGGACTGGACGGTGGCCGCCGCCGCGGCCGTGTGCGGCGATCCCGGCGCGTCCGGGGTCATCGATGCGATCGAGTCGCTGCTGGACAAGAGCCTGATCGTCCGCGTCGCAGGAGAGGACCAGGACGCGCGGTTCAGCATGTTGGTGAGCCTGCGCGAGTTCGCCGCCGAACAGTTGGACCTGCACGGCGAGCGAATCGAGACCCAGGCGCGCCACAACGCGTTCTGCGCCGCGGCGGCTCGCGGGTGGGAGGCGACGGTCGGGACGAACGAGGAAGCCGAGACCTGGCCGCGCATCGGGTTCCTGCGCGGCGACCTGCTGGCCGCGTTCGACAGCAGCCGGCAGGGTAGCGACGTCGACCAGACGCTCTGGCTCGCGACCGGACTGGGGTGGTACTGGTACACCCGTGGGTCGCTCGCCGACGCCGCGATGCTCTTCGAGGTGGTGGCCGCTCACGCCGAGAACGCCGACTCGTCCCGGGACGCCCGAGCGGCGGCGTTGATCGCCGCCGGGATCGTCGCCTTCGGCCTCGGCGATCTTGACACGGCGGAGCGTCATCTGCTGCGCTCGGCCGCCCTCAGCGAGGCCGATGACGATCAGCGCCGGCTGGCGCTCATCAGCGCTTTCCTCGGCCACGTCGCGCGCGGCCGGGGCCGGGTGCAGGACGCCGCGGCCCGGTACGCAATGGCGCGGTCGACCTCCGAGCGGCTCGGGAATGCGCGCGGGACGGCCTGGGCCGCCCACGACCTCGGACTGCTGGCCAGCGAACTCGGCGATCCGGCCGACGCCGAGTCGCAGCTGCGCGAGGCCGTGCGGCTGTTCCGCTCCCTGGAGTACGACTGGGCGATCGCGGTGTCGGGATGTGCGCTGGCGACCGTCCTGCTCCGCGGTGGCGAGGTCGATGAGGCCGCCCGGTTGCTGGGGGAGGCGCTGGCCCTGCACGACGGCCTCGGGGATCGACGCGGAATAGCACAGTGCATGGAGGGCCTGGCCGACGTTGCCCTGGCCCGGGGCGCGACGGCGACGGCCGCTCGCCTCCTCGGCGCCGCGGCGGCCCAGCGGGTCGCGGTCGCCGCCCGCCCGACCGATGCGGAGCAGACCCGGCTCAGCCGCCTCGACAAGGCCGTCGTCGGCACCCTCGGCCAAGCCGCGGCCGACCACCAAACGCATTCGGGGCGGACGATGCCCGGAACCAACGCGGTCGCGCTCGCTGCGGGAGTCGCCGCCCGGGGAGCGCCGGGCGCAGCGGGGGCGCCTGAGGTGGAGTTGACCCCGCGGCAGCTCGAGGTCGCCGCCCTGGTCGCGGCCAGCAAGACCAACCGGCAGATCGGTCGGGCGCTCGGCATCAGCGAGAAGACGGCTGAGATCCACGTCCGCAACATCATGGAGCGGCTGCACACCCCGAGCCGGGCCGGCGTCGCCGCGTGGGCGACCGCGCACGGCTTGCCGCCACCCCCGTACGGGATTCCCCCTATACCGGCCGGTACCGCTGACCCGTAGACCGGACACCGCGCCACAGACGGTGGTCGCGATCCGTTCAAAGGGGACAAGATGGCACTGGACGAAGGCAAGCTGATGGAATTCATCGGTCGGTTCGTGGGCGACCTCGGCGCGACCATCGCGGCGGGCAACGTCGTCATTGGGCACCGGCTCGGGCTGTACCGGGCGATGGTCGACACACCGGGGACCTCGGACGACCTCGCCCGGCGCACCGACTGCGATCCGCGCTACGTCGCGGAGTGGCTGCGCGGCCAGGCGGCCGGGGGCTACGTCGCCTATGACGCCGCGACCGACACGTACTCGCTGAGCGAGGAGCAGGCGTTCGTGCTGGCCGATCCCGACGGGGCGGTCTACGCGCCCGGCGCGTTCGTGCTCGCACTCGGCTCGTTGCGCGCCGAGGATCGAGTCGCCGAGGCGTTCCGCTCCGGTGCGGGGATCGGCTGGCACGAGCACGACGACGGTGTCTTCGTCGGTTGCGAGCAGTTCTTCCGGCCGGGCTACAACGCGAATCTCGTGCCCAGTTGGATCCCGGCGCTCGACGGGGTGGAGGCGAAGCTCAAGGCCGGCGCGAAGGTGGCGGATGTGGGGTGCGGCCTCGGTGCGTCGACGATCCTGCTCGCCGAGCACTACCCGAACTCGCAGCTGATGGGCTGCGACTACCACGACGGGTCGATCGAGCTGGCTCGCAAGCGGGCCGCCGATGCCGGCGTCGCCGACCGGATCTCCTTCGAGGTCGCCTCCGCGCAGACGTTCGCCGGCACCGGATACGACCTGGTCTCGACCTTCGACTGCCTGCACGACATGGGCGACCCGCTCGGTGCGGCCACCCACATTCGTCAGGCGCTGGCGCCCGACGGCACCTGGCTGATCGTCGAACCGTTCGCCGGCGACGAGGTCACCGACAATCTCAACCCGGTGGGTCGCGTGTACTACAACTTCTCGACGTTCCTGTGCGTTCCGAATGCCCTGTCCCAGCCGGGTGGGTACTCCCTGGGCGCGCAGGCGGGCGAGCAGGCGATCGGTGAACTCGTGGCTCGGGCGGGCTTTAGCCGGTTCCGCCGGGCGAGCGAGACCCCGTTCAATCTGGTCTACGAAGCCCGGCCATGACAGCGGCGGCCGCACTGGTGCATTCCCGGGCCGGGAGGGGACAGTGAATACTGTGCGCGCTCGGGAACCGGACCAGTGCGGCTACGCCGTGCGCGACGGCGTGCGGCTGTACTACGAGGTCTGCGGCCGCGGTCCGACGACGGTGTTACTGCTGCCGGCGTGGGCGATCGTGCACTCGCGCATGTGGAAGATGCAGGTGCCCTACCTCGCCCGGCACTTCCGCGTCGTCACGTTCGACCCGCGCGGCAACGGGCGCTCGGACCGGCCGCCGGACCCCGATGATTACGCCGACACCGAGTTGGTGGCCGACGCGATCGCGGTCCTCGACGCCACCGGCACCGACGAGGCGGTGGGCGTCGGCCTGTCGATGGGCGCCGGCGTCCTGCTCCGGCTCGCCGTCGCTCATCGCGAGCGGATCGCCGGCGCGGTGTTCCTCGGACCGGCCGTCGGGCTGGGATCGAAGCTGCCGGAGCGCTGGGCGCATCCCTTCGACGAGGAACTGGATACCGACGAGGGATGGGCGAAGTACAACGCGCGCTACTGGGAGCGCGATCTGGCCGGCTTCGCGGAGTTCTTCTTCGGGGAGGTCTTCCCGGAGGCGCACTCGACCAAAGCCATCGAGGACGCCGCCGGCTGGGCCCTGGAGACCGATCCGAAGACGCTCGCCGCGACCGCCCGGGGTCCCTACCTGGTTGGCGAGCCTGACCAACGCGGGTCGGTGGCGGCCGGGCTCGCCGCGCAGGTCAGCTGCCCGAGCCTGGTCATCCACGGCGGGAACGACCGCATCGTCGGCGGCGACAGCGGGGCCGGGCTCGCCGCCGCGTTGCGGTGCGATCTCGAGCTGTACATCGATGGGGGCCATTGCGTG
The DNA here is from genome assembly GCA_036264855.1 of Jatrophihabitans sp. GTDB lineage: Bacteria > Actinomycetota > Actinomycetes > Mycobacteriales > Jatrophihabitantaceae > Jatrophihabitans. The sequence goes on along the minus strand of DATAQD010000272.1, from coordinate 17,167 downwards.
CACGTCCGGCACCCGGTGCCGGTCAACACGGTGCTGCGACGGTTCGTCGAGTCGGTCGCCGGGGGGCGACGGTCGCCGCCGCGCGAGACGCCTTGGCTGTTCGCCCGGGAGCGCAAACGGCGCGCGCTGTGGGTCTGCTCGCCGATCGGTCTCGGTCACGTCCTGCGCGATCTCGCGATCGCTCGATCGCTGCGGGAACGCGTGCCCGATCTGGAGATCCACTGGTGGGCGCAGCCGCCGGTCACCGGCGTGCTCGAGGCGGCGGGCGAAGTCATCCATCCGGCCAGCACCGAACTGGCCTCCGAGTCGGCGCATTGGGAGAGCGAGTCGGCCCACCACGACCTGCACGCGTTCTACGCGTTCCGGCGGATGGACGAAATCTTCTGCGCCAACTACATGCTCTTCGACGACGTCGTCCGCGAGACGCCGTACGACCTCTGGGTCGGCGACGAATCGTGGGAGGTGGACCACTTCCTGCACGAGAACCCCGAGCGCAAGATCGCCCCGTACGCGTTCCTGACCGACGTGATCGGGTTCCTGCCCGTCGATGCGAGCGCCGATCCCCGCGAGGCCGAGCTGTGCGCCGACTACAACGCGGAGATGATCGAGCACCTGGCTCGCTTCCCCTACGTGCGCGATCGCTCGGTGTTCATCGGCGGCTTCGGGGAGCTGCCCGACGCCTCGTTCGGTCCGGGGCTGCCCCGGATCCGGGACTGGTCCGAACAATGGTTCACGTCCGTCCCGTACGTCGTGCCGTTCGACCCGTCGGCCTACCGGAGGCCGGCGGCCCTGCGCGCCGCGCTCGGCTACGGCACCGGGTTCCCGTTGTATGTCGCTGCCGTCGGTGGGACGGCGGTGGGACGTGACCTCCTCGAGCTGACCGCCGAAGCGTTCGCCCTGCTCCGCAAGGACCAGCCCGACGCGCGCATGGTCATGGTCACCGGTCCGCGGCTGCACCCCGGTCAGCTGCCCGACGTCGAAGGAATGGACAAGCACGGTTACGTGCCCGCGCTGTTCGAGCACCTCGCCTGTGCCGACGTTGCCGTGGTGCAGGGCGGGTTGTCGACGACGATGGAACTCGTCGCCGCGCGGCGTCCGTTCGTGTACTTCCCGCTGGCCCACCACTGGGAACAGCAGCATTTCGTCGCCCACCGCCTTGACCACTACCGGGCCGGAATTCGGATGGACTTCGCGACCACCCGGCCGGCCGACCTCGCGGCCGCCATGCGGTCGGCGTACGGGCGCCGACCCGCCTACCGGGCCGTGCCCCGGGGCGGCGCGGCGAAGGCCGCCGCTCAACTCGCCACGCTGCTTCGGCGTTGACCACGCGCCCCGCTTCTCGCATGGCGCGGTTCCTGAGCTGATGGGCGCTGGCGGTCAGCGGAACCGGCGCGCGACGTTCTCGGCATGTGACGGTCCGGGCCGCCACTCCGCGATCCACGGCCCGGTTCCCTCGCTCTGATCGAGCACGCCGGCCTCGAGCCAGGTGTAGCGACCGTCGAGCGCTTGCCCGGTGAGCCGGTAGTCCCGGTCATCGGTGTTGTCCCACAGCTCGCTCAGGAGCCGTTCGATCCGCAGGCGGGACTGGGCGCAGAATGCGTCGGCGAGCTCGTACGCGCCAGCTCCCTGCTCGGCGTCGGCGGAGCGCAGCATCTCGGCGCGGACGCAGCTGGCCGACATCGCGAACAACTCCGCGGCGATGTCGACGAGGCGGCCGAGGAAGCCCTGCCGGTACTCGAGCTTCTCGCGCCAGCGCGCCATTCCGTAGAACGTGGACCGAGCGATCTTGCGCGATGTCCGCTCGATGTAGCGCAGGTGCGGCGCGAGGTCGCCGAACTCCCCGTACGCGCCGGGCACCTGACCGCGACCGGTAACGAGCTGGGGCAACCAGCGGGCGAAGAACGGTGTTGCGCTCGCGGCCCCGCGCGCCTTCATGCGCAACGTCGCGTCCGGGTCGGCGAGCCCACCGGCGGCGGTCAGCTGCGGGTCGACCGCCTCGCGGGCCAGCAGCAGGCGCATGATCTCGCTGGAGCCCTCGAAGATCCGGTTGATCCGCAGGTCCCGGACCATCTGCTCAGCGGGGACCGCTCGTTCGCCGCGAGCGGCCAGCGACTCGGCGGTCTCGTAGCCGCGACCGCCGCGAATCTGGACGAGCTCATCGGCGATCTGCGAGCCGAGCTCGCTGGACCACAGCTTGGCCAGCGCCGCCTCGATCCGGATGTCGTTGCGTCCCTCGTCCGCCATCCGGGCCGAGAGGTCCAGCACCGCCTCGAGGGCGAACGTCGTCGCGGCGATGAACGCGACCTTGTTGGCAACCGCCGCGTGCTGCCCTACGGGCTTGCCCCACTGCACCCGCTCCGCCGACCACTCGCGAGCGATCTTCAGGCTCCACTTCGCGCCGCCGGTGTTCAGGGCCGGCAACGCCAGCCGGCCCGTGTTCAGGGTGGTGAGTGCGATCTTGAGGCCTTCCCCCTCGCGACCGATCAGGTTCGCGGCGGGCACTCGTACCTGGTGGAATCGGGTGACGCCGTTCTCGATCCCGCGCAGTCCCATGAACCCGTTGCGCCGCTCCACGGTGATTCCGGGGGAGTCCGCCTCGACGACGAACGCGCTGATGCCGCCGCGGTGACCCTCGCGGTTCGGAACCCGCGCCATCACTACCAGTAGCTCGGCGACGACGCCGTTGGTCGTCCACAACTTGACGCCGTCGATCAGATAGCTGTCCCCGTCCGGCGTGGCCGACGTACGCAACCGGGCCGGATCGGAGCCGACATCGGATTCGGTGAGCAGGAAGGCGCTGATCGCACCGCGGGCGCAGCGGGGCAGGAACGCCTGCTTCTGCTCGGGCGTCCCGAACGCCTTGACCGGCTCGGGCACTCCGATCGACTGGTGCGCGGACACGAGCGCGCCGATGCTCGGATGCACCGACCCGAGCAGCATCAGCGCGCGGTTGTAGGTGACCTGGGACAGGCCGAGCCCGCCGTACTCCTGAGGGATCTTGATGCCGAAGCAGCCCAGGTCGGCCCAGCCCTTGACGTACGCGTCAGGTATCCGCGCCTCGCGCTCGATCACTGAGCCGTCCAACGTCGCGCAGTATTCGCGCAGCCGCTCGAGGAAGTCGGCCCCTCGCTGCGCGTCGTCCGTGCTCGGCCGTGGATGCGGATGGATCAGGTCCAGCCGGAAGCGGCCGAGAAACAACTCCTTCGCAAAGGACGGCTTCGACCAACCAGATTCCCGCGCCGCTTCGGCGACGGCTCGGGCTTGCTTTTCGCTCACGTGCACGGTCGTCGACATGCAGGCCTCGATTCCAGCGGTTACCTGCTTGTCCTACACCTACCGACCGGTCCTGACCACGTGAAGGCGGGGCTGAGGACCGAACCCATGCCGGCCGCGCCTCAGCGACGGAATTCCTCCAGCGGGGTGAACTCGGCAGCGCGATCGCCGACCTCGTTGCGGTACCACCGCTCTCGCCGCCACCGCTGCACGCGGTCGGCGACGTCGTCCAGCGGCGGGGCGATTCGGCGGGCCGTCTCGAGCACGAACACGAACGGCAGCTGGACGACCGGATGCAACACCCACGGAAAGCGTCGCGGCATTCGGTGTCGGCGGTAGGTGGCGGGCAGCAGCCAGAACCCGGTGTAGCCGATCTGGACGCGGTAGTTGACCTCGTCGCGGATCCGCTTACGCACCGACGTCCCCGGCTTCGGGGCGAAGGCCGGCAGGTAGGACTCGACGAGCTCCGCGCCGTCGCTTCCCGCGAGGTTGGCGCGTTTGGCGAACGCCGCGAACATCAGCTGCACCGATTCGCGGAAGTCGCGCGGGTACCAGTCGGGTTGCACGCCGAGCAGGTGCCCGACGTAGCGCCAGAAGTGCAGGGTCGCCTCGATCTCGCGGATCGTCGTCTGGTGCCCGACGCTCCACAGCGCCAGACCGGGAACGACGCTGCCGCCCATCAGCGTCAGCGTGGCGTCGCCGATCGAGATCGGCACTCCCCAGGCATCGAGATCCCACTCCGGTCGCTGCATCAGCTTGCGACGGATGAAGACGTGCATGACGCGAACTCGCATGGCCGTGGCCCGCCCCCGAGCGCCGGCCTCCAGGCCGCCCGGATCCGAGACGTCGATCCAGAACCGGACGGTTTCCAGCTGCCGCTTGTGCGCCATCTCGCCCGCGTAACCGCCGGCGTAGGAGAGCGGTTTGGCGATCGAGCTCTCCGAGTACATCTCGAGCGTGCTGGTGGTGGCGAAGCTGAACACCGAGGTGCCCCAGCGACGGAACACCCTCGCGCCGAGTTCGATCTGCTCGCGGTCGTACCAGTTGGGCAGGGTCTCGAACTCGTCGAACAGCCGGACGAGCGATTCCGGCGCGCCGGGGACGGACTGCACGCCGTGTTCGAGGGCCCGGTCGAGCATGGCCCGGCCAGCCTTCGGCCCGGGGGCGCCGAGATAGACCTCGTCGACGAAAGCCTCGGCTACGGGATCGCTGTCGTAATAGGCCCGGGCGAAGCGGCGGACGTACTCGTCCGAGGGCTGCGGGTCGAAGTGGAAGATGCGCTGCCACACGCGTCGACCGCGCTGGAACATCGCCTGGTCGACGTTGTCCCAGTAGCGGAACTCGCTCGGGATCCTGTCGGCGTCCTCGATCGAGATCGTGGCCGCTGCCCGAGTCACGATCAGCCCGCGAGGGACGCGGTGATCCGGCGGGCGCCGGCGATCAGCAGGGGTGCGAAGCGGGTGCCGGGGGAGCGGCCCAGACGCTCGATCGGGCCCGAGATCGAGATCGCGGCCAGCAGGTCGCCGTCGCGGGACAGCACCGGCGCCGAGACCGACGCGACTCCGGCCTCGCGCTGCCCCACCGACTGCGCCCACCCCCGCCGGCGGACCTCGGCCAGCGCGCGCTCGGTGAACTCGGAGACGTTCAGCACGTCATCCAGTGAGGACGGGTCCGACCATGCGCACAGCACCTGCGCGCCGGAGCCGGCCGAGAGCTCCAGTCGGGTGCCCACCGGGACCGTCGTGCGCAACCCGTGCGAGCGATCGGCGGCGGCGACGCACACCCGCTCCGACCCGTCGCGGCGGTAGAGCTGCGCGCTTTCGCCGCACTCGTCCCGAACCCACGCGAGGACCGGCGCGGCCGCGGCCACGACCGGGTCCGGCAAGGCGGCGGCCAACTCGCCGACTCTCGGCCCGAGCACGAACCGACCGTCGGCGTCACGGGCCAGCAGCCGGTGCACCTCGAGCGCCACAGCCAATCGATGCGCGGTCGCGCGGGGCAGCGCAGTGGCCTCGACCAGGTCGGCGAGTGCGCGCGGTGCCGACGCGACGGACGCGAGAATCGCGACGCTCTTGTCGACGACGCCGATGCCGCTGTGGTCGATACCGCTCGCGGTACCGGCGCTGCTAGGCTGTCCCATAAGGCGATACTAGATTCCCAAATACTGGGAAGGCAAGGGAGAACCGCCAATGGGCAAGACACTCGCCGAGAAGCTCTGGGACAGCCACGTCGTCCGATCGGCCGCGGGCGAACCGGACCTCCTCTACATCGACATGCACCTGGTCCACGAGGTGACCAGCCCACAGGCCTTCGACGGCCTGCGTCTGGCCGGCCGGGCGGTGCGCCGGCCCGACCTCACCCTGGCGACCGAGGACCACAACGTCCCGACCCAGGACATCTTCGCGCCGATCGCCGATCCGGTCAGCCGCACCCAGGTCGACACCCTGCGCCGCAACTGCGCCGAGTTCGGCATCACGCTGTACCCGATGGGCGATGCCGAGCAGGGCATCGTCCACGTGATCGGCCCGCAGTTGGGGATCACCGCGCCGGGCATGACGATCGTCTGCGGCGACTCGCACACGTCGACGCACGGGGCCTTCGGGGCACTCGCGTTCGGCATCGGCACCAGCCAGGTCGAGCACGTCCTCGCCACGCAGACGCTGCCCATGGACCGGCCGAAGACCATGGCCGTCACCATCGACGGGACGCTGCCCGAAGGCGTCACGCCGAAGGACGTCATCCTCGCCGTCATCGCCAAGACCGGCACCGGCGGGGGCCAGGGCTACATGGTCGAGTACCGCGGGTCGGTGTTCGAGGCCATGACGATGGAAGGCCGCATGACGGTCTGCAACATGAGCATCGAGTGGGGCGCGCGGGCCGGCATGATCGCCCCCGACCAAACGACGTTCGACTACCTCGAAGGACGCGACCACGCGCCCAAGGGCGCCGAGTGGGACGCCGCCGTGCAGTACTGGACGAGCCTGCGGACCGACGACGACGCGGAGTTCGATGCCGAGATCACCCTCGACGCCGCCGAGCTCGGCCCGTTCGTCACCTGGGGCACCAACCCGGGACAGGGCGCGCCACTGACCGCGAGCGTCCCGGACCCCGCGGACTTCGAGGACGACGGCGATCGCGTCGCGGCCGAGAAAGCCCTGCAGTACATGGGATTGTCGGCGGGCACGCCGCTGCGCGACATCAAGGTGGACACCGTCTTCGTCGGATCCTGTACCAACGGTCGCATCGAAGACCTGCGGGCCGCCGCGAAGATCCTCGACGGGCGCAAGGTCGCGGACGGCGTGCGCGTGCTCGTCGTCCCCGGCTCGATGCGCGTGCGCAAGCAGGCCGAGGAAGAAGGCCTCGACGTGGTCTTCACCGCGGCCGGGGCCGAGTGGCGGCAGGCCGGCTGCTCGATGTGCCTGGGCATGAACCCCGATCAGCTCGCTCCGGGGGAGCGCAGCGCGTCGACGTCCAACCGCAACTTCGAAGGACGGCAGGGCAAGGGCGGACGCACCCACCTGGTGTCTCCACTCGTCGCCGCGGCCACCGCGATCACCGGCCACCTCGCCAGCCCCGCCGACCTGTAGCCGGCCACCACCACCACAACAAACAACTCGAAGAGCGTCAGGAGACAGACCCATGGACGCATTCACGGTCCACACCGGCACCGCGGTGCCACTTCGGCGCAGCAACGTCGACACCGACCAAATCATCCCGGCGGTGTACCTGAAGCGCGTCACCCGCACCGGTTTCGAGGACGGGCTGTTCAACGCGTGGCGCACCAACGAGCCGGACTTCGTGCTCAACCAGGGGCGCTACCAGGGCGCGACGATCCTCGTGGCCGGGCCCGACTTCGGCACCGGCAGTTCCCGCGAGCACGCGGTGTGGGCGTTGCTCGACTACGGCTTCAAGGTTGTGATCTCGCCACGCTTCGGCGACATCTTCCGCGGCAACTCGCTCAAGGCCGGCCTGCTCACCGTGCAGTTGCCGGAGAAGATCGTCCAGCGGTTGTGGGACGACATCGAGGACGACGCCAAGACCGAGGTCACCGTCGATCTGCTCGAGCGCAACGTCCGGTGGGCGGGCGAGGTTCACGACTTCGCGCTTGATGACTACACCCGCTGGCGGTTGCTCGAGGGCCTGGACGACATCGGTCTCACGCTGCGCAACATCGACGCCGTCGGCGCGTATGAGACGTCGCGCAAGCCGTGGCTGCCCGCGGTCACTGCGTAAGCACCAGCACAAATCTGCGGCGACACTTGCGCATTGCGTTGTTCGGCGTGCCGTAACGGCCTAGCGTGTTCGAGCGAGGCGACCAAACTCGTCCAGTAACACGTCCCGGGAGGACCTGTGCCAAACAAGGGAGAGTTCGTCGAGATGCTCGCGGAGCGACTCGACGGAGACAGGAAGCGAGCCGCCGCGGCTCTCGAAGCGGTCATCGACAGCGTCTACGCGGCTATCTCGCGTGGCGAGCGCGTCGCGATCACCGGCTTCGGGGTGTTCGAACGGCGCGACCGCGCGGCGCGCACGGCGCGCAACCCTGCGACGGGAGCGTCGGTGCAGGTCGCTGCGTCGCGAGTGCCGGCCTTCCGTCCCGGCGCTGAGTTCCGCGCCTATGCAAACGGCGCCCGCGAGATCGTGCAGGAGCGCACTGCGCGCACGCAAGCGGCTGTCACCAAGGCGGCGGGGACGGTTCGCGAGGCGCCGGGCAAGGCCGCGGCCGCGGTGAAGGACGCGCAGGACAAGGCCGCCGCGCGGGTGAAGGGTGCCGCCGACGCCGTCCGTGGCGCGCAGGGTAAGGCCGGCAAGAAGGCCGCGAAGAAGTCGGCCGCGGCCAAGCAGAGTGGACCGGCCAAAAAGGCGGCGAAGAAGTCCGCGCCGGCCAAGAAGGCCGCGGCGAAGAAGTCGGCGCCGGCCAAGAAGGCCGTCGCGAAGAAGTCCGCGCCGGCCCAGAAGGCCGCGGCGAAGAAGTCCGCGCCGGCCAAGAAGGCGGCGGCGAAGAAGTCCGCGCCGGCCAAGAAGGCAGCCAAGAAGGCAGCGAAGAAGGCGCCGGCCAAGAGGTAGCACGCGCAGCGCACGGCCAGGGGGCGCCGACCATCGTGGTCGGCGCCCCCTTGTGGCTCAGCGCACGGCGTCCTCGTAGTAGTCGGCGGACACGACCGAGCCGTCCACGATCGAGAGCACCCACACGCCGGCTTTTCTGGTATCGGACGGATGGATCCCGCGTGCGAGGCGGTCGATCAGACTCGGAATCGTCAGGCCTTGGCTGCAGACCACCGCCACCGTTCCGGGTTTGGCCAATGACATGAGCGCGGTTTCGGTCGTGGACGGCGCCGCTGCATACGCCTCGTCGCCGAAGACCGGTTCGACCCGCAGCGGCAGGCCGAGGTGTTCGGCCAACGGTTGCACGGTCTGGACGCAGCGGACCGGGTCGGCCGAGATCACCCGGTCCGGAGCGAACACCGCCAGGAAATCGACGAGGCGCTTCGCCTGGGCGTGCCCGACCTCGTCGAGCGGACGCAGCGCGTCCCGGCCGCGCCATTCGCTGCGCTTGCCCGCCTTCGCATGCCGGACGAGGACGATCACCGAGTCGGGGATGGGCACCGCCGCGAAGTCGGACATGACCGTCCGCTCGATGGGGTAGGTCATTCGGCTGCGCGCTTCCCGCGGACGCAGCCACGTGACCGTGTCGACCTCGTCACCCGGCTCGAACGCTCCGCCGAGGTCGCGCATGACCCAGAACGTGACGTGCTTGCGCCCGGTGACGACGTCATACCCGATCCGGGCGATCCGCCGGGACACCGCGACCCGCGCGCCGAGCTCCTCACGCACCTCGCGCACCGCCGCCGCCAGTTCGGTCTCACCCTCGTGAACCTTGCCCTTGGGCAGTGACCAATCGTCGTAGCGCGGCCGATGGACGAGGGCTACCTCGACGCGCCGCCTGTGCACCCGCCAAACGACTCCGCCGGCCGCGCGGACGTCTGGCTCAAGGGGGCGCGCCACGGGGACTACTCGCCCCGGTCAGCCAGCCGCTTCATCAGCAGCTCCTGGTAGTCGGTCCCGGCACCGCCGGAGCGTATCCACTCGCCGTCCGGCTGCAAGTCCCACGCCCGCGTCCCTTCGTCGAAGGCCGCCTCCAGGCAGTCGTGCAGGTGCGCGCGGGCCTGCTGGTCCGACACCTGGCAGAGCACCTCGACCCGGCGGTCGAGGTTGCGGTGCATCAGGTCGGCCGAGCCGATCCAGTACTCGGGCTCGCCGCCGCCGCCGAAGTAGTAGACCCGGGAGTGCTCGAGGAACCGGCCGAGGATCGACCGGGTGCGGATGTTCTCGGACAGCCCCGGGACCCCGGCTCGGATCGTGCAGAACGTCCGCACCAGGAGGTCGACCCGTACGCCGGCACGCGACGCGCGGTAGAGCGCGTCGATCATCTGCTCGTCCACGAGATGGTTCGTCTTGAACCGGATGTGCGCGGGCCGGCCCGCCCGAGCCAGCTCGACCTCGCGTTCGATGCGCTCGAGCAGCCCGGAGCGGATGCCCACCGGGGCCACCAGCAGCGACCGGTACTCGGTCTGGCGCGAATAGCCGGTAAGCACGTTGAACAGGTCGGTGAGGTCGGCGCAGACGTCGTCGTCGGCGGTGAACAGCCCGAGGTCCTCGTACATGCGGGCCGTCTTCGGGTTGTAGTTGCCGGTGCCGACGTGCGCGTACCGGCGGATCTGGTTGCCTTCCTGGCGCACCACGAGCGAGGTCTTGCAGTGTGTCTTCAGCCCGACGAAACCGTAGACGACGTGGCAGCCGGCCCGCTCCAGCGCACGGGCCCACTTGATGTTGGCCTGCTCGTCGAAGCGGGCCTTGATCTCGACGAGGGCCACGACCTGCTTGCCCGCTTCGGCGGCGTCGATCAGTGCGTCCACGATCGGGGAATCACCGGACGTCCGGTAGAGCGTCTGCTTGATCGCCAGGACCCGCGGGTCGGCCGCTGCCTGCTCGATGAAGCGCTGCGTGCTGGTCGCGAACGACTCGTACGGATGGTGCACCAGGACGTCCCCGTCGCGCAGGGTCGCGAACACGGACTTGGGCGTCTCGCCCTCGGCGAAGCGCGGGTGGGTGGCCGGCACGAACGGACGTTCCTTCAGCGTCGGCCGGTCAATGTCGTAGACCTGCTGCAGGGAACTGAGATCGATCAGACCGGGCACGCGCTGCACGTCCTCGACGTCGACATCGATCTCGCTGACCAGCAGTTCCACGACCTCGTCGTCGATGTCGTCGGTGACCTCGAGCCGGACGGCTGGACCGAACCGGCGGCGCATGAGCTCGCGTTCGAGCGCTTGCAGGAGGTCCTCGTCGCGGTCCTCCTCCACCTCGAAATCGGCGTTGCGGGTGACCCGGAACAAGTGGTGTTCCACGACGTCCATGCCTGGGAAGAGCATCGACAGGTGGGCGGCGATGAGGTCCTCGAGCGGTAGGAACTCCGCTTCGATCGGGCTTTGTGACACGACCACGAAGCGCGGCACGTTGTTGGGCACCTTCACGCGGGCAAACCGTTGGATCTTCTCGTCGGGGTCGCGGACGAGAACGGCGAGGTTGAGCGAGAGCCCGGAGATGTAGGGGAAGGGGTGCGACGGATCGACCGCCAGCGGGGTCAGGACCGGGAACACCTTGGCGCGGAAGTACTCGGCCAGACGCCCGCGCTCCTCGTCGTCCAGAGCTTCCCACCGGCGGATGTGGATGCCGCGGGATTCCAGGTCGGGGTTGACGACGTCGCGGAAGCACCGGGCATGCCGTTCGACGAGTTCCCGCGTGCGCTCGGCCAGCGCGGCCAGGACCTCGCGGGGCGACAGGCCGTCGGCCGAGGTCACCTGCAGCCCCATGTCGGCGCGTCGCTTCAAGCCGGCGATGCGCACCATGTAGAACTCGTCGAGGTTGCTGGCGAAGATCGCCAGGAACTTCAGCCGCTCCAGCAGCGGTTGCGCGTCGTCCTCGGCCAGGGCCAGCACGCGGGCGTTGAACGCCAGCCAGGACAGCTCCCGATTGCCGAAGCGGTCGTCGGGCAGGTCGTCGACGTGAGTGAAGACTCCGTCGAGGTCGCCGTTCGGAACGCTGTCCATGGAATCCATGGCCAGCGCCGGGGACCTCTCGGTCGCGGGTTCGGCGGTCACGGCGCTACCGGCTGCACTTTCGGGGGACCCTCGCTCATGAACCTCATGGGCCAATGATGCCCGGTCACGGTGAATGAAGCCCGATCGAAGTACCGGTCAGCACGGCTGCGGTCGCCGGACCGAGGCCCAACGTCGCCGCGGACCGCAGATCCTCGGCGGTATCAACGTCGTGGCGCAGACCGGGCCCGCCGACCACGGCCGATGCCGTCTCGCCATGCCGAGCCGCTGATCCCGGTCCGAAGCGCGGGCGCAGGGACGTGCCAGGAGCTGCGGTGAGCAGCGTCGTTCCCGTCCCGGCCTCGTCGGGGACGAACGCGCTCGGCCGCCCGGCCGCGCTCGCCAGGGCGCCGGCCAGCTCGTCCGGGCGCAGCGCGGGCAGGTCGCCTACCAGTGCGGCTACGCCGTCGTCCGGCCAGGACTGGGCCGCGTGCGCGGCGGCTTCGGTCAGGGCCGCGTTCAGTCCGGGCTGGACCTGGACGAGGACGCCGTCGCCGTCGGGTCGATCGGCGACGACGAGCACCCGGGCAACGCCGTCCGCCGCGCGCGCCGCGGCGACGGTATCGGCGCGGATCGCCTCGACCAGCTTGCGGTGCGCAGCGGCGTCGGAGGTGGCGGGGAGCAGCCGGGACTTGGCCTCGGGCAGCGCCTTCGCCGGGATGACAACGGTCCAGCGCACGTTCGAAGTCTACGAACTGCCCGGGGCCCGCAGGCGCGGCACCCGATACGGCAGACTGCACCCGGTAGGCGACGAGACGGGAGACATGGTGGCGAGGCTCGCCAAGCTACGCAGACCGGGACACGGGGAGAAGATGGGCGTCGCGTGGCGCATCGTCTGGCTGATCCTCTATTGGCCGGTCTCGTTCTTCGTCAAGGTCCGCTACCTGCGGATCGAACGGATCCCGCAGCAGGGCCCGGCGATCATCGTCCTCAACCACGTCTCGCACATCGACCCGTTCCTCGGCGCCAAGTTCATCCTCGACGCCGCCCGGGTACCGCGGTTCCTCGCCAAGGACTCGATCTTCGACGTCTTCCTCGTCGGCGCGGCGATGCGCGCCATGGGCCACATCCCGGTCAAGCGCGGCTCCGCGGACGCCCGGCAGTCGCTGGCCGCTGCGGTGGCGGCGCTCGATCGCGGGGACATCCTCGTGCTGCACGCGGAAGGCACGGTGACCCGCGACCCGGACGGATGGCCGATGGCCGGCAAGACCGGGGCCGCCCGGCTGGCGACGTTGGTGCCAGATGTGCCGGTGATACCGGTCGCCCAGTGGGGGGTGCAGGAGTCGATCGATCTGTACAAGAAGCGATTCCGGGTCTTCCCGCGCCCCCAGCACGTGCTCGCGGTCGGTGACCCGATCGACCTCAGCGCGTACCGCGACCGGGAGCCCACCGCGCGCCTGCTCCGCGAGATCACCGACGTGATCATGCGGCAGCTGCGGGCCGACGTCGCCGAACTGCGCGGCATCCCGGCGCCGACGGGGGAGCTCTACGTCTGGCGCCGCCGCGGCGAAAGGGCTGGGGATGCCACATGACCGGCCCGACGCGCCGCCCTGACCCGAACGGATCGCGTTGACCCGGGCCGCCGTGCTCGGCGCCGGATCGTGGGGGACGACCTTCGCCAAGGTGCTCGTGGACGCCGGCAACGAGGTCACCCTCTGGGCCCGGCGTCCCGAACTCGCCGACCAGATCAACCGCGAGCATCGCAACGTCGATTACCTGCCCGGCATCGAGCTGCCTGAAGGCTTGTCGGCGACCCACGATGCCGCCGCCGCGCTGGGGGGTGCCGACCTCGTCGCCATCGCGATCCCATCCCAGTCCCCGCGTGAGAACCTCATCGCCTGGGCCCCCGCTCTCCCGCCGGACGCGATGCTCGTCAGCCTGATGAAAGGCGTCGAGCTGGGCAGCACCAAGCGGATGAGTGAGGTCATCGCCGAGGTCGCCGGTGCCCCGGCCGAGCGCATTGCGGTTGTCACCGGCCCCAACCTCGCCCGCGAGATCGCGCAGGAGCAACCGACGGCCACCGTCATCGCGTGCATCGACGAGGCGCGTGCGGCCGCCGTCCAGAAGCAGTGCAGTACGCCGTACTTCCGCCCGTACACCAACGTCGACGTCGTGGGCTGCGAGCTCGGCGGCGCGGTGAAGAACGTGATCGCCCTGGCCTGCGGCATCGCTCAGGGCATGGGGTTCGGCGACAACTCGCTGGCCACGGTCATCACCCGCGGCTTGGCCGAGACCGCGCGGCTCGGCGAATCCCTGGGTGCCGATCCGCTCACCTTCGCCGGCCTGGCCGGCCTCGGTGACCTGGTCGCCACGTGCAATTCGCCGCTCTCGCGAAACCGCACCTTCGGCGAACGGCTCGGCCGCGGCGAATCCCTCGACGAGGCGCAGGAGGCCACGCACGGCCAGGTGGCCGAGGGCGTGAAGTCGTGCCGTTCGGTGCTCGAGCTCGCGCAGCACCACGACATCGACGTGCCGATCACCGCCGCGGTCGAGGCCGTCTGCTTCCGCGGGATGACGCCGCCGCAGATGCTCGAACTGCTCATGTCCCGCTCGGTGAAATCCGAGGTCTGAGCCCAAGTGCCTTCGGTAGGGTCGGACGGCGTGACGCGTCGTATCCGAGTTGCGGTGGTCTACGGCGGTCGCAGCAGCGAGCACGGCGTCTCGGTCGTCTCGGCCGGCAGCGTGCTCGCCGCGCTGGACCCCGCCAAGTACGACGTGGTCCCGATCGGCATCACCCCGTCGGGCCAGTGGATGCTCACCGACGCGTCCCCCGAGACCCTGCGCATCACCGGCCGCACGCTGCCCGAGGTCGACAAGGGCACCGCGGTCGTCCTGCCCGCCGACCCCACGTCGACATCGCTGGTCACCGTCGAACCCGGCCAGGCGGTTCAGGCGCTGGAATCGGTCGACGTGGTGTTCCCGGTCCTGCACGGGCGCTACGGCGAGGACGGCACGATCCAGGGGATGCTCGAGCTGGCCGGCGTCCCGTATGTCGGGGCCGGCGTGTTCGCCAGCGCCGCGGGCATGGACAAGGAGTTCACCAAGATCCTGCTGCGCGCGGCCGGCCTCGACGTGGGGGAGTTCGCGGTCCTGCGGCGCGGGCGCGCGCATTCCCTCGCCGACCTGCATCACCTTCGGCTGCCGGTGTTCGTGAAGCCGGCGCGGGGCGGATCCAGCGTCGGCATCACCCGGGTGACCGACTGGGCGGACCTGCCCGAGGCGCTCGAGGCCGCGTTCGCGCATGACAGCAAGGTGCTCGTCGAGGCCGGTGTCACGGGTCGCGAGATCGAATGCGGTGTGCTGGAAAGCCCGGACGGTCGGCCCGAGGCCAGCGTCCCGGCCGAGATCCGGCTGCGGCCCGGCCACGACTGGTACGACTTCGACGCCAAGTACCTCGACGACGCGTGCGAGTTCGATGTTCCCGCGCAGCTGCCCGACGCGGTGACCGCGCAGCTCCAGGATGCGGCCTGCCGGGCCTTCACCGCCTTGGACTGCGCCGGTCTCGCCCGGGTCGACTTCTTCGTCACGCCGGACGAGCGGGTGATCGTCAACGAGATCAACACGATGCCGGGGTTCACGCCCATCTCGATGTACCCGCGCATGTGGGCGGCGTCCGGCGTCGACTACCCCACTCTCGTCGACCGGCTCATCGCGGTGGCAATGCGACGCTTCGAGCGCTGAGCCTTCGAGACGGTCAGCTGTCCGGGCTCAGTCGGGCACGGCGAGGACGAGCAGGCGGAGCAGGCGCTGGGTCTCAGCGCCCGGGTCGGCCGTCAGCCCGGTGTGCACCGGCCCCGCCTGGACGACGGTGCTGCGGGGAGCGGTGAGCCATCGGAATCGCCGGCCGATGTCTTCGGCCGACGAAGGGCCCGCGCCATCGGCGGTGCAGGTGTCGGCCATGGAGCGCAGGACGGCTTCGACATGGGCGACGTCAACGCCCGGGTCGAGCGCGCGGAGCCGCTCGACGTCGAGGTGCACCGCCGCGCCCAGGTAGTCGAGGTCGCGGCAGTACACGAGCACGCCGCCGTTGATCGACTCGCCACGCTCGACGCGCGGCACGATCCGCAGCACCGCGTACTCGAACGGGAACCGGGTCACGCCAACCACCCCGGACGGTTGCGGCGGGCCGGCACCGGGTTGGGGCCGGCCGCCACCGCCTCGTGCAGGGCCGGCAGCCAAACCGGCCGGGCCGCGAGCCGAGCGCCCGCATAACCGGCGTAGGCGGTGCGGACATCGTCGGGAGTGGCGAATCCCGGTTCGCCGTCGAGCCACTCGTCGGGTACCTCCGCGAGCGCGTCGCGCACGAGGCCTTCGGTGATCAAGGGCGCCAGGGCGGCGTCGGCGGCGGCGACGTCGGGATGGCTGCCCAGCAGGGCGTGCTGCCGGGCGTCGTAGGGGCGGGTGGCCGCGGCGTCCACCGATGGCCAGTTGTGGTGGAACGTCAGGGCCGCGCCGTGGTCGATCAAATACGGCGACCCGTGCCAGAACAGCATGTTCGGGTTGCGCCACGAGCGGTCGACGTTGCCGACCAGCGCGTCGAACCACAGCACCTGACCCGCGAACAGCGGGTCGATAGCGAACGCCGGCGCGTCGAGGTCCAGCGCGCCGGGCAGGTAGTCGACGCCGAGGTTGCGGCCCGGGCTGGCGCGCAACAGATCCTGGACCTCTTCGTCCGGCTCATTGGCGGCCAGAATCGGGTCAACCTCGACCGTGACGATTGACGGTGTGGGCAGCCCCAGCCGCCGGGCCAGCCCGCCGACGATCACCTCGGCGACGAGTGCCTTGCGGCCCTGACCGGCGCCGTGGAACTTGACCACGTACGTGCCCAGGTCGTCGGCCTCCATCAGCCCCGGCAGGGACCCACCCTCGCGCAGAGGGGTGACGTAGCGCGTGGCGACGACATCGGGCAGCACGGTGCCCGAGCCTACGGCGCGCTAGTGGGTCCGCCCGTAAGTCCTTCGGGGGTTGGGTCGGTCGGTGAGGTGGAGGCGGCGGTCGGGGGGTGTTCGGCGCCGCCGGCGTACGTGCCGGTCGGGCTGGGCTGGTTCGGTTTTCGGCGTTCTGTTTCGGTCGGGTTGCGTTTCTGAAAGGCGCGCAGACGAAGAGGCGGTTGCTTGGCTGGGTCTCGTTCTTCGGCTTTCTGTTTCGTTCGGGTTTCTTGTTCTCCTGTGGAGGACGTGACGTATTCTCACGTTTCTCGGATCCGGCCTGTGGATAACGGCGGAATTGTCAGACCTGCTGGTTATCGTGGTGGTTATGCAGGACGGGAATGCGGTTCCGGACGGGGTGGCGGGCATGGCGCCGGGCCCGCGGCTGGCTGCGGTGCTGGCGCCGGTCGAGTTGGGTGCGGTCCCGGATGAGCAGTTGCTGGAGGTGTTGTCGGCGGAGTGGCGGCAGCTGGCCCATCAGCAGGCCCGGGTGTGGGCGGTGATGGCCCAGATCGCGTCCCGGGACCCGTCGAGCGGGGTCGCGGGGGGTGGGCCGGGGTGGACGCCGGATCAAGTGTTCGAGTCCGCGGTTGATGAGGTCCGGGCCGAGTTGCGGTTGACCCGCCGGGCGGCGCGCCGGGAGCTGGATTACGCCGACGCGGTGGCGGCGGTGCCGCGGGTGGCGCGGGCGCTGCGGTCCGGGCTGATCGACCGGGGCCGGGCTGTGGTGCGGGCCGAGGCCTGCGCCGACCTCACGCCCGGGCAAGTGGCGAAACTGTTGGACCGGGTGTTGCCCGGGGCGGCGGCGGT
>DATAQD010000271.1:0-17698 GCA_036264855.1 Jatrophihabitans sp. | reverse complement strand
GCAGCTGAAGGCGGCACCAGGATCGACCTGGACGACCTACCGGACCGGATTGGCGAACCGGACGTCGTTCCGTCGCGCTGACGGCCGCTCCGTCCGACTGTTCGCAGGGGGCGGCGCAAGTTATCGATACTTCGGCACGCTGCGGGCGGTCCGGGTGGCCGCGACCGGGTCGGCCGGCGGCGTCTACACCGTCAACCGCGTCTCGATCGACCACTACACGGCGGGTGTCGTGCCGCGCGAGATCCCCACGTCGTGGCCCGCGGCCGCGGTCAACGCCCAAGCCGTCGCGGCTCGCTCCTACGGGCGGTACGCGATCGAGCACCCGCTGAGCTCCGAGTACGACATCTGCGACACCACTCAGTGCCAGGTCTACGGCGGTCGCGCGTATGTCGATGCCGCCGGCGTCTGGCAAATGGAGGACTACGGGCCCGCGGCGGCGTACACGTCAAACCAGGTCCTGACTTACCGCGGGCCGACGATCTTCGCCCAGTTCAGCGCGTCCAACGGCGGCTGGACGGTGGACGGCGGCCAGCCCTATCTGACGGCCCAGGCCGACCCCTACGACACCGCGGCCATCGATCCGTACATCACCTACACCAAGGCGATGAAGGCTGCGGTGGTGGCGCAGTACTACCACCTGGCGACGGTTACCAAGATCGAGATCACTCAGCGCGACGGAAACGGGGCCTGGCGCGGGCGGGTGCTCGCGGGTTACGTCGACGGCGTCGACGGCAACCACAAGGCCCAGCGCATTCCGACCACCGGCTTCGAGCTCCAGGCCGCGTTCGGCATCGGAACGACCTGGTTGCGGCTGCTGCCGGGCTAACCCGTCGCCGCGGCCGGGGAGTGTGCGAGGCTGCACCCCATGACCGACGTCGATGCGGTGATCCTGGTCGGCGGCCTCGGCACCCGGCTGCAGCCGCTCACCCTGTCGACGCCGAAGCCGATGCTGCCGACCGCCGGCGTCCCGTTCCTTACCCACGTGATCACCCGGGTGCGCGCTGCCGGAATCTCGCACATCGTCCTGGGGACGTCCTACCGGGCCGAGGTATTCGAAGATCATTTTGGGAACGGCAGCGCGTTCGGCGTCGAACTCGAATATGTCGTCGAGTCCGAACCGCTGGGCACCGGTGGCGGGATCCGCAACGTCGCCGACGTTCTGCGGGGCGACACCGTGCTGGTCTTCAACGGCGACGTCCTGATCGGGTCCGATCTCCGCGCGTTCCTCGACACCCACCACAGTCGCAATGCCGACGTCACGCTGTGCCTGCACCGCGTCCCGGATCCCCGCGCGTTCGGGTGCGTCCCCACCGACGCCGACGGGCGGGTGACCGCGTTCCTCGAGAAGGACCCGAACCCGGTCACCGATCAGATCAACGCCGGTCTCTACGCCTTCCGCCGCGAGGTGATCGACTCGATCCCGGCCGGGCGGCCGGTGTCGGTCGAGCGAGAGACCTTTCCCGACCTGCTCGCCGCCGGTGCGCTCGTGCTCGGACACGTCAACGACGGTTACTGGCGCGACTTCGGCACGCCGGCCGACTTCGTCGCGGGCTCGGCCGACCTCGTGCGCGGCATCGCGGCGTCGCCCGCCGTGGCCGCCCCGGGCGAACGTCTCGTGCTGCCCGGGGCCCGCGTCGACGCGAGCGCGACCGTCTCCGGAGGCTCGACGGTCGGCCGCGACGCCGTCCTCGGGGCGGGCGCCGTCATCGACACCGCAGTGCTCTTCGACGGGGCGCGCATCGAACCCGGTGCGATCGTGCGTCGCTCGGTTGTCGGTGCCGGCGCGACGATCGGAGCGGGCGTACTCCTCGAGGACGTCATGGTGGCCGACGGGGCGCAGCTGGCGGCAGGCACCCAGGTACCCGCCGGGGCCCGGGTGTGGCCCGACGGCGAGATCCGCTCCTGATGGCCGAACGGGTCTGGGACGCGGCCCGGCCGGTCGACATCCTGGCCACGCTCGGGCCGCTCCAGCGCGGCCCGGACGACCCGGCCCATCGCGTCGACCCGGCCGGCCGATTCTGGATGGCGAGTGCGACACCGGACGGTGCCGGAACCCTCGCCGTGCACTCGACGGGAACCGAGGTCGCGGCCCAGGCGTGGGGCGCCGGCGCCGGGTGGCTGCTCGACCGGCTGCCCGTGCTGCTGGGCGCCGGCGACGACTGGTCGGGGCTCGACGTCACTGACGTGCCGGCGCTGCACGAGGTCCGCCGACGCCGTCCGGGTCTGCGGCTGCCGTGTACCGGGCTCGTCCTGGACGCCCTGGTGCCGGCGATCCTCGAGCAGAAGGTGACGGGGCAAGAGGCGCGCCGCTCCTGGCGGCTGTTGGTGCGGCGCTTCGGCACTCCGGCGCCCGGGCCGGCCGAAGGGCTGCGGGTGCCACCGTCGGCGCGCACCCTTCTCGATATCCCGACCTGGGACTGGCACCGCATGGGCGTCGAGTTGAAGCGCCAGCGCACGATCCGCGCGGCGGCTTCGGTGGCCCGACGGCTCGAGGAGTGCGTGGACCTGGCGCCCGGCGATGCCCTGGCCCGGCTGCAAGTGGTCCCCGGCATCGGGGTATGGACGGCGGCCGAGACCGCGCAGCGCGCGCTGGGCCACCCCGACGCGGTGAGCGTCGGCGACTACCACCTGCCCAACATGGTCGTGCACCTGCTGACCGGCCGCCCGCGCGGAACCGACGCCGAGATGCTCGAACTGCTCGCCCCGTGGGCGGGGCACCGTCAGCGCGTCATGCGGTTGATCGAGCTGACCGGGATCGCCGCACCGCGGTACGGGCCGCGCTTCGCCTACACCGACATCCGCGCGATCTGAGGCTCACCCCGCGGCGAGCACGGCGTCCGACAGCGCCGGCCAGGCCCCGGCCGCCCACTCCCCGAAGTCCCGGTCAGCCAGGGCGACCAGGCCGAGGCCGGCGGCCGGATCGATCCACAACATCGTGCCGCTCTGCCCGAAGTGCCCGTACGTCCCGGCTGAGTTCGCGCGTCCCGTCCAATGCGGCGACTTGTGCCCGCGGATCTCGAAGCCGAGCCCCCAGTCGTTCGGGTCCTGACCGCCGTAGCCGGGCAGCACGCCGCGCAGGCCGGGGTACTGCACGGTGGCCAGGTCGGCGAGGGTTGCCGCGCTAAGCAGGCCGGTCGGGCTGAGCAGCTCGCACATCAGGCGCGCCAGATCGGCGGCGGTCGACACCCCGTCCCGAGCCGGTGAGCCGGGCAGCGACGTGTTCGCCAGGCCCAGCGGCCGCACCACCGCCTCGTCGAGGTAGCGGGCGAACGGCATCTCCGTCGCTGCCTCGACGAGCTCGGCGGCCAACTCGATGCCGACGTTGGAGTAGACCCGACGCACCGCGGGCGGGAACGAACGGATCGGCCGCTCGGGGGCGAGCCCGGACGCGTGCGCCAGCAGGTGCCGCAACGTGGCGCCGGGGACGAGCGCCTCGTCGGCGGGGTCGGCGAGGGAGACCGCTTCCTCCTCGACCGCGACCAGGATCGCCAACGCGGCCAGCGGTTTGGTGACGGAGGCGAGGGCGAACTCGCGGTCGATCGGACCGTGGGTGGCCAGGACGCCCGATGCGCCGACCAGGACGGCGGCGGCGGTGGGCACCGGCCAGTCGTCGAGCGCCGCGAGTGGCGTGGTCACGGCAGGGTCCCCGCCGGGTCGTGGAGCGCCAGCGGCGCGATCTCGTGGAGGGCGCTCATGTCCCGAGGCGCTTGCGGGCCGTCTCGACGAGCCGCGGCAGTTCAGCGGAGGCGCCCGGCGGCAAGTCGTCCCACGGGAACCACCGCAGGTCGACCGACTCCTCACTGCGCACCGGCTGGGCCCCATGGGGCGCGACCGCGAGGAACCGCACGTCGAAATGCCGGGTCGGGATCCCGAGCGAGCAGGTGATGGGGTGGACGTCCAAGCCGAGCGGCGACTGGTCGAACGAGAGCGAGCTGATCCCGCTCTCCTCGCGGGCCTCCCGAGCGGCCGCGTCGAGCAGGGTGCGGTCATCGCTTTCGCAGTGCCCGCCCAGCTGAACCCACATCCCGGCGCGCGGATGCAGCGTCAGCAGCACCGACTGCGTCGTCGGGTCCACGACCAGCGCGCTCGCGGTCAGGTGGCCGGGCACGCACGAGCGCCACAGGGCGTCGGGACGCGCGGCGAGGAAGCCGAGGAAGGCCTGCTGGACCGCGCAGTCGGCCGCCTCGTGCGGACGCATGTCGGTGATCACCTGCACCGCATCGGCGTGCAGAGGGGGGGCGGGCATTTCGGCTCCGACCGCGTCCGCCCGCCCGAGCGCGATCGCCTCGGCCGTGCCGAGGCGGAACATGTCCTCGTCGGCCGGGCGCACCAGGTCGCGGCTGCCGGCGCCGTCGTCGGGCAGCTTGCCGTCGGGCGCGAAGCCGCGCACCACCGCGACGGGGATGCCGCCCAGCTTGCCCTTCACGAGGTCGGCCGCGCCGGCGAGCTCGTCGGCGATGGCCACCTGGGTGACGCTCAGCCGGTTGCCGTATCGATCGAACTGGCCCCGCGGGTCGGTGACGGCGGTAATCCCGGCGACCCCGATCGCGACGTCGGTCAGGCCGCCCCGCCACGGCCGTCCCATCGTGTCGGTGATGAGGACGCCGACCGAGACGCCCAGCCGGTCGCGCAGGGCCTCGCGCAGGTCATTGGCCGAGCGGTCCGGGTCCAGGGGCAGCAGGGCGAGTTCGCTGCGGGAGACATTCGACGCATCCACCCCGGCGGCGGCGAGCACCAGCCCGTGCCTGGTCTGGACGATGCTCAACGGACCGCGTCGCGCCACGACGCGGACCGTCTCGGCCGCGATCGCCTCCTGGCGCGACGCCTCCCGGGCGTCGGGGTCGTCGGACTCGAGCGCGACGAGGCGTCCTTCGATCTTGGAGACGACCTTCGACGTGACCACGAGCACGTCGCCGTCCTGCAGCGCCGCGTGCTCCGCGATCGCCGTGGCGAGATCGTCGCCAGGACGCAGCTCGCCGATCCCGAGGACGGGCAGGACCTCGATCCGGGGAACCGCGTGATCGCCGGGAAACGTCATGAGGCGAGCTCCACGGCGGCCCGCACCATCGCTGCGGTCGCCTGGTCGTCGGTCATCAACAGGGGCACGGCCCGCACGGCCACGCCCGGCACCGTTGCCCGGTCGGTGTCGTGGATCAGCCAGCCGTCGAGCAGGCCCTCGTCCAAACGGGCGCCGTAGAACCGCCCGACGCCCTCGGCGCTGACCTCCACACCGATGACCGGCAGGCACGCGTCGGCCATCCCGCGCACCGGGGCGCCGCCGATGATCGGCGAGACGCCGACGACGGGCGCGGGGCCGGACTGGATGGCCTCGCGAATGCCCGGCACGCCGAGCACGGTACCGATCGAGACCACCGGATTGCTGGGCGCGATCAGGACGACGTCGGCCGTCGTGATCGCCGCGAGCACGCCGTCGCCCGGCCGCGCCTCGTCAACGCCGACCTGCACGAACGCGTGGGCCGCGAGGTGCGCGCGGTGCCTGACCCACCATTCCTGGAAGTGGATGGCGCGGCGCCGGACCGGACCTCCGTCGTCGTCGGCGAGGTCGACGACGACGTGCGTCTCGCACCGCTGATCGGACATCGGCAGCAGCGTCACCCCGAGGCGCCAGCGCTGGCCCAGCGCCGCCGTGACGTCGGTCAACGAGTAGCCGGCCTCGAG
Organism: Jatrophihabitans sp.; assembly: GCA_036264855.1. Taxonomy (GTDB): domain Bacteria; phylum Actinomycetota; class Actinomycetes; order Mycobacteriales; family Jatrophihabitantaceae; genus Jatrophihabitans. Next base: position 12,019 of record DATAQD010000271.1, on the reverse strand, counting down.
CATCCGGGTGCGCACCAGGTGGGTGGCGATGTCGAGGTCGCCGAGCGCGAACCAAGACGGTTCGGCGCCATAGATGGTCAGCTCGTCCTTGATCCGCCAGGTCTCACCCTTGCGGCCCCAGCCGCGCTCCGCGTCGTGGACCCCGGCCAGGGTGTACATCACGCTGTCGAGGTCGGGACAGACCCGCAGCCCGTGCAGCGTCACGTCGTCCCCGGTGTTCACGATCGCGGTGATCTCGTCGCCGGGAAACGCCGCGCGGACCCCGCGCAGGAACCGAGCGCCGCCGATGCCGCCGGCCAGAACCGCAATTCGCACGCGACCGAACCTACGCGATGCCGATTTCGGCCCGGCGCGCCTTCAACAGCGACCCGACCTCGTGCAGCGTCACTTCACGGGCGCCCAACTCGACGGCGCGCTCGCGCAGGTGTTCGGGCAGGTCGTGGTGCCAGCGCCACGGGTGGTCCTGGAAGAATCGGCGCGGGATGCCCAACGCATCGGCCATGGCCTGCAGCTCCTCGCGGGTGTCGGCGAGCAGGTGGCAGAAGCGGGTGAACCGCAGCCCCGATCCCGGGTAGGAACGGACGGCGTCGACGTAGCAAGCCATGGTGGGTCCCATTGTTCCCGTCGGGCGGACGCCGCGGACAGCGGCCCGACGAGAGGCGGCGCAGCTCGCTAGCGCTTGGCGGCGACGAGCAGGCCGTCGCCGACGGCAAGCAGCGCCGAGACGAAGCGGGCGTCTTCACGCACCATGCGGCCAAGGTCACGCAGCACCGTCGTGTCGGCGTCGCGCTGCGACATGTCGGCGACCCGGTCGTGCCACAGGGCGTTGTCGAACGCGACGACCCCACCCGGCCGCAGCAACCGCACGGCCTGCTCGTAGTAGACGGTGTACGCGGTCTTGTCGGCGTCGACGAACACGAGGTCGTAGGCCCCGTCACGCAGCCGCGGCAGCACCTCGGCCGCGGAGCCGTTGATCAGCCGGTACCGCGGGGACGCGATGCCCGCCTCGCTGAAGGCCTCCTTGGCGGCCCGCTGGTGTTCGCCCTCGACGTCGATCGTGGTGAGGACGCCGTCCGCGGCCATGCCGCCGAGCAGGTACAGCCCGGACACCCCCGCGCCCGTCCCGACCTCGACGACGCTGCGCGCCCCGGTGGCCGCGGCCAGCACCCGCAGCGTCGCGCCCCCGGCCGGACCGATCGGGACGCAGCCCAGTTCGCGGCCCCGGTCCCGGGCGGCGACAGTGACGTCGTCCTCGACGGCGAAGGACTCCGCGTAGGAAAGGCTGGCTTCATTGAGCATCGCGTCGGCCATGCCGGGAACCCTATCGCCGCCGGAGCCGGGATCAGCGCATCGAATCGAGCAACAGCTCGAGGTCGTCGACGGTGGTCAGCGGGTTGACGATCGCGAACCGGGTGCACACCTGACCGGCGTGCTTGGTGGGCGTCACGAAGCCGATCTGCTCGTCGAGCAGCCGGCTGCTCCACTCGGCGTAGGCCTCGGCGTCCCAGCCGATCCGCTCGAACACCAGGACCGAGAGGTCCGGTTCGGTGAGCAGCCGGACGTGATCGCGCGAGCGGATCAGCTCGGCGCCGGCCCGGGTGACGGTGAGCGTCCGTTCGATCGCCCCGATATAGGCGTCGGTCCCGTGGACTGCGAGGGAGAACCAGAACGGCAGCCCGCGGGCCCGGCGGGTGAGTTGGATCGCGAAGTCGGAGGGGTTCCATTCGCCCTCGACGTTGACGGGGTCGAGATAGCTCGCGTGCTGGGTGTGGGCGGCGCGCGCCTGGATCGGGTCGCGGTAGATCAGCGCGCAGCAGTCGAACGGGGCGAACAACCATTTGTGCGGGTCGACGATGTAGGAGTCGGCGTGCTCGATCCCGGCGAAGAGCTCCCGCACGCTGGGTGCGGCGAGCGCGGCGCCGCCGTAGGCGCCGTCGACGTGCAGCCACCAGCCGTTGTCCTGAGCGACCGCCGCGACACCGGCGATGTCGTCGACGATGCCGAGATTGGTGGTGCCTGCGGTGGCGACGACGGCGAAGATGCCGTCGCGGACCTCGTCGGGAAGGGAATCGAGCGTCTGCTGCAATGCGCCGCCGACCATCCGGCCCCGCTCGTCGCCGGGCACCTCGACGGTGTCGACGTCCATGACGACGCGCAGCGCGTGCTTGACCGACGAGTGGGTTTCCTCGGTGATGCACACCGCCCACCGGTGGGGCCGCCGGCCGCGCTGATGCAGCGCGGACTCGCGGGCCGCGACGAGGGCCGACAGGTTGCCGATCGTGCCGCCCTGGACGAACACGCCGCCGGCCTCCGGTGGCAGGCCGGCGAGGTCGGCCAGCCAGCGCAGTGCCTGGTTCTCGGCGTAGACGGCGCCCGAGCCCTCGAGCCAGGACCCCGCATACATCGAGGTGGCGCCGACGAGCATGTCGAAGCCCGCCGCCGCCTTCGTCGGGGCGCTCGGGATGAAGGACAGGTAACGCGGATGGTCGACGGACAGGCAGGCCGGGCCCAGGACGTCGCGCCACAGCCGCAGGGCCTCGTCGGTCCCGATGCCCTTGGCCGTGACCGTCTGACCGGCCGTTTCCCCCAGTTCCTCGGGGGTTGCGGGCCGGTCCAACGGGGCTTGCAGGGCCAGCCGGTTCAGGCAGAACTCGGCCAGCGTGCGCGACATCCGCTCGTCCTCGACGGTGTAGGTGTGCACGGGCGATGAGACTACGACGCCAATGCGCCCGAACCTGTGGCGGCGGTCTCGAAAGCTGTGAGGTCGCCCGGGAACGGCCTGCGCACCCATGGCGTTTAGGTTCCGTACAGGTTGCTCTGGTTGTGTCGTCCGCGTAGAGCCATGATGGTGGACGGACGCGAGGTGAGGGAATGACGGTCGAGACCGCCGCAAATCCGACGTGGGTACCGCCCACGTGGGACGAAGTGGTGCGCGAGCATGCCGATCGCGTCTACCGCCTGGCCTTCCGCCTGTCCGGCAACCGGGCCGACGCCGAGGACCTCACGCAGGAAACCTTCGTCCGCGTCTTCCGCTCGCTGGCCGAGTACACGCCGGGCACCTTCGAGGGCTGGCTGCACCGGATCACCACGAACCTGTTCCTCGACATGGTGCGGCGCCGGCAGCGGATCCGCTTCGACGCGCTGCCCGAGGACGCCGGTGATCGGCTCGCCGGCAGCGACCCGGGTCCGGAGCAGACCTACGACGAGATGCACCTCGACCCCGAGATCCAGGCCGCGCTGGACGACCTGCCACCGGACTTCCGGGTCGCGGTGGTCCTGTGTGACCTCGAGCAGCTGTCCTACGAAGAGATCGCCGCCACCCTGGGCATCAAAGTCGGGACGGTGCGCTCGCGGATCCACCGCGGCCGAGTGCTGCTGCGTCAGGCCCTGGCCCACCGCGCGCCCGGCCAGCGTCCGGCCGAGCCCGGCGCCGTACGCACGGCGGAGGCAATGTCGCGGTGAACTCCCAGCACCTGTCTGACGAGGCCGTGGCGGCGTTCGCCGACGGCGTCCTCGTCGGCCATGCGCGCGAGCGGGCGGCCCGACATCTCAACGGCTGCGGCGAATGCAAGCATGCGGTCACCGTGCAGCGCGAGGCCGTGCTGGCCTTGCGCGCCGCCGCCGCCCCGGCCCTGCCGACCGCGCTCCTCGACCGGCTGCGCTCGGTCCCGCTGACCACGCCGATCAACACGCTGCCCACGACGATCGACCCCGACGGCACGCCCATGCTGGCCACCTTCGCGCCGATGGCCGCACTGGTGCCGGTCGATGCTCCCCGCACCACCCACCGGGCGCGACCGTTCGTGGCCGGCGCGGCCGTGATGGTGCTGGCCGGCGCGCTGGCGGCGAGTTCGGTCGCCCACGGGAGCACGCCGCCGCAGAACGGCACCGGCGGCTACCTCAACACCGTCGATCCCGGCCCCGGCCCGGCGGCCGGTCTGCCCGCCGTCACGGGCTTGCGTTTCGGGCGCCCCTGAGTCCGCTGCCCCCGCGCTGCAGCGCCTCGGGCAGACTCGGAAACGTGCCAGACGCCAGCGATGAGGAGTGACGCGTGACCGACGACCAGGGCCGGCGCAGCGCCGACCCGAGCGCGGACGCCGGGCACCGTCCGGATCGGAGCGCGGACGCCGGGCACCGTCCGGATCCGGGCGCGGACGCCGAGTTCGCCCGCCCGCCCGGCGTCGAGGGACCTTTCGCCGCGCGCATCGAGGCGCCGCGTTACAGCCCGCCACCGCCGATGGTCTCGCCGCAGGAACAGGCCGTCTTCGGACGCCCGGATGCGACGTCGCCCTTCGCCCCGGCGCCGGGGGAGCGGATCTCGCCCCGGCCCGCCGAGCACGCCCCGGTTCCGCCGATGTTCGCCGAGGCCTTCGGCGCGCCACCCGGGGCCGAGCAGGGCTTCGCGCCGCAGCCGGGTACCCGGATCCAGCCCTCGGGCGCTGCGCCCCAATCGCCCTGGTGGAAACCCGACGCCGCCCGCGATCCGTGGCGTGACCCCTCCTCCAATTACTGGCTCGGCCGCGGCGCGATCTTCACCGGCGGTCGGCCGGAACAGGTGGACCCCGACGCGGACTCCGAGGCGGTGGACGACCTCGCGATCACCGCCGACGGCGAGGACGAGGACCTCGAGAAGCCAGACAACGTCCGGCGCGGCCGGTTCGGCGTCTCGACGCTGATCTTCAGCCTGCTCGTCGCCCTCGTCGCCGGCCTCATCGGCGGCGGCGCCGGCTGGTGGCTGACCGGCCACGTCCACGACGCGTTGCACCGCCCCGACGTATCGATCGCCCAGGTCCAGACTCCGGTGACACGCAACCCGACTTCAGTCGCGGGCATCGCCAAGCGGGTGGGCCCGGCCGTGGTGTCCATCGCCGTCCAGACGCCGGACGAGTTCGCGATCGGGTCCGGCGTCGTCATCGACCGGTACGGCGACGTGCTGACGAACAACCACGTGGTCGCGGCCGCCGCCCAGACCGAGGGTTCGTCCATCGTGGTGACGTTCAGCAACGACGCCACCGCGAAGGCCAAGATCGTCGGCCAGGACCCGGCCAGCGACCTCGCCGTCCTCAAGGTGCCCAGCGACGAGCTGACCGTCGCCTCGCTCGGCAACTCCGACACGATCGCGGTCGGCGACCCGGTGATCGCCATCGGATCGCCGCTCGGGCTGCAGGGCACCGTCACCGCCGGCATCGTGTCGGCGCTGCACCGGCCGATCCAGGAGACCAACGACGACGGCTCGCCCGGCGCCTACCTCGACGCCATCCAGACCGATGCGCCGATCAACCCGGGCAACTCCGGCGGCGCCCTCGTCAACTCCAGCGGCGCGGTGATCGGCATCAACTCGGCGGCGTCGCTGGGGACCTCGCAGGGGTCGATCTCGGGCATCGGATACGCGATCCCGATCAACTACGCCCGCCGCATCGCCCTCGAACTCATCCACACCGGCAAGGCCACGCACGCCACGATCGGGGCAACCGGCTCCACGGCCCTGTCCGGGCTGCGCGCCGGCGCCTACCTCAAGCAGATATCGCCGGGCGGCCCGGCGGCCAAGGCCGGGCTCATGCCGGGCGACGTCGTGATCGCCGCGGACGGCAAGGTCGTACAGACCTTTGGTCAGCTGGTCGTGATCGTCCAGGAACACCGGCCGGGGGACCAGATCAGCCTCACGTACTACCGTAAGGACTCGTCGACCAAGGTGACGACGACGGTCAAGCTGGGTTAGGTGGCAACTGATGTTCAACATCGGGCCCATGGAATTCGTGGTGCTGGCCATCGTCGGCCTGATCGTGCTCGGCCCCGATCGGCTGCCGGGCCTGACTCGCGACGCCGCCCGGCTGATCCGCTCCTTGCGCGAGATGGCCACCGGCGCCCGGCAACAGTTGCGCGACGAACTCGGCCCGGAGTTCGCCGACGTCGATCTGCGCACGCTGAACCCGCGCACGGCCGTGCAACGCGCAGTCTTCGGTGACGAGATCAACCTGAGCAAACTGAACCCGCGCACCGCCGTGCGCGACGCGATCTTCGGCGACGAGGATCTCAGGGCCGCTGATCCGCGCGCCTCGGTGCGCGAGGCGGCCGACGCCATCCGCAACCCGGCGGACCGCGTCAACCTGGACAAGTCGTCGCGGGCCTCATCGGACGGAGCTGCCACCCCGGCGAGCGGTGCAAGGCGAGCCGGCCGACCCCGGCCGTCACCGCGTCCCCGGCAGGCTTCGGCCCCGCCCTACGACAACGACGCCACCTAGCGGACCGGGCTCAGCCCCAGCGGCCGGCCGACCAGGCTCCGCTGGCGGGCGGCCAGCGCGTCGGCCACGCCGCGGAGGGCAGTGGCGGCCGGTGAGTCCGGAGCGGTGATCACCACGGGCGTCCCGCTGTCGCCGCCCTCGCGCACCGTCTGGTCGATCGGGATCTGACCGAGCAGCGGCACGCGGGTGCCGGTCGACGCGGCGAGCGAGTCGGCCACCGCCTGGCCGCCACCGCGGCCGAACAGCTCCATCCGGCTGCCGTCCGGCATCTCCAGCCAGCTCATATTCTCGACGACGCCGACGATCTGCTGGTGGGTCTGCAGGGCGATCGACCCGGCCCGCTCAGCCACCTCGCGGGCCGCGAGCTGCGGGGTGGTGACGACGAGCAGCTCGGCGCTGGGGACGAGCTGCGCGACCGAGATCGCGATGTCGCCGGTGCCGGGCGGCAGGTCCATGAGCAGCACGTCGAGATCGCCCCAGAAGACGTCGGCGAGAAACTGCTGCAGGGCGCGGTGCAGCATCGGCCCGCGCCACACGACGGCGGTGTTGCCTGGGGTGAACATGCCGATCGAGATGACCTTCACGTCGTGCGCGACCGGCGGCATGATCATCTGATCGACCTGGGTGGGCTTGCCGGTGACGCCGAGCATGCGAGGCACCGAGAAGCCGTAGATGTCGGCGTCGAGCACGCCGACCGCGAGGCCCTTCGCGGCCAGCGCGGCAGCGACATTCACGGTCACCGACGACTTGCCCACGCCGCCCTTGCCGGAGGCCACCGCGTAGACCCGGGTACGTGATCCGGGCTGGGCGAACGGGATCTCGTTCGCCGGTCCGTCGCCGCGCAGCATCGTCCGCAGTTCACCGCGCTGCGCGTCGGTCATGACGCCGAGTTTCACCTCGACCGCGGTGACGCCCGCCACGCGCGACACCGCCTCGGTGACACTCCGGGTCAGCTCGGCCTTCATCGGGCAGCCGGGGACGGTGAGCAGGACGCCGACCGTGACCGCGCCGTCGGCCGCGACGGCCACGGCGTCGACCATTCCCAGCTCGGTGATCGGCTTGCGGATCTCCGGGTCGTTCACCTTGGCCAGGGCCGCGCGAATGGAGGTCTCGAGGGGTAGGGGCACGGTTCCGATGGTACGTAGGATCGGGCGTCGTGATGCCTACGCCCCCTGCCGCGCCGCGTCCGTCGGACTGGCGGATCGGGATCTGGCGGTCATTCCTGTATGCGCACGCGAACGTCCTGCGCGAGCTCGAGCGCGAACTGTCCGACGTCGGGCTGCCGTTGACCTGGTACGACGTACTGCTGCAGCTCGCCGAAGCGCCCGAACACCGGCTGCGGATGGCCGAACTCGCCGACCGCGTGCTGCTGTCGCGATCGGGGTTGACGCGGCTCATCGATCGGTTGCAGGCCGAGGGCTACGTCCGGCGCGAGCCGGCGCCCGGTGATGCTCGGGGCACGTTCACGGTGCTGACGAAGCCCGGCATCGAGGCCCTGCGCAAGGCGGCTCCCGTGCATCTGGCCGGGATCCGGGATCATTGGCTCGCGCACTACACCGACGAGGAGTTGCGGATGCTGGGCGGGCTGCTGGAGCGACTGGCTGCGCGGTGAGTGACGCCATTACCCGCTCGGGGGTCGTGCGCGACTCGCTGGGCGTCGGGATCGCTGTGGGCGCATACGGGTTCGCCTTCGGCGCGAGCTCGGTCGCGGCCGGGCTGTCGGTCGTCCAGAGCTGCCTGCTGTCGTTGTTGGCCTTCACCGGCGGCACACAGTTCGCGGTCGTCGGCGTCGTGGCCGGTGGTGGAGGCATGGCCGCCGCCCTCGCAAGCGGGCTGCTGCTGGGCGCGCGCAACACGCTCTACGCGATGCGTTTGTCGCCGCTGCTGCGGGTCCGTGGCGCGCGCCGGTTGCTCGCTGCCCTCGGAACGATCGACGAATCCACGGCGATGGCGGTCGCGCAGCCGTCACCGCCCGCGGCGCGGACCGCGTTCTGGTGGACGTTCGGCGCGGTCTTCGGGTTCTGGAACTTCACGACGCTGCTCGGCGCTCTGGTCGGTTCGTTGGTCGATCCGGCGACGATCGGACTGGACGCGGTCGTGCCCGCCGCGTTCCTGGCTCTGCTCGCGCCCCGGCTCCGCGCCGGGGTGACCGAGGTCCGGGTGGCAGTGGGCGGGGCGGTGATCGCGGCGGCGCTGATCCCGTTCACCCCGCCGGGCGTGCCGGTGTTGACCGCGTGTGCGGCCCTGCTGCTCGCGGGACGGGTGCGCGCGTCGTGAACTTGTGGGTGTTGGTCGTCGCGACGATCGCCGGCTGCTACCTGCTCAAGCTGGCGGGCTATCTGCTTCCGGAGCGGGTGCTCGAACGGTCGCACGTGCGCAGGATGGTTGAGCTGCTGCCGGTGGCACTGCTGGCTGCCCTGGTCGTCGTGGAAGCGATCGGGGCGCAGCGGCGGATCGATCTGGACGGGGCCCGGCTGGCGGGGTTCGGGGTAGGGGCTGTGGCGGTGTGGCGGCGGGCGCCGTTCTTGGTCGTTGTCGTGACCGCGGCGGTGGTGGCGGCTGTCGTTCGAGCCGTCTTTGGGTGAAGCGCGCGCCTGGCTAACGACGGGCCGAGAGCGGCGCCGACGAGGAGTCTGGGTTCCGGCTGGGTAGGCATCGGCGGTTCGCGGTTTCCGGTCCCGGGGCCGTGGATCTTGTGCTGCCGGGTGCGCCGGAGCGTGGCATCGCGCACCTGATCGGTTCCCGGCATGGGCGCGTGGCGCGGTCAGACGTCGAGGTCGTCCTTCGCGGTCTCGCGCTCGGCGTCCCGTTCCCGGTTGCTCTCCCGCACCGATTCGGCGCGGGCGAGCTCGGAGCGCAGGAAGTCGCGCGTCGCGACCTCACCCAGCGCCATCCGGACCGAGGCGATCTCGCGGGCCAGGTAGTCGAGGTCGGCCTTGGACTGGCGCGCCTCCTCGCGGTCCGCCTCGAGGTTGACCCGATCGCGGTCGTCCTGCCGGTTCTGCGCGAGCAGGATGAGCGGCGCGGCGTAGGCCGCCTGCAGGGACAGGATCAAGGTCAGGAACGTGAAGGTATACGGGTCGAAGTGCAGGATCCCCGGAATCGTGTTGAGCACGACCCAGAGCAGGATGAACACCGACTGATAGACGAGATAGCGGCCGGTCCCGAGAAAGCGGGCGATGCGCTCGGTGGAGCGTCCGAAGGCTTCGGCGTCGTAACGGAAACGGGGGCCGCGCCGATCGTCGCGGGGCTGGTCCAGGCGGGCGCGCGCGTCAGCCATCGGACCCAGCCCGGTCGGCGTCCAGGACCCGGTCGAGTTCCGGGTCGCGGTCGCTGTCGCGCCAGCCCTCAGGCAGCAGGTGGTCGAGCACGTCGTCCACCGAAACGGCGCCGAGGAGCCGGTCGTGGTCGTCGACGATCGGCACCGCAACCAGGTTGTAGGTGGCGAGGTGCCGGGTGACGATGCCGATCGAGGCATCAGGGCGCAACGCATCGGGGGTCTTCTCGCAGACCCCGCTGACGAGGGCCGACGGTGGCTCGCGCAGTAGCCGCTGGATGTGCGCCGTGCCCAGGAAGCGACCGGTCGGCGTTCCCTGGGGCGGCCGCACCACGAAGACCTGCGCGGCAATCGCCGGCGACAGTTCGGGATTGCGCACCCGCGCCAGGGCTTCGGCGACCGTCGCGTCCGGCAGCATGATCACCGGCTCGGACGTCATCAGACCGCCGGCGGTGTAGTCGGCGTAGGTCATCAGCCGACGCAGCGGCGCCGCCTCGTCCGGCTCCATCAGCTCGAGCAGCCGCTCCTGGTCGGCGGCCGGCATCTCACCGAGCAGGTCGGCGGCGTCGTCGTCATCCATGGCCTCGAGGACGTCGGCCGCCCGCTCGTCGGCGAGCTGGCGCAGCAGTTCCACCTGATCGTCCTCGGGCATCTCCTGCAGGACGTCGGCCAGCCGCTCATCGTCGAGCGCGGTCGCGACCTCGATGCGCCGCTTGTCGGTCATGTCCTGCAGCGCGGTGGCGACGTCCGCCGCCCGCATGTCCGACAGCATGGCCAGCACGGCCTCGGTGCCCTGACGCGACTCGGTCAGGGCCAGCCCGTCGACCTCGTTCCACTCCACCTGGAACAGCTCACCGCGACGGCGCGTGAGTCGCGCGCCCTGCGTGCGTACCGCCAGCCGGGAGATCACCCAGTCCCGAACGCGGTTCATCTCCATGCCCGCGTCGACGATGCTGGCGCTCTGTCCGCTCTCGCGGATCGTGACGGTCCGGTCGAGCAGTTCGGTGATCACGAGGACTTCGTTGGTCCGCCGCTCGAAGCGCTTCATGTTGATCGTTCCGGACGCCAGGACGACCTGCGCCGGCTCGATGCGGGTCACACGTCCCATCGGGACGAAGATCCGGTGCCGCTGGGCGAGCTCGACGACCAGGCCGATGACGCGCGGCGGCTGCCGGTCGATACGCAGCATCGTGACCGCGTCGCGGACCTTCCCCAGCTGGTCACCATGCGGGTCGAAGACGTCGATACCGGCGAGGCGGGCCAGGAAGACCCGTGTCCCGGTACTCATGCTCCGAGCCCGTCGAACGTCACGTCAGCAGGTTAGTCGCCGCGCCGAGCCGTCCGGTGCAAGCGAAGCCCCGGCGCGACCGACGTCGCTGCGCCCGAGGGCGTCACGTGCGTCCGACCGGGCACTTCTCCCGCCCGGGCGCGCCGTGTGAATCCCCCGACAGGAGCTTGGCGCGCGAGCGACGGGGTGGGCATGCTGCCCCTCGTGACCGAAACTCTGCGCCCCCGCCGTTCTTGTCTCGCCGTCCCCGGCAGCAACCCGCGCTTTCTGGAGAAGGCGAAGGGACTGGCCACCGACCAGGTCTTCCTCGACCTCGAGGACGCTTGCGCGCCGCTGGCCAAGCCGGAGGCGCGCAAGAACATCGTCGCGGCGCTCAACGAGGGCGGGTGGGGCGACAAGATCCGCGTCGTGCGGGTCAACGACTGGACGACGCACTGGACCTACCGCGACGTGGTCGAGGTCGTCGAGGGTGCCGGCCCGAACCTCGACTGCATCATGCTGCCGAAGGTGCAGTCCGCCGACCAGGTGGTTGCGCTGGACATCCTGCTCACCCAGATCGAGAAGACGATGGGCTTCGAGGTCGGCAAGATCGGTATCGAGGCCCAGATCGAGAACGCGCAGGGATTGATCGCCGTTGACGCGATCGCCAAGGCGAGCCCGCGCGTCGAGACGATCATCTTCGGGCCGGCCGACTTCATGGCCAGCATCAACATGAAGTCGCTCGTCGTCGGCGAGCAGCCGCCCGGATACGACGTCGGCGACGCGTACCACCACATCCTCATGTCGATCCTCATGGCGGCCCGGGCGAACAACAAGCAGGCGATCGACGGCCCGTACCTGCAGATCCGCGATGCCGCGGGCTTCCGTCGCGTCGCATCGCGCAGCGCCGCGCTCGGCTTCGACGGCAAGTGGGTCCTGCACCCCGACCAGGTTGGCATCGCCAACGAGGTCTACGCGCCGTCGCAGGAGGACTACGACCACGCCGAGTTGATCCTGGACGCGTACGCGTACTACACGTCCGAGGCGGGGGGCGCGAAGGGCTCGGCCATGCTCGGTGACGAGATGATCGACGAGGCATCACGCAAGATGGCGCTGGTCATCTCGGCCAAGGGCCGGGCCGCGGGCATGGAGCGCACCTCGACCTTCGAACCGCCCCAGGCCTAACCCCCCCGCTTTGCACCTTTCAGCGCCCCCGGAACTGGCGTTCCAGGG
>DATAQD010000242.1:0-12278 GCA_036264855.1 Jatrophihabitans sp. | reverse complement strand
GCACCCCCGCTACCGCCACCCCAACCCCGACCACCCGACCCCGACCAGCCCGACCACACCAGCACCCATGCCTACGACGACGCCGACGACGAGGTCGATGGATCAAACCCGTCGACCTTCACCCCACTCACCCAACGCGGGCGACCACTCCGACCGGCCTCCACCGAACCCGAACCCCTCACACCGCCCGACCCGCCCGAACCCGACCCCGACCCGCCACCATTCTGATCACCCCGACCGGGCCGGAACCGTCCGCCGGACGCTCCAGCGGCGCTCGCGGCCGCCCGCCGCAGCCCCCTCGACCGTCACGAAACGCGCCACTACCCAACCCGGCGGCCGGCCGGCCGCGAGGTACCGGACCCGGGACTGGCCCACGCCCGTATGACGGCCCTCCGCGACCCGGTGATCCGCCCCGACCGCACCAACCGTCCACAGCCGTAGAACAGACTCCAGAACACACCTTCCCACTCAACACCGCACATCCAAGCCCGTACGTCGCTGTACGCCGACGAACTCACGGCCGCCCGCACTAGTCTGCTGTCGTGGCCGACTCCCGCATCCCGAGCATGCGCACTGCAACTGCAGGCCTGGTGCTCATCCTCCTCGGGGCCACGCTGTGGATCCTGTACCGCTACCAGTCGGGGCGCGAGCGGCACTCGTACACCACAGGCGGCGCTCCGCCGGCCACCGTGCACCTCACCGCGGGCCACACATATTGGCTCTCCATCGCCGGCGGCGTCGACCGGGAGGTCGCGCTCGGGCTGGACCCCCGTGCCCTGCAGTGCACGCAGACCGACGCGGGCTCGGCCCCGCGAGTTCTGGTGCTCAGTCCGGAATCCGCCGATACGAAACTGACGCATCAGATCGCCTCGTTCGTCGCGCCACTGACCGGTGACGTCCATGTCGACTGCGACCGCCTCGGCGCGGTGTACATCGACGACGCTGACAACTCCTACGACTACGCCGGTCTGTGGCTCGTGCTCACCTCGATCGCGTTGGCGATCGGCATCCCGCTCTCGCTGGGGCCGGTGGTCGTGGGGGCGCGGCGTCTCACCACTGTCGGGGCCGGGGACCCCGGATTCGACCCGGCCGACGTCGATGAATCCGAGCCGGTCGATCCGGCGGCTCAGGCCTGACGCTGCGCCGGATCCACCCAGCCGCCGAAGGCGCGCTCGAGTTCGAGGGCCACCGCGATCCCGACGTGGTCGTTGCCCGGTGCCGCCACCACCTGCACGCCCAGCGGGAGGCCCGCGTCGCCGAGTCCGAGCGGGACCTGCGTGGCCGGTAAGCCGTACAGGTTGAAGACGGCGGTGTTGGTCGCGAGCCACGGCTGGCCCAGCGTGTGCCGGTGCCGGGGGGCGAGCCGGGGAAACGGCGGGTAGAGCAGCACGCCGTCGCCGATGGTCTCGACGAGGCTGTCCTCTGCGCGCTGGGCCGAGTCGATCAGGCGGCGCGCCGCGCGAGTCCGCATCGCCCGAACCGGCGCCGCGTCGACCACTCTGAGGACCGCCGCCGGCCCGCGCACCGCAAGGGGGGCGCGTCGGCGCTGCTTGCCGGTCGGCGCGGTGACTTCCGTCCATGACCGCAACAAGTCGATCTCGGTGGCGGCTGTCGCGCCGAACTGGGCCAGGGCCCAGCGCAGTTGTCGCAACGACGCCTCGCTCACCTCGGCGCCGCCACCCTGCAGGCTCTGCGCGGCATTGTCGATCGCGCGCCGCAGGACCGGGCGCAGCGGCACCGTCGACGAGTGGGTCGCCACCACCACCGGCATTCCGGCGAGTTTGACCGCGCCCGGATCGCCCAGCACGCCGTCGGTGGTGTGCGGGTCCGCACCGTCCGGGCCGGCGATGATCCGCAGGACGGGCATCAGGTCCTCGGCCCGACGGGTGAGGGGGCCCGGTGAGAGCCGGCGGCGGACATCGCCGACCGGCATCGGGAAGTGTCCGGTGAGCGGGACGAGGCCGGGTGAGGGCAGGTGCCCGAAGACTCCGTTGAAGAAGGCCGGGATGCGCACCGACCCGCCGAGATCCGAGCCGATCGCGATCGGGGTTGCGCCCGAGCCGACCATCACCGCGTCCCCGCCCGACGAACCGCCCGCGGTGCGACTGCGGTCATAGGCGTTGGCCACCCGCCCGTAGAGCGGATTGTTGGACTCGATCCAGATGTATGCGCCGCAGGTGTTCCCGACGCCGAGGACGATGGCGCCGGCGCCGCGCAGCCGGGCCACCACGGGCGCGTCGGCGACCTCGCGGAACTTGCGCCGGTGCGGGTACCCGCCCGTGTGGGGCATTCCCGCCACGGCCAGCATCTCCTTGACCGTCGCCGGCACGCCGAGCAACGGCGGTAGGTCGGGCTCACCGGCGTGGACCCGGGCGTCGGCCGCAGCCGCCTCGTCGCGGGCCTGATCAAAGCGGTCCGCCGCCAGCGCGTTGGTGTCGGCAATACGCTGCAGCACGTCGATGTGGGCCTCGACCACCTCCGCCGAGGTCGTCTCGCCCGCGCGAATCGCGGCGGCAAGTTGGACGGCGGACAGGTGCGTCAGTGGCGTCGCGGCGGCCTTCATGCCGGCATCCTTCCCGTCGACGGGTTCACGCCGGCGGGCGCGTCGCCAGAATCACGAGGTCGAGCGCGGCGTCGACGTCGCGGTCGCTGGCGGGCAGCACATCGAAGTCGGTCGCGGTGATTGATGCGACGTCAGCCCGCAGTCCCGGGGTCCAGCCGTCCGGCGGCGTCGCGAGCTGGGCGTCGACGAACGACCCGTCGTACGCGGCGTCCAGGGCGGCCAGCCTCGGGCCGGCGTGCAGCCCGTGGACCGCCCTGGTCTCGAAGCCGCACTTCTCGAGCAGCGCGACCAGTTCCGCGGCGGTGAACTCCCTGGTGTGAAAGGGGTTCACCGGCTCGTCCCGTCCCGGGGAGAACGTCAATCGATTGGGCGTCGTCACGATCAGCCGCCCGCCCGGGCGCAGGACTCGGAGGCATTCGGCGACGAACTGGGGGTGGTCCCACACATGCTCGATCACCTGCAGCGTCGCCAGCACGTGCACCGACTCGCTCGCCACCGGCAGCGCGGCGAGGTTGCCGCGGACGAACCGGGCCCGGGGGTAGGTGGCCGCGGCGTGGGCGATGGTGGCGGCGTCGTAGTCGAGCCCCACGATCCGTTCGGCCCGCGATGCCAGCCGGGACGTTCCGTAGCCCTCGCCACAACCCACTTCGAGCACGATCCCGTGCACCCGGGCGAGGACGTACTCGTAGGCGATCTCGTGTCGGCGGAACCAGTAGTTCTCCTCCGGGATGCCCGGCACTGTGCGCTCGCCCGTCAGGGGCAAGGCGCCCGCGTTCGCGGCCATGGACCGGTACCTCGCTTCGTCTCGCCTCGCGGGCCGGTTGGTGCACGGCAACGCCGGTGCCGGCCCCGCAGCCGCAGGCACGGCCCCGCACGATGTGCAGGTGTGGCGGCGACGGTCAGTATCCCTTGCCGCCCGGGCGTTGCCGGCTGCTGCGCCAATGCACGGTGCCGGTGGCTCGTCGGCGCTTCGGAAGCCTCCGAGCCCCAGGGGGTGGGCCGCGAGTGTGATGCCCGTAAAGACAGCGCTACGCTACGTGCGGGTTCGATTACGGTCGGCAAGAGACCGGGTCGCGTCCCACCGTTGCGGGGAGGGCGGAGGCACCCGTCGCCGTCCCCGCTCGCGCTCGGCGCGGGTGAAGGTCAAGGTGTACGGGTTAGGGCGGTTGGGGAGTTGCTGGTGTTGGCTGCGTCCGATGCGGTGGTACAGGGGCTGCTCGCCGCTGCGCCGCTCGCGCTGCTCGCGGTCGATGACGACGGCGTGATCCTGTTCGCCAACGATTACACCGAGCACCTCTTCGGCTGGCCGCGAGCCGAGCTGGTGGGTCAGCCGGTCGAGTGCGTAGTGCCCGACGGAGTTGTGGGGCGGCACATCGAATCGCGCCGCGGCCCCGAGTCGACCCCGCCCGACGGATCGCCCGAGGCGGTCCCGGGGCGCTGCGGCCGTCGCCGCGACGGGTCGCTGTTCCCGGCCGAGATCAGCCTGAACACCTTCCAGACCGCCGACGGCATGGTGGTGGCGGTAGCGGTCGGGGACGCGACCGTTTCGCGTCGCCGGGAGTCCCGGTTCCGCGCGCTGCTGGCCTCCGCGCCGGACGCGACGATCGGCGTCAATGGAACGGGTCGGATCGAGCTGGTCAATGCGCAGGCGGAACGGCTGTTCGGTTGGACCGCGGCCGAGCTGATCGGTGAACCGGTTGAGGTCCTCGTCCCGACGGGCATCCGCGATCGGCTCCTCGAGTACAGCACCAGCTACCGGGCCGACCCGCCGGGGCGCCCAGCTGCGTCGAGTCTGCAGCTGTCGGGGCTGGGCCGCGACGGCCGGACGTTCCCGGCCGAGATCACGTTGAGCGCGGTCCCCGACGAGGGCGGCAAACTGCTGGTGCTCGCCGCGGTCCGCGACATCCGCGAGCGGATCGAGCTCGAAGCCGAGCGCCAGCGTCATGCTCTCCAGGCCCAGCGCGAGCAGTCCGACCGGCTCGAGAGTCTGGGTGAGCTGGCCGGAGGAGTCGCGCACGACTTCAACAACCTGCTCGGCGTCATCCTCAACTACGTGGTGCTGACCGCCCGCCGGGTCGAGGACCCCGTCGCCGTAGCCGACCTGGGCGAAATCCGGGCCGCGGCGCAGCGCGGTGCCGCGCTCACCCGACAACTTCTGACCTTCGCCCGCCGGGACCCCGTGAACCGGGAGCCCCTCAACGTGGGCACCATCGTGCGCGGCGTGGGCTCCATGTTGGGGCGCACCTTGGGCGCGGACATCGATCTGCAGTTGGAGCTCGGGGACACCCCGGTGATCGCGACGTGTGATCGCAGCCAGCTCGAGCAGATCCTGATGAACCTCGCGATCAACGCGCGGGACGCGATGCCCAACGGCGGTCGGCTCACCATCGCCGCCGGCTACGTCACCGAAGAGGACGGGTTGCACCGGCGCATGGTCCAGGTCAGCGTGAGCGACACCGGCACCGGCATGTCCGCGGACGTCACCGCCCGGGCCTTCGAACCGTTCTTCACGACCAAGGCGCGGGGGCGGGGCACCGGTCTGGGCCTCGCGACTGTGTACGGGATCGTGCGCCAGAACGAGGGCGACGTGCACATCCGTTCGGTCGTGGACGAGGGGACCACCGTCCGGGTGCGCTTGCCCGGTGCCGGGGTAGTCACCGATGCCACCCGCGACGAGGTAGCCAAGGCCGTGGAGTTCCCGGCCCCACACGTGCACGCCCGGGGCCACGAGCGGATCTTGTTGGTGGAGGACGAGGCCCCGCTGCGCGTGGGCACGTCGCGGCTGCTCGCGGAGTCGGGTTACGACGTGGTCGTCGCGGTGGACGGCGTCGAGGCCCTCGAGGTCTTCGACCGCGAGCCGGACTCCTTCGATCTGGTCCTGACCGACGTGGCGATGCCGCGCATGCCCGGTGACGAGCTCGCGCGGCAGCTGAAAGCCCGTTCCTCCGGTGTGCCCGTGATCATGATGACGGGGTACGACTCCGGCACCGCGCCCCGCAGCGGGCAGGTGCTGGCCAAGCCCGTGGGCGAGAAGCAGCTCCTGGAAACCATTCGGGAGGTTCTCGATGACTAAGCAGGTCCGGGAGCGGATCGGCGTCCTCATCATCGACGACCACCGGATGTTCGCCGACAGCCTCGCGCGGCTGCTCGCCGACGAGGACGACATCGAGGTGCTCGGGATCGCGTCCGACGGCGACGAGGGCGTCCAGCTGGCCGTGGCCCTCGATCCGCAGGTGGTGCTCGTCGACTACCGGATGCCGCTCCATGACGGCATCGCCGTCGCGACCGACATCAAGCGGCGCGTACCCGACGCCATGATCGTGATGCTGACCGGCATGGCGGATGACAAGGTGCTGCTCGCTGCCCTGGAAGCCGGCTGTTCGGGCTACCTCACCAAGGACCGGGCCGCCAGCGAGGTCGCTAACGCCGTGCGCGTGGCCGGCGCTGGGGAGGCGCTCGTCTCGTCGCGGGACCTGGCCATCGTGCTGTCGAGGTTCAGCCGCAACCACCACGCGGTCGGCAGCGATTTGACCGAGCGGGAACGCGAGATCCTGGTGCTGCTATCCCGCGGCATGGCCAACCGCATGATCGCCGAAGTCCTGCATTTGAGCGTCAACACCGTCCGCAATTACGTGCAAGCCATCCTGATCAAGCTCGACGCCCATTCCAAGCTCGAAGCGGTGGCGACCGGGGTCCGGGAGGGCGTCATCGAATATCCCTCCGGGCCCGACGGCTGACCTGTCGCGGTTGTCCACTAATGCAGATGCACTAGGTGCGACGATGCAAGTGATGGGGCCAATTATGGTGTCGACTGCTCTGCGCGGCGCTCGCCGCGCCACCTAGAGTCTTACTCAAGGCGCTACCTTCCACAGCCCCCGCGAAGGGCGCGCCGAGCAGTTTCTCGATAGTGCAAGCGCCGGTAACACCCCCGCCGCCGGCCCCACCGCTACCGCGAGACAACGGAATTAGCCCCTCTTGCAATGTGCAAGTGGGGCTTTTCCTTGTGCGCGCCCAACTGCCCGGGCCGGCCCTACCAAATACCCGGGTCGGCCCGACCAAATACCTGGGACCTTCGCCCGGATGCGCCTAGCCCGGTATCCGGGAGGCATTTACCCCGGCTAAGACGATGCGCATTGCTCATGTGCGCAGCTCGCTTTCCCTGGAGTATTTCCATTGGCTAGATCAGCCGATACAAATACGCGTCGAAAGGCCGATGTGACGTCATGTCGACACCTTCCAATTCCCAGATTCTCCCGTCCCGCCCGGTCCGGCTGCGGCCCTGGCTGCTGCCCAGCCGCCGGCTCCGGTCCGCGCTGACGGCGATGGCCGCGGCGGCCGCGGTGCTGGTCGCGCCACAGCTGACCACGCCGGCCTCGGCGATCACCTATGACAGTGCCACTGCGCAGACGTTCGCCAAGCGGATGCTGACCCTGATGAACACCGAGCGCCACAACAACGGCCGCCCGGACCTGCAGATGAACTACAAGCTCGTTCTCTCCGCCCACCGGCACAACCTGACCATGGCCGGGGCGAACGTCATGTCCCACCAGTTGGCCGGCGAGGCGTTCTTCGCCACCCGCATCAGCCGGGCCGGATACGCCTGGCGCATGGTCGGCGAGAACGTCGGCTGGAACTCGGAGATGAGCACGACCGGCCTGCTCTCCCTGCAGAAGGAGATGTTCAACGAGCGGCCCCCCGGCGAGATCGGGCACCGGCAGAACATTCTCAACCGCAACTTCAAGAACGTCGGGATCGATGTCTACTTCGACCTGCGCAACCACAAGGTGTGGTTCACCCAGGACTTCGGCCAGCCTGCATGAGAGACGCGCTCATCCAGGCGAGCCCGTCCGCCGCTTCCCCACCGAAGCGGCGGACGGGTTTTTTTTGGCGTCCGTTCGGGGGCGCGATCGCGCGGTCAGGAAAAGTGGGTGATCGGCCGCGGCAGGCGCTCGCCATCGAGGATCACGTCCACCTTCTCGTTGTAGAAGGCGACGAGCCCGGCGATCGGCAGCACTTCCCGGGTCGGGAACTCGTAGGTCCAGGCCACATCCTGGTACGTCGCGTCGCCGACCCGCGCCGACCAATAGCCGCTCGTCGTTCCCTTGTACGGACAGGCGGTCACGGTGTCGGTCGCAACGAGGTGCTCGAAGCGCACTTCGGTGCGGTTGAGGTAGTACCGCGTCGGCAGGCCGGTCTCGAAGACAAGCACCGGAGCGGCCGATTCGGCCAGGAGCAGGCCGTCTAGTTCGATCCGTACCCGCCGGGTCGAACGCACCGCGTCGACGCGGCTGTAGGGGTTGCGCGGATGGACGAAGATCCGTTCGTCCTCCTCGTACCACGCGTCCAGGGCGCCCCAGTCGAGTCGAGCCATCCCGGCCAGTCCGGGCATGGCGTCCGCGCCGTAGGCGTGGACGGACCCTGGCCGCGAGCTCGCGCCGACCCGCAGGCCGTACCGGCGCGCCGTTCCGCGTTTGAGTCGCTCGGCGTGGTCCTCGTCGACCAACGCCTCCGGGTCGATGTCGGCGAGCGGAATGTAGAGCTGCGGATGCTGCGGCCGCTCCCACACGTACAGGGCCCGAGTCGTATCGAGCACGACCCGGTCGCTGAGCATGGCTCGGATCCGGCGCGGGACCGGCTCGATGTGGTCGACCGGGACGATCGCTTGCGGGTAGTCGGGCATGCGTTCCTCCGTCATCGGGATGGCAACGCCTCCCAGCGCTGCGGCCAACGAGAAGCTGTCACCGGGGCGGGACCGGCACCCTCATGGACAAGATCCTCGCGCATACTCCCTGGCATGCTGCTGGTCGCGCACCGCACGCCGCCGACCGCGGCTGGCTGCGCGCAGCTCGTCGCCGCCGGCGCCGGAGCGTTCGAGCTCGACGTCCAGCTGGCCGGCGGGGAAGTCCTGGTGTCGCATTACCTGCCTTTCCTTCGCGTCCGGGGGTGGCTCCAGCACGACAGCTGGCGCTTCCGCTGGCGCTCCGGCCCGCCGCACGACGCCGTAGTGCGCGATGCCGTCGACCGCATCCCGGCCGACTGCCTCATCCTGCTCGATCCGAAGGACACCGACGCGTTCAGGCGGGCCGCGTTGGTTGACGCCCTGGCCCGCACGCTCGGCGCCGCGGACCGATTCCGGGTCAGTACCCACCGACCCGATGATCTGGCGCGTTACCGCGACGCCGGGTTTCGCACCTGGCGCACGATCAAGGACGGCCGCGATCTGCACCGTGTCATCACCGGCGCCCAGTTGCCCGACGACGGCGTCTCGGTGCGGCACACCCTGCTCACCTCGGCATCCGTGGACCGGTTGCGCGAGGTGACCGGCAGGGTCGTGGCGTGGACCGTCAACGACGTGATCCGCGCCGCTGAGCTGGCGGCCCTCGGCGTCGACGGCATCACGACCGATCGCCTCGACGTGATGCGGGCGGTCGCCGGGCCGTGAGCCTGGTCGCGTGGCCGACCGTGACGCGCGGGGCGATCTCGCGGTCGGTCCCGCACGTTCCCGCGGCGCTCGCCTAGTTGCCACTCAGTTGCAATAGGCGGCAAGTCCCGTCTACGGTCGGGATATGCCAGACGGACGCCGGTCGGGGCTCGGGGCGTTCCGCGACTCGCTGACCCGGCGGGACTGGACCTCGCTCGCCGGGATGGCCGGCTTCATCGTCTTCTTGCATGTCCTGGGTTTCGTGATCCTGTTCGCCGTCGTCGTGCCCGGGCACTACAAGCTGGGCACGAGCGGCGTGTACGGGGTCGGGGTCGGAGTACTGGCCTACACGTTCGGCCTGCGGCACGCCTTCGACGCCGACCACATCGCCGCGGTCGACAACACGACCCGCAAGCTGATCGCCGACGCCGATCGGACGGGCCAGGATCGCCAGCCGTTGTCGGTCGGGTTCTGGTTCTCGCTGGGTCACTCGACCATCGTGTTCGTTCTCGCGTTCCTGCTCTCGATCGGTGTGAAGGCCATTGCCCGGCCCGTGGCCGACAGCGGCTCCAGCCTGCATTCGGTGACCGGCATCATCGGCGCCTCGGTCTCCGGCACGTTCCTCTGGGTCCTCGGGTTGCTCAACTTCGTTGTGCTCGTGGGCATCGTCAAGATCTTCCGGGAGATGCGCGGCGGACGCTACGACGAGCAACAGCTAGAGGACCAGCTCAACAAGCGCGGGTTCATGAACCGCTTTCTCAACGGCTTGACGAGGTCGGTGCGCAAGCCCTGGCACATCTACCCGGTCGGCGTCCTGTTCGGCCTGGGCTTCGACACTGCGACCGAGGTCGGCCTGCTCGTGCTGGCCGGTGGCGCCGCGGCGATCAACCTGCCGTTCTACTCCATTCTGATGCTCCCGATCCTGTTTGCAGCGGGCATGTGCCTGGCCGACACGGTGGACGGCGTCTTCATGAATGCCGCCTACGGCTGGGCGTTCGCGAAGCCGGTCCGCAAGGTGTTCTACAACATCACGATCACCGCGATCTCGGTCGCCGTCGCGTTGATCATCGGCACGATCGAGCTGAGCACGGTGCTGGCCGACCAGGTCGGAATCCAGTCCGGCCCATTGGCCGCGATCGCGCGGGTCCCGCTCGACTACGCCGGATACGGCATCGTCGCGTTGTTCGTCGCGTCCTGGTGTGTTGCGTTGCTGGTGTGGCGCTACGGCCGGATCGAGGAGAAGTGGTCGGCGCACCTGGCCCAACCGGTGCATCCCGACTGAGGTCGAGCTCAGAACTGCTTGTGGAGCACGAGTGGGTACACCGCTGCGGCGCCGGCTTCGCGCAGCAGCGCGGCCGCGACCGTCAACGTGAAGCCGCTGCGCGTCGAGTCGTCCACGAGCAGGACCGGACCGGGCGGGACGTCCCCGCCGATCCGCAGCCGCCGCAGGGCGAGCGCGGCCGAATCGGCGTTGGTCTCGGCCTCGCCCTGCCGCCCGGGCCCGTCGGCCACCAGCGGGGTCGTCACCGACATCCGGCCCAGCGTCGCGATCCGCTCGGCGAGGTCGCGGAGCAGGGTGTCGCAGCGGCGCGACGGTACCCAGCTCACTGATGTCGGGCGGCCGGCGGGCCAGCCCCACGAGGCGAGCAGGTCGACCACGGCGTCGAAGATCTCGCCTGGGACGGGCGCGTCCTGGGCCAGCGCGGCCTGCACCGGGTCGGACCAGATCGCGTCCTCGCCGCGGGACAGGGCGCGCCCGGGCTCGGCGCGCTGCGCGTCCGGGATCCGGCCGCGTCGAGGTGCGCCCGACGGCCACATCTTGCGGGGTTCGATGACCACGCGCTGCGCGCGCAGATGGGTGAGGGCGGCCTTGACGGTGCCCGGATCGGCGGCGTTGCCCGGTGCAGGGAGGCGGCCGGTGCAGACCGAACACCGCCCGCAGTCGGTATCGGTGCGGTCGTCGAGTTCGGCCCGCAACGTACGCATCAGGCAGGCGGCGCTCGCCTGGTAACCGCGCATGACGTCCTGCTCGCGACGCCGCGCGGCCGCGATGCCCGCGTGCCGCTCGTGGTCATAGGTCCACGGCGTACCGGTGAGGGCCCACCCGCCGTCCACCCGCTCGAGCGCGCCGTCGACGTCCAAGACCTTCAGCAGCGAGTCGAGCCGTCCTCGCCGCAGGCCGCTCTCGACCTCCAGCCGGGGCAGGCTCAACGGGCCGTCCGCGAGCGCGTCGAGCACCGCTCGCACCTTGGCTTGCGGCGGGAACGCGGTCGAGTCGAAGTAGGCCCAGATGCGCTCCTGGGCGTGGGTGGGGAGCAGCACGGCGTTCGCGTGGTCGAGCGCCCGGCCGGCCCGGCCGACCTGTTGGTAGTAGGCGATCGGCGACGCCGGCGCGCCGAGATGGACCACGAAGCCGAGGTCTGGCATGTCGAGCCCCATCCCCAGCGAGGACGTCGCCACGAGCGCGCGCAACTCGTGCGCAAGCAGCGCGCGTTCGAGCCCGACCCGTTCGTCGGGTGGGGTGGCCGAGGAGTAGGCCGCCACCGCGAGGCCTTGCGAGCGCAGGAAGTCGGCCAGCTGGGTGGTCTCGTCCACGGTGAGCGTGTAGACGATGCCGCTGCCATCGAGGTCGTCGCCGTTGAGCGCGTCGGCGATCCAGGCGTACGCGTGCGGCAGGTCGGGCGTCGAGACGACGGACAGCGCCAGGCTCTCGCGGTCGAGGGACCCGCGCAGCGTCAGCGTGTCGGTGCCGAGCTGATCGGCGACGTCGCGGCTGACGCGGTCGTTCGCGGTGGCGGTCGTGGCCAGGACGGGCGTGCCCGCGGGTAGTCGTTCCAGGACGCTGCGCAGCCGTCGGTAGTCGGGGCGGAAGTCGTGACCCCAGTCGGAGAGGCAATGCGCTTCGTCCACGACGAGCATTCCGACGCGTGGGCCGAGCGCAGGCAGCACCCGCGCCCGGAAGCCGGCCGAGTTGAGGCGTTCGGGCGAGATCAGCAACACGTCGACCTCGTCCGCGGCGATCCGCGCCTCGATCGATGACCAGTCCTCGATGTTCGCGCTGTTCAGGGTGACGGCGTGCAGGCCGGACCGTTCGGCCGCCGCGACCTGGTCGCGCATCAGGGCGAGTAGCGGCGAGATCACCAGGGTCGGGCCCCGTCCGCGGGCCCGGTGCAGACCCGTGGCGATCCAATAGACCGCCGACTTGCCCCAGCCTGTGCGCTGCACGACCTCGACGGTGCGCCCGGCCAGCCGTGCGGCGATCGCCTCCCACTGGTCCTCGCGCAGGACGGCGCG
>DATAQD010000137.1:0-6246 GCA_036264855.1 Jatrophihabitans sp. | reverse complement strand
ACCGCCGGCAGCCGTCATGTGCGCCGTCGAGAGTCTCCCGGCCGCAGTGGCCGCAGTAGAGCAGCGTGGTCATAGCGTCTTCTGGAGTTCCTTCACCGGCATCTTGAGGTCGGCGAGCAGATCGAGGTCGGCGGTGGCGGGGCGGCCGAGCGTGGTCAGGTAGTTGCCGACGATGACCGCGTTGATGCCGCCGAGCATGCCGTCCTTGGCCAGGTCGCCGAGGGTGATCTCGCGGCCGCCGGCGAACCGCAGGATGGTGCGCGGCAGGGCCAGCCGGAACACCGCGATGGCCCGCAGCGCGTCCTGCGCGTCCATGACCGGCAGCTCGCCGAACGGTGTGCCGGGCCGCGGGTTGAGGAAGTTCAGCGGCACCTCGTCGGGGTCGAGGGCGGCGAGTTGCGTCGCGAACTCGGCCCGCTGCTCGAGGGTTTCGCCCATACCGACGATGCCGCCGCAGCACAGCTCCATGCCGGCCTTACGCACCATCTCGCAGGTCTCCCAGCGCTCCTCGAACGAGTGCGTGGTGACCACGGCGCCGAAGTAGGAGCGGGCGGTCTCGAGGTTGTGGTTGTAGCGGTGCACGCCGATGGCGGCCAGCTCGTCGACCTGGGCCTGGGTGAGCATGCCGAGCGAGCAGGCGACGTTGATCTCGACGGCCGCCTGGATCGCGGCGACGCCGTCGCGCACCTGCCGCATCAGCCGCTCGTCCGGGCCGCGGACCGCCGCGACGATGCAGAACTCGGTGGCGCCGGTGGCCGCGGTCTCCTGAGCCGCCTTGACCAGCGACGGGATGTCGAGCCAGGCCGAGCGGACCGGCGAGTCGAACACGCCCGACTGCGAGCAGAAGTGACAGTCCTCGGGGCAGCCACCGGTCTTGAGCGAGACGATGCCCTCGACCTCGACCTCGTCGCCGCACCACTTCGTGCGCACCTCATGGGCCAGATCGAGCAACGCGTCGACCTGATCGTCCGGGAGGCGCAGAGCCTCCAGCGCCTGCTCGGCGGTGAACCCGACGCCCTGGCCGAGCACTTGATGCCGCGCCGTCTCGAGGATGTCCACGCTTCTCCTAAGGTCGGGCCGCAGCCAGGAAGGCGGGCCAGTCGAAAATCCCGCCCCACCGCCGAGTCAGTGCCGCGCGGGCGCGCTGGCGGAAGTCTTTCATCGTGGCCATTCCGTCCGGCAGGACGCCCGCGATCGGCCCCAGCTCGGCGAGGTCAGCCAGGTTGCAGCGCATGGCGAGGTCAGGATCGTTCGGCCAGCTCCCGATCAGGATGCCGGCGGTGTCGATGCCGTCCTCGGCGAGCCGGTCGACGGTCAGCGCAGTGTGGTTGAGCGTGCCGAGGCCCGGCGGAGTGACCACCATGACGGGCGCGTGCAGGGTGGCGGCGAGGTCGGCCAACGTCCATCGATCGGAGGATGTGTAGGGCACGAGCAGCCCGCCGGCGCCCTCGACCAGGACGAGGTCGCGAACGGCGTCCAGGTCAGTGATGCGCCGCACCGTGGTCGCGAACTCGAGTGCGGGCCGGCCGCTGCGGTTGGCGGCGTGATGCGGCGAGAGCGGGTCGGGGTAGCGGGCGTATTCGTGCACGTCGGTGATGCCGGCCAGCCGGGTGATCTCGGCCAGGTCGCCGGGCGCGCCCGGGCCGACGCCGGTCTGCGCTGGCTTGACGACCGCTACGCGGCCCGGTGCCCGCGCCGCCAGCGCGGCCGTGGCGACGGTCTTGCCCACGCCCGTGCCGGTGCCCGTGACGATGAGGACGCTCATCCGCACGTCGATGGAGTCACGATGGCGTTGTCGCGCTCCTTTGCTCTGCTAATCAGGAGCACGCATGTGCTTACTCCCACTGAGCAGAGCAAAGCGGCGCGACAAACACTCATGCCAGGGCCTGGGCCAGCGCGGCGACGGCGCGCGCAAGATCGTCCGCGGTCAGGTCGGCGCGCGCGGTCAGCCGCAGGCAGGAGCGCCCGGCCGGCACGGACGGCGGCCGGAAGCAGCCGATCCGGACCCCGGCGGCCAGACAGTCCGCCGCCGCCGCGACGGCCCGGCGCGGATCGCCCACGAACGCGGGAACCACCGCTGCGTCCGGCACCACGGTCTCGACGCCGAGCCCGCGGACCGCGTCGGCCAGGTCGGCCGCGTGCGCCCGCACCGCCGTACACCGCTCCGGCTCGTCGCGCAGCACCCGCAGCGCCGCCAGTGCGGCGCCGGCGGAAGACGGGGCGAGCCCGGTATCGAAGATGAACGCCCGCGCCGTCGACACGAGCAGGTCGATCACCTCCGGCGCGGCGAGGACCGCACCGCCCTGCGCGCCGAGTGACTTCGACAGCGTCACCGTGCGGACGACGTCGACCGCGCCCGCCAGCCCCGCCGCCTCGACCGCGCCGCGCCCGGCGGCGCCGACCACGCCGAAGGCGTGCGCCTCGTCCACGACCAGCAGCGCGCCGTGCCGACGGGCGATGGCGTGCATGGCGGCGAGCGGGGCGAGATCGCCGTCCACGGAGAACACCGCGTCGGTGACGACGACGCGATTGGGCGCGGCGATCCCGGCCAGCGCGGCGTCGAGCTTGTCCAGGTCGTGGTGCGGCACAACGGTCACATCCGAACCGGACAACCGGCAGCCGTCGATCAGCGACGCGTGGTTGCCGGCGTCGGACACGATCGCGACGTCGCGCCCGCCCAGGACGGTCAACACGCCGAGATTCGCCAGATAACCGGACGAGAACACCAGCGCCGCGGGCGCGCCGCAGAACCGCGCGAGCTCGGCCTCCAACGTGGCGTGCAGCTCGGTCGTTCCGGTGACGAGCCGGGACCCCGTCGCGCCGGCCCCCCACTCCCGAGCCGCGTCGGCGGCCGCGGCGACCACTCGCGGATCCCGCGCCAGGCCGAGGTAGTCGTTCCCGGCGAGATCCAGAATCCCGGCCTCGGACGCCGCCCGCGGCCGCAACACCCGCCGCAGCCCGGCCGCCTCGCGCGCCGCCAGCCGTTCCCGCAATCGGTCGAGTGGGTCGGTCACTGCACGACCTCACGCACCGACTCGTCGACGACCGCCAGCAACTCGGCGAGCTCGCCGTCAGAGATTCCCAGCGGCGGCATCAGCACCACGACGTCGCCGAGCGGCCGGATGATCACGCCCCGCCGTCGCGCGGCGCGACAGACCTCGTACCCCGTCCGCTCCCCCACCGACCGCACCTCCACCCCGGTCATGGTTCCGACGCGACGGATCTCGGCGACGCCGTCGTACCCGGCCAGGTCGGCGAGGCCCGAGCCGAGGCGCTCCCCGACGACCGCGGCCCGGGCCACCGTCTCCCGGGCATGCATGAGCGCGAGGTTCGCCAGCGCCGCGGCACAGGCCAGCGGATTGGCCGTGTAGGTGTGACCGTGGAAGAACGTGCGGGCGGCCGCGCCGAGGAAGCCCTCGTACACCGCAGGGCGGACGAGCACCGCGGACAGCGGCAACGCGCCGCCGGTGACGCGCTTGCCGACGACGAGCAGATCGGGCACCACGCCCGCGTGCTCGACGGCGAACCACCGTCCGGTCGCGCCGATGCCGGTGGCCACCTCGTCCACGAGCATCGCCGCGCCGTACTCGTCGCACAGTGCCCGCACCCCGACCAGGAACGCCGGGTCGTGCGTCAGGATGCCGCCCGCGGCCTGCACCATGGGCTCGACGACCACGGCGCACACCCGGGAGCCCTCCCGGTCCAGCAGCGACCGCATCTCGGCCAGTACCTCGGCCGCCCGCGCCGTGCGGGTTTGTCCCGGTGCCAGGACGCCGGGCGACGCCACCATTCGGGTCTCGATCAGCAGGGGACGATACGTCTCGTGGAACAGCGCCACTCCGCCGAGTGACACCGCGCCGAGGGTGTCTCCGTGATAGCCCTCCGCGCAGTGCACGTAGAGCGGGCGATCCTCACCGCGTTGTGTCGCGGCCTGGTACGCCATCTTGATCGCGGCCTCGGCGGCCGAGGAGCCGTCCCCGGCGAAGAACACCTTCGACAGCCCGGCCGGCGCGACGCGCAGCAGCTCCTCCGCCAGCCGGATCCCCGGTTCGTGGGTGAGACCGAGGAACGTCGAATGGTCGAGGCGATCGAGCTGGACCCGGATTGCGTCGTTGATCTCCGGCGTCCCGTGCCCGTGCACCGTGACCCAGAGCGACGCGCAGCCGTCGAGATAGCGGCGCCCGTCGGTGTCGTAGAGGTAGACACCGGCGGCGCGGTCGATCACGAGCGGGTCGTCGGCCGGCCACAGCGAGTGCTGGGTGAAGGGATGCCAGACCGCGGCGAGATCGCGGGCGACGAGTTCGGCGGTGGCCACGCGAGCAGCCTTGCAAAGCCGATCCGCGGCCCGAACAGCGGGCCGACCGTCCGCCGTCCCCGGCACTCGGCGGGCGGGAGTCAGCGGCCGAAGCGCTCGAGCCAACGTCTCCCGTCTTCGCCGAGGCGGCCGTGCGCGTCGGCGATGCGGGCCCATCCGGCGACCATCTGCATGAAGCGCATCGGGTTGTAGACGTCCTCCTCGTAGGAGAACTGGTTGTCGCCGGCGTAGTGCAGGATCGTGAGGTTGGACGCCTCGTGCCGGCTGCCGTCGCCCGGATCGCGCATCAGGTTGCGGATGTCGCAGACGATCCAGTCGCGGTCAGGGTCGAACACGGCCCAGCCGACCGGAAACTCGATCATCGCGTTCCCGGGAAACGTCGTCATCGTCCGCACCGCCCACTCCGCGATCGCCGGACGGCCGCTGAACCGGCCGTAGGCGTGTTCGTTGTAGTGGGCGTCCTCGGTGAACAGCTCGGCGAACAGGTTCCAGTTCTGCTCGGCGTGCGCGCGGCGCACTGTCGCCTGGTAGTGCTGCAGGGCAAGGTCTAACTCCGCGCGGGTGGCCATCTGACGCACGCTAGTGGTTGCGTGGAACACGTTCTAGTGGTCGGCCGGATGGGTCCCGGGATCGACGCGATCGCGGTCTGACATTCAGTCCGCCTCGGAGACGCGGAAGCTGCGCGGACCGGTCGTGGCGGCGCGCTCGGCCACTCCGCGCTCCACGCAGAAATCGTTGCCTTCCGGGTCGGCGAGCCACACCCAGCCCAGCCCGTCGTCGGCGCGGTGGTCCTCGACCACGGTGGCGCCGAGTTCGACCAGCCGGGCGACCTCTTCGTCGCGCGTGCGGTCGGTGGGTTCGAGGTCGACGTGGACCCGATTCTTGACGGTGCGCGGCTCGGGGACCGGGATGAACAGCATGGTTGGGACCTCGCCGGCCCGCGGGAAGGCCGGGGCGACCAGCACTTCCGGGTCGTCATCCAGGTAGACGTTCCAGCCGAGGACCTCGGACCAGAACCGGGCTAGCGCTCGGGCGTCGGTGCAGTCGACGGTGATGTTGCGCAACGAACTGGCCATGAGGGCGACGCTAACTCAGGGCTCGGACACCGATGAGTTCGCCCGCTGCCGCGCGTTACACACGCATCCACCACTGCTAGGGAAGGATGCATTGCCATGGACTGGAAACTCGAAGTAATCGTGGTGCCGGTGTCCGACGTCGACCGGTCGAAGGCCTTCTACGCCGACCAACTCGGCTTCAACGTCGACGTCGATCACCGCGACGGCGATTTCCGGGTCGTCCAGCTGACGCCGCCCGGCTCGGCCTGCTCGATCACGATCGGTACCGGGATCAACCCGTCCGAACCCGGATCGCTGGGCGGTCTGCAGGTCACCGTGTCCGATATCGGCAAGGCGCACGCCGAACTCATCGAGCGCGGCGTCGACTGCGGCGAGATTCAGCATTTCGAGCACGGCCAGCCGGTGCCGGGGCGCGACCCCTCCGACGCGCCGTTCAACTCCTTCATCTTCTTCAAGGATCCGGACGGCAACAGCTGGGCGATCCAGCAGGGCCCCGCGTAGGCCTCAGTCGGGCAGCATCGGCATCTCGAGGCCCGGCTCGCGGCCCAGCAGCACGGCGCGTTGCACCGAGGTCTTGCCGAACTTGTCCCGGATGCCGTCCAGCACCGGGTCGAGCGCGCCGACCTCGCGGGCCGCGAACGGCAGCTCCAGCTGGATCGAATCGGCGTCATCGAGATTCGCCAGCGAGATGCCGACGAGGGTCAGGCCGCCGTCGCGCACGAGCGGGGCGGCGGCGGCCAGCAGGCCGCGCGCAGTCGCCAGGATCGGCGCGGTGTCCCAAGTCGCGCGCAGGACGGTATGCGAGCGCGTGATCCGGGTGAAGTCGTCGAAGCGCAGGCGCAGCATGACGGTCCG
>DATAQD010000110.1:0-28145 GCA_036264855.1 Jatrophihabitans sp. | reverse complement strand
TCCGTAGGTGCTGTGCACGGCGGCGGGGCTCGACGGATCCACGGTGATGGCACCGGAGCACCCGGTTGTGGTCGGGGTCGGGGTCGGGCTGGTTGGCGTCGGTGTCGGGGTCGGGGTCGGGCTGGTTGGTGTCGGTGTCGGTGTCGGGGTCGGGCTGGTCGGCGACGGGCTGGGGGACGGGCCGGGGCCGGACCCGAAGGGCAGCGGCGTAGCTGCAGCGCCGTTGTTCGGGGCGGTGCCCAGGCCGAAGTAGCGGTACAGCCCGGCCTCCAGGCCGTAGTGGGTGTAGGCGGACCCGTCGGTAGACCCGGGCGTGACGCCCGCGCCCGCCTCCACCGTCGCGACGTGCTCGGTCGGCGCGCTGCCTCCTGACCATTCGTCCCAGGTGATCAGCACGGTGACGCCGGGCTGCGCGAGCAGCTGGGGGACGACCTTGGCCAGCCAGCTGTCGCCCAGCCGGATCAGGCTGCTCCCGGCGTTGGAGCCGTAGTACGCGGGGCAGGCGCGGCCGCTGCCAGGCAGGGTGTGCATGTCGTCGCACTGGTTGGGCACGATATAGCTCAGGCTGGGCAGATTCGCCGGATTGAACGTGGTGCTGGTCATCGGGACGCCGTTGGCGTTGCAGGTGGTGTTGGCCCGGTAGGAATAGGCCGGGTCATGGTCTGCGGAGTAGAGCGGGGTGCTGGTACCGGGAATATTGGCGCTATTGCCGTTCGCGCAGTTGCCCGGCGCCGACTCCATGAACTCCTTCCAGGTCAGCGCGCCAGCGGTGCCGTCTATCGCCTGAAACACGTTTTTCGGTGGCGAGGAGCCGAAGGAGGTCAGGCCACTGGTCATGGCCAGGTAGTTCGGGTTGCTGCCATCAGCAACCGCGGTGTAGTTGGTGAACAGCAATCCCTGGCTGATCAGCTGGTTCAGGTACGGCGCCTGGCTGTTGCCGACGATGCTCGTATAAGACTCGTTCTCCTCAACGATCACCACGATCTTGCCGGACTGCGCCGCAAAGATCGGCTGCGCCGTGCACACCACGCAAGCGGCCGCGACCAGGCAGGCGGCACCCAAGAGTCGTTTCCGCACCGCACCCCTCCTTACGGGACGACGACGACCTCGCGGGCACCTTGCGGCGTTCGGTCATTTCGGGCGCCGTCCGACGACCGTGGAAAGCGACCGAGTGGTGCACGCGCACAAAGACCCCGCCCAACCCTGCCGAAGCGATCGCCGGTGGAACACCCTCATTTGGCGTAGATTCCGGCTACCCGCGGCCTACCGGGCGTTTCTCAAAACGGCCAGATCGCGCCGGCGATTCAATCTGGTCAAGACGGTGATGCCCCGCTCGCCGATCCGCTTGCGGCACCGTCGGAGTCAGAGGCCGGTTCCGCCCAGAGCACGGACCCGCAGCTAGCGCCCGGCTTTAACCGGGAAGCGCTAGACAACCCGCACGGTCCGCTACCTCGCCCGGCGGCACTCACTCGGAGTTGCCGGCCACGATCCGTCCGATCTGGCGGTCGATCGAGAGATCGTGAAGCTTTGCCAGTCGAATGGGTGATGCCCGCGTCATGACGGGTGACTGACGATCCGCGATGGCAGGACGAGCCCGCTTCGTGGGCCGCGATCACGGCCTGGGGTCGGTCGCGCAGGCCGAGTTTGGCGAGGATGCGGCTGACGTGGGTCTTGCCAGTCTCGTCGGTGATGACGAGCCGGGCGGCGATCTCCGTATTGGACAGCCTCGGCGATAAGCCGGAGTACCTTGCGACCGGAGCGGCGGACGTCCGAACATTTCAACGCTCAGAGCCGCCTGTCGGAGTCGAACCGACGACCTATCGCTTACAAGGCGATTGCTCTGACCATCTGAGCTAAGGCGGCAGCGGCGTCGAGGCTACCGCCTGTGCGCCTACCCAGGTGTAATGACAGCACGACATCCCCCCGGCACCATGGGACCGTGAACGCACCCGGCGCAGCACCCGAGC
Source organism: Jatrophihabitans sp. (assembly GCA_036264855.1). GTDB lineage: Bacteria > Actinomycetota > Actinomycetes > Mycobacteriales > Jatrophihabitantaceae > Jatrophihabitans. Next base: position 26,178 of record DATAQD010000110.1, on the reverse strand, counting down.
CTGATCTCTCCTATGCGCGGGCGAGCGTGCTGGCGACGGTCGCGGGATCGGCGATCTCCGCCCGCCAGCCGAGCGTGCAGGCAGCCGCCCCGCTCGGCGCCTTGCCGGCGCCGCTCGAGGCGAAGCTGGCCTCCCGCGCCGCGACCGGGCTGTCCCCGATCGGCGCCGACCACCCGCGCCGGGGCGTCTTGCCGCGGGTCGTGGTGCCGTCGTCAACGTTCGCGGCCTTGGATGTCGTCGCGGCCGGCGCGCTCGCGGGCGCCGGGCACGTCGCGCTCGCGATCGTCGCCGGCGTGCTGTTCGTGCCCTTCGCCGTGCTCGCTGCGGCTGGCGCCCGCTACGTGTCGCGGGACCCCCTACGGCTGAACGCGCCCGAGCGACGAGCGATCGCGGCGGCGAGCCAATGGGAGTCGCGCCAGGTGTGGACCGGGCCGCTGGCCTCATCCGAGGAGCGCGGACTCGTCATCGCGGCCACCTACGCCGCCGAGCGGATCGCGCGCAGCAACGCGTGGCGCTCCGGCCGGATCGACGACCACCGGCTGCAGCTCGATCTCGCCGCCGAACTGGACCAGATCGACGACCAGGCGCACCGGATCGCCTCGGCCCGCCACGAGTACTCGTCCGGCTCGGCGCCCGACCTGGGCACGGCGCCGGTCGTCGACGCCGCGTGGGAGACGACGTTGACGCGGGTGGCGGCGCTGACGGCCTATGCCAACGAGGTCGACGGGGCCGACAGGCTGCGGATCGAAGCGATGACCCGGCAGGGCGACCCGGTCCGCGACTCCGACCTGATGGCGGGCTCGGTCCGCGACGAGCTGGCCGTAGACCAACTGCTGGCGCTGACCTTGTTCCTGAACGCGAACCGGCCCTTCGACGGCGGTATGGGCCCCTGACGCAACCCCAGCGCGTCCGGCCCCGGATATTCGGGCAGACTACTTACGGGACCGTAGCCATTTCGAGGAGGCGCGTGTGAGCAGGCTGCACAAGCCGAAGGCGGGGTTCTTCATCCGTCTCTGGGTCATGATCCTGTATCCGCTGGACGGCCTGCTGTTCCGGATCCGCTGGCAGCACCTCGACCGCGTCCCCGCGCCCGAGCAGGGCGGCGTGCTCATCGCGATCAACCACGTCTCGCAGGTGGACACCGTCCTCATGGCCCGGCTGGTCTGGCAGTCCGGACGTGTGCCGCGATTCATGATCAAGGCCGGGGTGTTCGACTGGCCGATCGTCGGACGCTGGATGCACGGCGCCGGGCAGATCCCGGTGTATCGCGGCACGACCGATGCGGCGAAGTCGCTGCGCGACGCGGTTGCCGCGCTCGAGCGGGGCGAGGCCATCGTCATTTACCCCGAGGGGACCACGACGAAGGACCCCGAGAACTGGCCCATGCAGGCCAAGACCGGGATCGCCCGGCTGGTGTTGCTCTCGCCGGACACGCCGGTCGTACCCATCGGCCAGTGGGGCCCGCACCGGATGGGCGGCTTCAGCCTCAAGCGGCTCGGCCGCCGCCGTCCGTCCCTCGCCTCCGTGGGTGAGCCGCTCGACCTGAGCCGCTTCCGGGGCAAGGAGCCGAGCCAAACCCTCGTCCGGGAGATCACCGACGAGATCATGAATGCGGTCCGCGGCCAGGTTGCCGAACTGCGCGGTGAGCCGGCCCCGGCCGAGTTCTTCGTCCCCCCGCGCACCTACGTCGACAAGAAATGACGCCCCGGCTGCGATAGCTTCGCGGCAATGAGTGATGCAGCCCAGATCGTCGCGGGCCTGCGCGCGCGGCTGACCGGTCCGGGCGGCGAGTTCGAACTCGCCGAGCAGGACGTGCGCGGCGTTCGGGTGCCGGTGTTCGTGAACCGACGTGCGTCGCTGCGCGACTGGCTGGCCGGCTCCGCCGAGTTGGGGCCGGTCGAGTACCTCGTGCAGGGCGATCGTCGGCTGAGCTTCGCCGATCATGCGGCCGCGGTCGCGTCCCTGGCGGACATCCTCGCCTGCGACCACGGCGTCGGTCCCGGCGACCGCGTGGCGATCCTCGCCGCCAACTCTCCCGACTGGGTGCTGACGTTCTGGGCCGCGGTCTCGCTGGGAGCGGTCGTCGTGGCCGGCAACGCGTGGTGGACGGCGCGCGAGGCCTCGTACTCATTGGGCCGAGTGCGCCCGGCGGTGATCGTCGCGGACGGTCGCCGGGCCGCGTTGCTCGACGGGTTGGCCGGGCCGGTGCTGCGTACGTCCGATATCCCGCGACTGATTGCCGCACGAGGACCGGCCAGGCTCGCGGACGTCACACCGGACGAGGACCAGGCCGCGGTCGTCATGTACACGAGCGGGACCACCGGCTACCCGAAGGGCGCCGTCCACTCGCATCGCAACCTGCTGTCGGTGATCGAGTACCACCGGTTCACCGACGCGCTGGCGCGCGAGACGGCCGCCGCACTCGGGATGCCGGCGCGGGTTGGCGGCCGCCGGTTCTTGATGAGCCTGCCGCTGTTCCACATCGCGAGCCTGCACAATCTCGCGCTGCCGCGGCTGGCGAGCGGGGACACGGTCGTCATCGATGACGGCCGCTTCGACGTCGACCGCGTACTGGGTCTGGTCGAACACGAGAAGATCACCAACTGGGCGATCGTTCCCACCATGGCGCACCGGCTGGTCGAGCATGCGGCCCTGGCGGACTACGACCTGTCCTCGCTCGCGGCGCTGTCGATCAACTCCGCGCCGTCGTCGCCGGCCTTGAAGGAGCGGGTGCGAGCGGCGCTGCCGACCGTCCAGGCTGCCCTGGCCGACAGCTACGGGCTGACGGAGGCGAGCACCGCCGCCACGGTCGCCACGCCGATGGACCTGGCACTGCACCCGACGTCGGTCGGGCCGCCGATCACGTCGGTCGCGGTCGAGATCCGCGACGCTTCCGGTGCGCGGGTGCCCGACGGCGAGGAGGGCGAGATCTGGCTGCGCAGCCAGTTCACGATGCTCGGCTACTGGGAGGATCCGGCGGCCACCGACGCCATGCTCACGCCGGACGGCTGGCTGCGGACGGGAGACCTCGGCTCGATGCGCGACGGGCGGCTGTTCATGGCGTCCCGGCGCAGCGACCTCATTCTGCGCGGGGGCGAGAACGTCTATCCGGCCGAGGTCGAGGCCGTCCTGGACGAGCATCCGGACATCGTCGAATGCGCAGTGTTCGGAGTGGACGACGTCGACCTCGGCCAGGCCGTGGCGGCGATCGTGGTGACGGCGTCGACCGGGCTCACCGAACGTGCGCTGCACGCGTTCGCGGCCGAGCGGCTGGCGTACTACAAGGTGCCCGCGCGGTGGCGACTGACGACGACGCCGCTGATGCGTACCGCGACCGGCAAGGTCATCCGCCGCTCGCTGTCGCTCGACTCCTGAGCGGGCTCGGCCGTTGCGCCCGCGTCCCGGGATTCCGAAGCCAGTGGGGTGCGAAAGACTTGGGGTATGACTGACGTGCAGCACGGGCACACCCATCGCCTCGAACTCGACGACGCCAGCGTCCGGGAATGGGACGCCACGGTGCTGGCGTCCGATCCGTCGTCGGGGATCGTCCTGGACCGCTCGGCGTTCTATCCGGGCGGCGGCGGCCAGCCCCCGGACGAGGGCGTGCTGCTGTGGGGCGGGGTCCGCACCCGCATCGTCGGGACGCGCCGGGGCGACGAGCTCTACCTGCTGCCGGCCGAGGACGACCCGGTGCCGCCGGTGGGGACCGCGGTGCGCGGCGCGTTGGACGACGAGCGGCGCACCGCGCTGATGCGCACCCACTCCGGACTGCACGTGCTGACCGGGGTGGTGTTCCGCGACTTCGGCGCGCTGGTCACCGGCGGCAACATGGAGCCGTTGTCGGCCCGGATGGACTTCGACCTGACCGAGGTGCCGGCCGACTTCCGCGACCGGGTTGCGGCGGCGTGCAACGAGGAGATCGCGCGCGACCGGCCGATCGCGGTGTCGACGCTGCCGCGGGAGGAGGCGTTCGCGATCCCGGACATCATCCGGACGGCGACGAACCTGCTGCCGCCGGACATCGAGGTCGTGCGCATCGTCGACATCGTGGGGCTCGACACCCAGGCCGATGGCGGCACGCACGTGGCCTCGACCGCGATGATCGGCCGCGTCGAGGTGACCAAGCTCGAGAACAAGGGCCGCGGCTTCCGACGGCTCCGCATCCAGATCGTCTGACCGGCCGACCCCCCGCGCCAATCCCCCGCGCCAACCCCCCGCGCTTTGCACCTTTCAGCTCCCCTTTTCGGCCCAATCCGGGGAGCTGAAAGGTGCAAAGCGCGGACGCCCGGGGCCCGGGGCGCGGTGGCGGGCGGCGAGGGTGCGGGCGCGTCCGGTCAGAGTTCGCGGCGCCGCCGGCGGGCCACTTCGGCCAGCGTCACCGCCGCCGCCACCGAGGCGTTGAGCGATTCGGCGGCCGGGGACATCGGGATCGACACGGTCAGATCGCAGGTCTCGCCAACCAAGCGCGACAAGCCGCGCCCCTCCGAGCCGACGACGACCACCAGCGGCTCGGTCGCCATCTCCAGGTCGTCGAGGTAGGTCGTCGCGTCCGCGTCCAGGCCGATGACGTAGAGCCCGGCGTCCTTGCAGTCCTTCAGCGCCCGCACCAGGTTCGTCACTTGGGCCACCGGCAGGCGCGCCGCCGTGCCGGCCGAGGTCCGCCACGCGGTCGCCGTGATGCCCGCTGACCGGCGCTGCGGGATCACCACACCGTGCGCGCCGAAGGCCAGCGCCGAGCGGATCACCGCGCCCAGGTTGCGCGGGTCGGTGACACCATCGAGGGCGACGAGCAGCGGGGGCAAGCCGGCCTCGAGCGCCTCGGCCAGCAGATCGGGAAGTGCGTGGTACGCGAACGGGGGCACCTGCAGCGCGATGCCCTGGTGCAGGATTCCACCGGTACGCCGGTCGAGCTCGGCCCGGCTGACCTCGAGCAGCGCGATCCCCCGGTTACCCGCGATACGCACCGCTTCGGTGACCCGCTCGTCGGTCTCGAGTCCGTGGGCCAGGTACAGCGCGGTGGCCGGCACCTTGGCCCGCAGCGCCTCGGCGACCGGGTTGCGTCCGACCAGCAGCTCGGCGGCCTGAGTGTCGCGCGGCCGGCGCCCGCCTTGATCCCGGCGGGTGGCGGCCGCGGCCCGGCGGGCGGCCGGGTGACCCTTCCTCTCCTCGGCCGGCGGGGTCGGGCCCTTGCCCTTGAGCGCGCGCTTGACCTGCCCGCCGGAGCCGACCTGCGGCCCCTTCTTCGACTTGCGAATCGCTCCCTGGCGTTGCGAGTTGCCTGCCATCAACGGCCCTTCAGCGTCCAGTGCGGTCCGTCCGGAGTGTCCTCGACGAGGACGCCGATGTCGGCCAGCTGATCGCGGATCGCGTCCGACGCCGCGTAGTCCTTGCGCTCGCGCGCCGCCGCGCGCTGCTCGAGGGCGACCTCGACCAACCGATCGACGACGGAGATCAGATCCGAGGATGACTGGTCGCTCCAGTCGCCCGGGTAGATGCCCAGAACCTGCGTCATCGCGGCGACCTGCCCGTACGCCTCGCGGACGGTCTCCTTCGCCCCGTCGGCGAGCGCGCCATAGCCGGCCCGCACGGTGTCATGCAGGACGCCCAACGCCGCCGGGACGCCGAGGTCGTCGTCCATCGCCCGACCGAACGCGTCGGGCACCTCGCCGACGGCGCCGTCGATGACCGCGCCGGCCTTCTCGACGAAGTTCTCGATGCGCCGGTAGGCCGACGCGGCCTCGTCCAGCGCCAACTCGGAGAACTCGACCGTCGAACGGTAGTGCGCCGCACCGAGGTAGTAGCGCACCTCGACCGGACGCCAGCGTTTGACGATCTCGCCGACCTGCAGGGTGTTGCCGAGCGACTTCGACATCTTCTCGCCGGCCATCGTGAGCAGCCCGTTGTGCATCCAGTACCGCGCGAAGCCGTCGCCGGCGGCCATCGACTGGGCGAGCTCGTTCTCGTGGTGGGGGAACACGAGGTCCAGCCCGCCGCCGTGGATGTCGAATGTCGGGCCGAGATACTTCGTCGCCATCGCCGAGCACTCCAGATGCCAGCCGGGGCGGCCGCGGCCCCAGGGCGTCGCCCACGACGGCTCCCCCGGCTTGGCCGACTTCCACAGGGCGAAGTCGCGCGGGTCGCGCTTGCGGGAGTCGCCGGCGCTGTCGCCAGCTGCGTGCATCTCGTCGATGCGCTGACCGGACAGCGCGCCGTAGTCCGGAAAGGACCGCACGTCGAAGTAGACGTCGCCATCGACCTCGTAGGCGTGCCCGGACGTGATGAGCCGCTGCATGAGCTCGACCATCTCGGTGACGTGGCCGGTGGCGCGCGGTTCGTAGCTGGGCGGCCGGCAGCCGAGGATCCGCTCGGCCTCGATGATCGTGCGTTCGTTGCGGAAGGCCAGCGCCCACCACGACTCGTGTGCGTCGGCCGACTTGGCGATGATCTTGTCGTCGATGTCGGTGACGTTGCGGACGAAGGTCACGTCGAGGCCGGCGAGCTCGAGCCACCGGCGCAGGATGTCGAAGGTCACCCAGTTGCGGACGTGTCCGATGTGCGGTGGGCCTTGGACGGTGAGCCCGCAGAGGTAGATCGACACCTGGCCCGGTTCGAGGGGCTCGAACGGTCGAAGCGACCGGGTCGCGGTGTCGTAGAGCTGCAGACTCACCCGCCCATCGTACGGACCGACCGGGGCACCTCCTGCCCGACCGATCAGGGTGTCGGCGTCTCCTCCCAGTGCCAGGTCAGCATCTCGCTCGCCCAGGCCTTCTCCTGGGCCGGCGCACTGGCGGCCGCCGCCTCCAGGTGGTTGCGGGCGTTGGCGTAGTGCTTGTCCTGGTAGTCCATCGCCCCCAGGTAGTAGTGGGCCCGGCCTTTCACGTCGGCGGGCCCGTCGAGGTGCAGGGCGGCCTCCAACGCCGATCGGGCCGCCGCCACGTCACCCAGTTGATAGGACTCGACGCCGTCCACGACCTGCGTGGCCGCGGGACTGCTGGTGTCGGCCTGCGCATGGACGCCCACGTCGCCGAGCATCTCGCGCGCCAGCGCCACCGCGGCCGGGTCATCGAGATTCGGCAGCGCCTTCTCGAACCAGAGCCGGGCATTTTCGGTGTCGCCGAGTTTGTGGGTGGCATCGCCGACGTTCACCTCGGCCTTGGCGATCACGTTCGGCGGGTTGCACGTCGACAGGGCGATGGACGTGAAGTAGCGCCGCGCCAGGTCCCAGTCGCTGGCCGCCTTCGCCGCCACGCCGGCCTGCCACCAGTCCTCGGTCTGCTCGATCGTCGCGGGCGGCGTGTCCGGATCGGCGACCGGGTCGCTCGGGGTGGCGTTGTCGGTCGACTTCAGCAGGTCGGCGGCACCCGGCTCGTGCGATGCACTCGCGAAGTCGAACGCGACGTCGGTCTGCCCGCGGTTGACCGCGATGAGCGCCAGCCGGTACGCGACGTGACTGCGCTGGTCAGTGGTCGTGAAGCCGGACTGGTAGACCGAGTAGTAGAGGTCCCACGCGTGGTCCGGGTTGCCGCCCTCCCAGGCCTGGTCGGCTTCCTGGACGTACTCGGTGCAGGCCGCATCGGATTCCGGGACGGCGTGCGCATCGGGAATGGCCATGGCGGAACGCTACGGCGGGGATGACGCGCCTCCCTGCCCGTCCACGCCGCCCTTTCGGGCAGTCCGACCGTTAGCGTGAGAGGCGTGGATGAGGACAAGCTGCGCCCGGAGTCGATCGTCGTCGCGGCCGGGCGCCCCCACGAACCCGGTGCGCCGCTGAGTGCGCCGATCGTGCTGACCGCACCGTACCGGCACACCGCCGAGGCGAACGCGTACGCCCGCCACGACGTCACCGCGACCGTCGCCGCGTTCGAGCAGGTGATGGGGGCGCTCGAGGGCGGCACCGCGCTGGCGTTCGCGAGCGGCATCGCCGCGGCCGCCGCGGTCGTGGAGGGGCGGCGGGCCGGCGGGATCACCGTCGTCCCGTCCGAGGCGTACTCCGGCACCGTCGACATCTTCGGCGGTCAGGAGGCGCTGGGTCGCATGACCATCCGGCGCGTCGACATCGGCGACACCGCCGCCGTGGTGGCGGCCCTCGACGGCGCCGACCTGCTCTGGCTCGAGACCGCCACCAACCCACTGCTGACGATTCCCGACATCCCAGCGCTGGCGGCCGCCGCCCACGAGGTCGGTGCCCTGGTCTGCATCGACGCGACGTTCTCCACACCGCTGGTCGTGCGCGCCCTCGATCTCGGCGCCGACATCGTCATGCATTCGGCGACCAAGTACCTGTCCGGGCACTCCGACCTGATCATGGGCGTGCTGGTGACCCGGGACGAGGCGCTGGCCGACGCGCTGCACGTCCGGCGCACGATGACCGGCGCGATCCCGGGCGCGCTCGAGTGCTACCTGGCGACCCGAGGCGTGCGCACCCTCGCGCTGCGGATGGAACGCGCGCAGGCCAATGCGCTCGAGCTCGCCACCCGGCTGGCCGAGCACCCCCGGGTGACCCGGGTGCGCTACCCGGGACTCGCATCGCATCCGGGTCACGACATCGCCGCCCGCGACCACGCCGGCTTCGGTGCGGTCGTCAGCTTCGAGATCGACGGCACGATCGAGGACACCGAGCGGGTGTGCGAGTCGGTGCAGCTGATCAGTCACGCGACGAGCCTGGGTGGCGTCGAGTCGCTGATCGAGCGGCGCGCGCGGCACGAGATCGACGCGGCGTTCGGCACGCCGGAGACCCTGCTGCGGCTGTCGGTCGGCATCGAACACGTCGAAGATCTCTGGACGGACCTGGCCCAAGCCCTCGGCTGTCCGTAGATCTTCCGGCCGCCTCGTCGATCTTCCGGCCCCGCGCGCAGCCCGCCCGAAGTTCGCGAACCAGCCTTCAGCGCGAGATCAGGGCGGTCGCGATCGCGGCGCGACCCTCGCCACGGCCGGTCAGCCCGAGCCCGTCGGTCGTGGTCGCGGCCAGTGACACCGGCGCGCCCACCACCGCAGCCAGCGTCGCCTGGGCCTCGGCGCGACGCGGCCCGATCCGCGGCTCGTTGCCCACCACCTGCACCGCGACATTGCCGACCGTCCACCCGGACGCCGCGACGAGGCGCACCACCTCGCCGAGCAACGTCACCCCGGACGCACCGGCCCACCTCGGGTCGTCGGTGCCGAACACCGCGCCGAGGTCCCCCATCCCGGCGGCGGACAGCAGGGCGTCACACGCTGCATGCGCCGCCACGTCACCGTCGGAATGCCCGGAGCAGCCCGACACCCCCGGCCACAGCAACCCGGCGAGCCAGCAGTCCCGGCCGGCCTGAACCGGGTGGACGTCGACCCCGATGCCCGTTCGAACATCAGGCACGGCGCTCACCTCCCGCCGGGCGCCTTGGTGTGCTCGATCGCGAGCTCGCCGTCCTGGAACCGGCTGCGCAGGACCTTCTTGTCGAACTTGCCGACGCTGGTCTTGGGCACCTCGTCGATGAACGTCCAGTTCTCGGGCACCTGCCAGCTCGCGACCTTGCCGTCGAGGAACGCCGCCAGGTCGACCGGCGAAGCATCACCGCGACGCACCACGCAGGCCAGCGGGCGCTCGGTCCACTTCTCGTCCGGGATGCCGATGACCGCGGCCTCGACGACGTCGGGCGACGCCGCGAGCAGGTTCTCGAGCTCGACCGACGAGATCCACTCGCCGCCGGACTTGATGACGTCCTTCGAGCGGTCGGTGATCTGGAAGTACCCGCGCGGGTCGATGGTGCCGATGTCGCCCGTGCGCAGCCACCCGTCGTCGAACTTCTCCGGCGCGGCGTCGAGGTGGTACGCGCCGGTGATCCACGGCCCCCGCACCTCGATCTCCCCGACGGCCTGGCCGTCCCACGGCAGGATTTCGCCGTCGTCGGAGACGATGCGCATCTGCACGCCCGCAATGAGGCGCCCGGACTTCATCCGCCAGTCCATCTCGTCCGGAGTTCCGAGCTCGACGTCGGCCGGCGGGTGCGCCATGCCGCCGACCGGCGACGTCTCGGTCATGCCCCAGCCCTGGATGATCCGCAGGCCGTACTTGTGCTGGAACGCCTCCATCAGCGAGCGCGGGATCGCCGCGCCGCCGGACGTCCCCATCCGCACGGCCGACAGGTCGAGTTCGCGCTCCTGACCGAGCTGCAGGATGCCGGCCCACAGGGTCGGCACGGCGGCGATCAGGGTGGCTTTCTCGGCTTCGGCGATGTCGCACAACCCGGCCGGGCTCATGTGCGGGCCGGGCATGAGCATCGACGAGCCGGACAGCATCGACGCGTAGGGGATGCCCCACGCATTGACGTGGAACATCGGCACGACGACGAGCGCCCGGTCGGCCTCGGTGGCGCCGGTGACCGTGTTGGCCAGCGTCGCCAAGGCATGCAGGTACGTGGAGCGGTGCGAGTAGACGACGCCCTTGGGGTCGCCGGTCGTGCCGCTGGTGTAACACATCGACGCGGGCGACTTCTCGTCCAGCTGCGGCCATTCGAAGGACGCAGGCGCCTCCGCCAGCAGGTCGGCGTAACGGTGGACCGGCACGTCCGAACCGAGGGCGGACGCGTCGCCGGGGCCGATGACGACGATGGCGTCGACGGTCTTGAGCTGCGCGGCGATCGCGGCGAGCAGCGGCAGCAAGGAGCCGTCGACCAGGACGATCTTGTCCTCGGCGTGATTGACGATGTGGGCCAACTGCGCCGGCGGGAGCCGCAGGTTCAGCGTATGCAGCACGGCCCCCATGCAGGGCACGGCGAAGTACGCCTCCAAGTGCTCCTGCGAGTTCCAGCCCAGCGTCGCCACGCGGTCACCGCGCTGCACCCCGAGGCCGGCCAGGGCCGACGCGAGCCGCTGCGCGTTGGCGCCCACTTCGGCGAACGTGGCGCGGCGGCTGCCGTCGCCCTGCCAGGTAACGCACTCGCTGGCGCCGAACACCGTGGTGCCGTGTTCGAGCAGCGCGGTGATGGTGAGCTGGAAGTCGTCCTGCATGGTGCTGGCGATCACGGCGTACCTCCTGGCATGGTCAGCGGCGCCGCCGAGCGTAGTCGGGCGACGGATCTGGCCCGGTCCAGATCGGCGGGCGTGGTCACCTTGAACGCCTCCTCGGCGCCCGGCACCGCGGTCACCCGTCCGCCGATCGCCTCGACCAGTCCGGCGTCGTCGGTGGCCGCGAGGCCCAGGCCGTGCTCGTGCGCCTCGACCAGGACCTCGCGCCGGAAGCCCTGCGGGGTCTGGACCGCGGCGAGGGTCGACCGGTCCACCGTGTCGGCGAGCGTGCCGTCGGCGGCGACGCGGCGCACCGTGTCGTGGATCCCGATGACGGGCACCACCGCCTCGGCGCCGGCGCGCAGCGCGGCCAGGACGGCGTCGATGACCACGCCCGGGACGAATGGGCGGGCCGCGTCGTGCACGAGCACGAACTGGATCTGGGGGTCGAGGGCAGCGACGCCGGCGGCGACGGACGCCTGCCGGGTCGCCCCGCCGGCGACCACGTCGAGACCGGTCAGCGCGCCGGCCAGCTCGAGATGCTCGGCCGCGGCCACGACCACCACGTCGTCTACGTCCGGGTGGGCGACGAACGGGCCGGCCGCGTGCTCGAGCAGGGTCTTGCCGCCGACGTGGACGAAGGCCTTGGGGATGTCCGCGCCGAGCCGTTCACCGGAGCCCGCAGCGACGACAATGGCGGCGACGGTCCGTGGACCGTGCGCCGCCATTGCTGCGGTTGTGCTTGGTGGACTCAGGCCACTGCCTCGCCCAGCACCTCGTCGAGGACGACCTCGGCCTTGTCCTCATTGGTGCCCTCGGCGAGCGCGAGTTCGCTGATCAGGATCTGGCGGGCCTTGGCCAGCATGCGCTTCTCGCCGGCAGACAGGCCGCGGTCCCGGTCGCGGCGCCAGAGGTCGCGGACGACCTCGGCCACCTTGTTGACATCACCGGACGCGAGCTTCTCGCCGTTGGCCTTGTACCGGCGTGACCAGTTGGTCGGCTCCTCGGTGTGCGGTGCCCGCAGCACCTCGAAAACCTTGTCCAGGCCCTCTTGACCGACGACGTCGCGAACGCCTACGACATCGGCGTTCTCGGCCGGCACAAGTACCGTCAGATCACCCTGAGCGACCTTCAAACGGAGGTAGGTCTTCTTCACTCCCTTGAGCAGTCGTTCCTCGATCGCCTCGATCAGAGCGGCGCCGTGGTGCGGGTAAACAACGGTCTCGCCGACCTTGAAAGTCATGTGATGAAGCCCCTTTCGCTTCCTCAAGAGTAACACGCAGCACATTGCCGAGACCCCCGGCGAGTTGAATTGCCACCGGCCCGGGCGCCCGTATCGACGGTGGCCGAGCGTTCCCGGCACCGGGCCCTCCGGACGCCGCGCATCAGTGCGCGGAGAGCGCTCGCTAGGCTGTGAGCCGGTCGCCGCGAGGTCCGCGGACGGCCGCCGCCGCCCGTCCGCCCGTTTGCCAGGAGTCGACGTGAATGCAGAGCCGGTCACCGTGCGGCGCATCGGGCTCGGCCTGGCCGTCGCCGCAGCCCTGCTGACGACCGCCTGCGCCGCCGGTCAGCAGGCCGCCACCGCCAACGAGCAGGCCACGCTGGACGGCGTCAACCGCACGCTGGGTTCGATCGCTCTACGCGGGCTCGCCATCGAGGCGCCAGCCGCGACGTCCTACGCGCCGGGCAGTTCCGCCCGGCTCCGGCTCGTCATCGTGAACACCGGCGAGACGACCGACAAGCTCACCTCGATCACATCATCGGCGGCCAGCGGCTGGGCTGCGTACCGCACGATTGCGGCCGCGGATCGGGCCGTCGCCGCGCAGCGGTCGAGCACCGGGACGAGCCCGTCGACAAGCAGCAGTTCGGCGAGTGAATCCACCTCGGCCAGCACGTCGGAATCGGCTGCGAGCGCGCCGTCCTCAGCTTCGGCGCCACGGGTCCCCTCCCCGTTGCAGTCGGTCTCGCTCCCGCCCGGCGGCCGGGTCTCGTGGGGCGTGCCGGACGCGACGGGCGCGCTGCTGCTCACCGGTACCCGGGGCCGGCTCTACCCCGGCACGATCGTGCAGGTGAGCTTCACCTTCGAGCTGGCGGGCACAATCACCGTCCCGGTCCCGATCCAATTGAGCTCGTCGCCGGACACGTCGGTCATACCCGGACCGTCGGCCACCGGCCAACAGGGCTGATCTGTCGGACGCAGCCGTTACGGTCGCGGAGTGACCGGCCACCGCACGACCTGGGCGGGCTGAGCGGTGCCCAAGCTCTCCACGACCTACCGCTGCCAAGCCTGCGGCGCCGAATCCGGCAAGTGGTACGGCCGATGCCCCAAGTGCGGCGAGTTCTCCACGATCGCCGAACAGGCACCACCGCGCCCCGGCATGCGGCTCGACGCCCGTGGCAGCGCACCCACCCATCCGGCCCGCCCCGTCTCCGAGGTGGTCACCGGGGCCCCGGCCCGGCGCCTGCCGACGGGGATCGGCGAGTTCGATCGCGTCCTCAACGGCGGCCTGGTGGCCGGCCAGGTCTGCCTGTGCAGCGGGCCGCCCGGGTCGGGCAAGAGCACGCTGCTCCTGGCCGTGGCCGACTCGGTCGCCCGCCGCCAGAATCGCGCCGTCCTGTACGTGTCCGGCGAGGAATCGGTCGAGCAGATCGCGGTTCGCGCGCAGCGGATCGGGGCGACCAGCCCGCACCTGCTGCTGGCCGACGACACCGATCTGGCCAGCGTCATCGGACACATCCACGCCCACAGCCCCCAGCTCGCCCTGGTCGTCATCGACTCCGTCCAGACCGTCGCGTCGAGCGCCGTCGAGGGGCGGGCCGGCGGCGTCACCCAGACGATGGAAGTGGCCCAGGCCCTCAGCCGGGTCGCGAAGGCGAATGGCATTCCGATGTTCCTGGTCGGGCAGGTGACCAAGGACTCGACCGTGGCCGGCCCGCGCGCGCTCGAGCACATCGTCGACACCACGCTGAGCCTGGACGGTGACAAGCACACGTCCCTGCGGCTGCTGCGGGCGGTGAAGAACCGGTTCGGCTCGCTCGAGGTCGCGGCGTTCGAGCAGACCGACACCGGGTTGCGCGAGGTCGTCGATCCCAGCAGCCTGTACCGCGAGGAGCGCGACGCCCCGGTTCCCGGCACGTGCGTCACGGTCACGATCGAAGGTCACCGGGCGTTGACGGCCGAGATCCAGTCCCTGGTCGCCAGCAGCAACAACCCCAATCCGCGGCGGGCCGTGTCCGGGCTCGACAACGCCCGCGCGGCGATGCTCATCGCGATCAGCGAACGCGCGGGCAAGCTTCGGCTGTTCGACAAGGACGTCTTCCTGGCCACCGTCGCCGGGATGCGGGTCTCCGACCCGGGCACCGACCTCGCCGTGTGCCTGGCCGTCATCAGCGCCGCGCAGAACCAGCCCGTCCCGCTCGACCTCATCGCGATCGGCGAGGTCGCGCTGTCGGGGGACGTGCGTCCGGTCCCGATGCTGGCCGAACGGACCGCGGAGGCCGCCCGCCTCGGCTTCCAGCGATTGCTCGTGCCGCCGGGCAGCCGCACCCGGCTCGCGGGCCGGATCCCCAAGGCGACGCTGGTCGAGGTCGGCACCCTCGGCGACGCGATCACCGCCATGCGGCGGGCCGGCCTCATACCGATCCGATGAATTCCCAGCAACATCGCTGATCAGGTACATACACTGGCCGCGCCGACCGATCCACCAGGGAGCCGACGTGGCGAGCACCGAGCACGACGAGACGCTGCGCGGCGTTCTGGCCACCGTGGCGCCCGGGACCCAGCTCCGCGACGGGCTCGAGCGGATCCTGCGCGGCAACACCGGCGGGCTCATCGTCATCGGCCACGACCGGATCGTCGAGGGCCTGTGCACCGGCGGCTTCCCCCTCAACGTCGAGTTCTCGGCCACGCGGCTGCGCGAACTGTGCAAGATGGACGGCGCGGTCGTGCTCAGCACCGACGGGCTGCACATCCTGCGTTCGGCCACCCATCTCATGCCCGACCCCGCGATCCCGACCGAGGAGTCCGGCACCCGGCACCGCACGGCGCAGCGGGTCGCGCTGCAGACCGGCTTCCCGGTGATCTCGGTGTCCCAGTCGATGCGGATCATCAGCTTGTACATCGGGGAGCGCCGCTACGTCCTTGAGAGCACCGGCGAACTCTTGTCGCGAGCCAATCAGGCCATCGCCACCCTCGAGCGGTACAAGGCCCGTCTCGACGAGGTGTCCCACGCGCTGTCGGCGCTCGAGATCGAGGATCTCGTGACGGTGCGCGACGCCGCGATCGTGGCCCAGCGCCTCGAGATGGTGCGCCGGATCGCCGACGAGGTCACCGGCCAGGTCGTCGAGCTGGGCACCGACGGCCGACTGCTGGCCCTGCAGCTGGACGAGCTGATGGCCGGCGTCGACGCCGACCGTGAGCTCATCACCCGCGACTACGTGCCCAGCGGTCGCCGCGCCCGCGCGGTCGGCCACGTGCTGCGCGATTTCGGCGAGCTCTCCGCGGTCGACCTGCTCGACCTCACCCAGGTCGCTCGGGCGATGGGCCTGCCGAGCACCCCCGAAGCGCAGGACAGCGCGGTCAGCCCGCGCGGCTACCGGCTGCTGGCGCGAGTGCCCCGGATCCCGCCGTCCATCCTGGATCGCGTGGTCGAGCACTTCGGCGGCCTGCAGAAGCTGCTGGCCGCCTCCGTCGAGGACCTGCAGGTCGTGGACGGCGTCGGCGAGAACCGCGCGCGAGCCGTGCGCGAAGGCATCTCCCGGCTGGCCGAGGTGTCGATCATCGACCGGTTCAGCTGATCGAGAACTGGGTGGCCTTGCCGGTCTGGCCCGACAGCACCGCGTACAGCGTGTAGGTGCCGGCCCCCACGCGCTGCCGGGTGCCCGCGCAGTTGGGTTGCGACGTCAGCCCGGACCAGGTGATCGCCACCCGGACCGGCGTCTGCACCGCCAGGGTCCGGTCGTTGGTCCCGGGCTCGATCTTGCAGTCGTGGCTGCCCCACACCCGTGATTCGCCGTTGTAGACGCGCAGTTCAACCTCCCGGTCGGCGAGGTCCTGCACACAGGGCTTCGTGCCGGTGTTGGTCACCTGCAGCTCGAGCAGTGGCTGATCGCCGACGTGGTAGCTGGTCTTGCCGACAACCGCGCTGACCGCGAGGTTGGCGGCGATGCAGCGCGCCGGTGGCACCGAGGAGGACCCCGAACGTGACACCGAGCCCGACTGGGAGCTGTTCGACGCCGCGGTACTGCTCGGCGAGGACTGCGCCGACGAGCTCACCGACGGGGTGACCGAGGGCGTGACCGACGGCCCGGCGCCCGCCGCGGTGCTGCTCCCGCCCGACGTCGCGGTCTTGACCGTGAGGACGATGAGGACGAGCAGCAGGACGACCGAGCCGAACACGAACAGCCGGCGTCGCCAATACACCGAGGGCGGCTGGGATCCAACGGGACGGAACATGACCTCGTCACGCTAGCGTCTGCCCATAAGCGGCCCGGGCCGACGCGCTCAAGTTGCGATCGCCGGGCGTGCGAGGATGCCTGCCGATGGCTGAGATCGCGGGCCCGGTGCTCGCCTGGTACGCGCGCTCGGCGCGGGATCTGCCCTGGCGGGCCCCGGACGCGAGCCCGTGGGCCGTCCTGGTCAGCGAGGTCATGCTGCAACAGACGCCGGTCGCTCGCGTCCTGCCGGTCTACGCCGCCTGGCTGCGACGGTGGCCCACGCCCGCCGCGCTGGCCGCCGATCCTCCCGGCGAGGCGGTCCGGGTGTGGGACCGGCTCGGCTACCCCCGCCGCGCCCTCCGGCTGCACGCCTGCGCCGTCGCCATTGCCGCCCGGTTCGACGGCGCTGTGCCCGCCGAGGTCGACGACCTGGCCGGGCTGCCCGGGATCGGCGCCTACACGGCTCGGGCCGTCGCCGCGTTCGCGTTCGGGCGGCGTGTCCCGGTCGTCGATACCAACGTGCGCCGGGTGGTAGCCCGGGCCGTGCTGGGCCACGGCGCCGCCGGGCCGCCCTCGGCCGCCCGCGATCATGCTGCGGTCGCGGCCCTGCTGCCCGCGACGCCCGCGACCGCGGCCCGGTTCAGCGTCGGGCTGATGGAGCTCGGCGCGTTGGTGTGCACCGCCCGGGCCCCGCGGTGTCCCGACTGTCCGATCGCCGATCGGTGCGCCTGGGTGCTCGCCGGCCGGCCGGTCTACGACGGCCCGAGCGTCCGTCCGCAACGCTTCGCCGGGACGGACCGGCAGGTGCGCGGGCTGCTGATGAGGGTGCTGCGGGGGGCGCCCGGCCCGGTGGGCAAGCCGGCCTTGGACGTCGTGTGGGCCGATCCGGTGCAGCGTGAGCGCGCGCTCGACACCCTGGTCGCCGACGGTCTGATCGACCCGCTGCCGGACGGTCGGTTCGCGCTGCCCGGCTGATGCCGCGGGCGCAGTGCGGCTGCGGGTGCACGCCAGGCCGGGCTCTGATCGGTCCGCGCAGCCAACGGGGCCCGGACGACTGCTCGTCCGGGCCCCGCTGCGTGGTGCTGGGCTTACTCCGCGGTGATCCCTGCCGGCGGCTCGTCGAGCGCCAGCGCGGACGGCTTGGCCTCGCCCCGGAACGTGAACTTGCGCGGGCCGTCCTTCTTCATCGGGTCCTCGGGCGCGGTGTCGATGACCACGATCTGACCGGGGGCGAGCTCGCCGAACAGGATCTGCTCGGACAGCGGGTCCTCGATCTCGCGCTGGATGGTGCGGCGCAGCGGCCGGGCGCCCAGCACGGGGTCGTAGCCCTTCTTGGCCAGCAGGGCCTTGGCCTCGCTGGTCAGCTCGATGCCCATGTCCTTGTTGCGCATCTGCAGGTCCAACCGCGCCGTCATCAGGTCGACGATCTTCACGATCTCCTCCGGCGTGAGCTGGTGGAAGACGATGATGTCGTCGATGCGGTTGAGGAACTCAGGACGGAAGTGCTGCTTGAGCTCGTCGTTGACCTTCTGCTTCATCCGCTCGTAGTTGGACTCGGTGTCGTTGGACGACTGCAGCCCGAAGCTGACCGCCTTCGACACATCGCGGGTGCCGAGGTTGGTCGTCAGGATCAGCACCGTGTTCTTGAAGTCGACGATGCGACCCTGACCATCGGTGAGCCGGCCGTCTTCGAGCACCTGCAGGAGCGTGTTGAACACGTCCGGGTGCGCCTTCTCGACCTCGTCGAAGAGCACGACGCTGAACGGCTTGCGGCGCACCTTCTCGGTGAGCTGCCCGCCCTCGTCGTAACCGACGTAGCCAGGAGGGGCACCGACGAGCCGCGACACCGTGTAGCGGTCGTGGAACTCGGACATGTCGATCTGGATCAGCGAGTCGGCGTCACCGAAGAGGAACTCGGCCAACGCCTTCGACAGCTCGGTCTTCCCGACGCCGGACGGGCCGGCGAAGATGAACGAGCCACCGGGACGCTTCGGGTCCTTCAGGCCGGCCCGGGTGCGCCGGATGGCCTGCGACACCGCCTTGATCGCCTGCTCCTGCCCGATGACGCGCTTGTGCAGCTCGTCCTCCATGCGCAGCAGGCGGGCGGTCTCTTCCTCGGTGAGCTTGAAGACCGGGATGCCCGTCCAGGTGGCCAGGACCTCGGCGATCTGCTCGTCGTCGACCTCGGCGATGATGTCGAGGTCGCCGGCCTTCCACTCCTGCTCGCGCTTGGCCTTGTCGGCGAGCAGCGTCTTCTCCTTGTCGCGAAGCGACGCGGCCTTCTCGAAGTCCTGGGCGTCGATCGACGATTCCTTCTCGCGACGGACATCGGCGATGCGCTCGTCGAACTCGCGCAGGTCCGGCGGCGCGGTCATGCGACGGATCCGCATGCGCGCCCCGGCCTCGTCGATGAGGTCGATGGCCTTGTCGGGCAGGAACCGGTCGCTGATGTAGCGGTCGGCGAGCCCGGCCGCGGCAACCAGGGCAGCATCGGTGATCGAGACCCGGTGGTGCGCCTCGTAGCGGTCGCGCAGCCCCTTGAGGATCTCGATCGTGTGCGCCACGGTCGGCTCGCCCACCTGCACCGGCTGGAACCGGCGCTCGAGGGCGGCGTCCTTCTCGAGGTACTTGCGGTACTCGTCGAGCGTGGTGGCACCGATCGTCTGCAGCTCGCCGCGGGCCAGCATCGGCTTGAGGATGCTGGCGGCGTCGATCGCGCCCTCGGCGGCACCGGCCCCGACGAGCGTGTGAATCTCGTCGATGAACATGATGATGTCGCCGCGGGTGCGGATCTCTTTGAGCACCTTCTTCAGGCGCTCCTCGAAGTCACCGCGGTAGCGGGAGCCGGCGACCAGCGACCCGAGGTCGAGGGTGTAGAGCTGCTTGTCCTTGAGCGTCTCGGGCACCTCGGCCTTGACGATGGCCTGGGCGAGGCCCTCGACGACGGCCGTCTTGCCGACGCCGGGCTCGCCGATCAGCACCGGGTTGTTCTTGGTGCGGCGGCTGAGCACCTGCATCAAGCGCTCGATCTCCTTCTCGCGCCCGATAACCGGGTCGAGCTTCCCCTCGCGCGCGGACTGCGTGAGGTTGCGCCCGAACTGGTCGAGAACGAGGGACGTGGAGGGGGTGGACTCGGCGGCCGCGCCCGCGGGCTCCTTGCTCTGGTAGCCGTTGAGCAGCTGGATGACCTGCTGGCGGACCTTGTTGAGGTCGGCCCCGAGTTTGACGAGGACTTGGGCGGCGACGCCCTCGCCCTCGCGGATCAGCCCGAGCAAGATGTGCTCGGTGCCGATGTAGTTGTGGCCGAGCTGCAGCGCCTCGCGCAGGCTCAGCTCGAGAACCTTCTTGGCCCGCGGCGTGAACGGGATGTGCCCGCTCGGTGCCTGCTGGCCCTGGCCGATGATTTCCTCGACCTGCTGGCGCACAGCGTCCAGCGATATGCCGAGCGACTCGAGCGCCTTGGCGGCGACGCCCTCGCCCTCGTGGATCAGCCCGAGCAGGATGTGCTCGGTGCCGATGTAGTTGTGGTTGAGCATCCGGGCCTCTTCTTGGGCCAGGACGACGACGCGACGTGCGCGGTCTGTGAACCGTTCGAACATCAGGGCAGCTCCTTCCGCGCCTTTACCCGCTGCCAACGACTCTAGTCCGGCCATGCGACCGGATGGTCTCGCCCGCGTATCGGCTTTCGGGTGGCAGACCCCGCCCAGCGCGGTGCGGGCGGTCTAGCTATCCCAACGACGGCGGACCGCGATTGATGCCCGGCCCGCGCCGGTTCGCTGACGGCGAACGCCGGCGACGGCCGGCCCGCACGAGAACCAGGCCGCCGAGCAGGGCCACGACGCCCGCGACGACCAGGGCGAGCACGTCCACCCCGCTGAACGCGGTGGGACCGTGGCCCCGACCGGATCCGGCGCCCGCAATTGCGTGGGAACTGGACGCACCCGGCGGCCGGCCTGTGGGCCGAGCGGCCGTGCGGAACGGCCACTGCGTCGTCAGCGGCACGGTGACGTCGACGTTGCCGGGCGGCGCGGCGGACGTAGGTGCCGGCGCGCCGCTGAAGGCCAGCGCGTGCTGCCCAGAGCCGATCGACGTGGGTACCACGTAGGGGTAGACGACCGCGCCCGCGCTACCCGCCACGACCGGTCCGAGGAGCTGGACACCGACGAGACCTACGGTGACGGGCGCGGCCGGCGCGAACCCTCTGACCGTGATCAGGACCCGCTCGCCCGCGTGCAGCATCGGATTCGCCCGAAGGTGATGCCCCGTGCTCGCCTCCACCGTCGAAACCACACCCCCGGAACCACTCGAGCGCGCGAGCGCCGATGCGGTCACCACGCCCGCGAGCACCGCGGCCGCGATCCCGGCGAAGGCGGCGCGGCGAGCCAGGACACCTCGCCGCACCTCGCGTCTTTCGGCGTGGTCCACGACCACGGCCTCCCCGGTCGGGCCGGCGATCACGTGACGCGGATCGAGACCCCACCCGAGTAACCGCTCACGAGCGTGGAGGTGGCCGGCTTGTAGGTCCGGTACTTGTAGGTGCCCCGGGCGCTCGGCCGGAGTGTGAAGACGTAGCCCACGGTGGTGACGCCGTTGGGCAGCTTCTGCCGCTTGAGGATCACGGAGCCCTGGTTGCTCCAGCTCGTCCCGAGCAGCCGCTGCAGATACACCCGCTGCCCCGATGACGGGGGCGACACCGTGCCGTAGATCTTGTACGCCGTGCCGTGGACGACCGTCGTCCTCGTGCTGTGGATCGAGACCACTTGCGCCACAGACACCGTCTGGGTGCCCGAGTTGACGGGCTTGTGCGCCGTGTTCCCGGCGTAGCGCCACTGGTACTGCGTCCGCGCGGTGGGTGCGACGGCTTTCGACGCCTTGCCCAGCGACGACGTCGTCACGGTGGCCACCAGGGTGCTCGGGAGCCGGTACAGCTTCACCGGAACGCCGACTATCACCTGGCCGGTGCGGGTGTCCTTCAGGATCGTCGAGGTGGTCGTCGTGGAGCCGTGCTTGATCGTTACCGACGCGGGAGCTGTGAGCGAGCTCGCGTCCCGGATGCCGTACGACAACGCGGTCGACGCCGACGCCGCGAACGCGCCGGGGTCCGTCGGCGAGAAGACGGCGCTCAGCGCGTGGGTGCCGGCCGCGAGCGTGGACGTGACTAGCTGCGCGCTGCCCGACGACAGTGCGACCGGGCTGCCGAGGTTGGTCGTGCCGTCCTTGAACTGCACGCTGCCGACCGCGCTCGTCGGGGTGAGGGTCGCGGTGAGGGTCACCGGAGTTCCGCCCGTCTGCTGGCCGACCGGTGAGGCGGCCAGCGCCGTGCTCGTGCTGATCGCCGACGACGCGGCCGGGTAGACCTCGCTCCAGGTGCCCGCCGTGGTGTCGAACGAGATGTCCGCGGTCCAGTAGGAGATGTTCGCGCCGCTCTGCGCCATGCGGATCTGGATGATGTTCGCGTAGCCGGCGCTGGTGTCGAGCACCCCGCCGCCAAGTGCCGCGGTCAGGTTCATCTCGGTCGCCCCGGGGTGCGAGACCGGGGTCGTCGCCGGGAGGCCGGTGATCGACGCTGGACCGGAGGCAACGGGGTAGGCCGTCGCGACGGACTGACCGTTCACGAACCAGGCCGAGGTCGGCTGGAGGTGATTGGGGAAGGCGAAAGCCAGGCCCGCCTTGTGGAAGGTGCTGGTCGAGTCCTCCGGGGTGGAGGCAACTGCGTAATCGAAGAGATGCGAGAGGTCGTTACCGCTCGTCACCTGGACGCCCGCCGCGTTGTAGAACGAGATCGATCCACCGTTGCCGTTGGCATCGGGCTCCCACGCCGGAGCTGCGGCGAGTGCGGACGGGGCGACGGCGATCGTGGTCGCGAACAATCCGGCCACGGCGACACCGATGACCGAGATCCTGCTGAGCTTCACGTGGTTGAACCTCTCCTGTTGGCCGTTCGGACGCGTCGACACGGCGGTCGGGCGTGGCCAGCCTCGGCGCAGGATGCGAAGGGCGAACCCCTGGCGGCTGAACGAGGTATGAACGCCTTGCCGCCAATCCGCTCACGCCGACCCGCGCCGTACCCGCCAGGCGACGGCCCCGCCCGCGCCCACGACAACGACGGCCACCAGCCACCACCAGCCGGCCGAACTGCTGGAGCCGCCCGACTTCGTGGCCGCCGCCGCATTGCTCGGGTGGACCGTAGCCGCGCCGTCGGCACGACTGGTGGTACTGGCCGCCGGGGACGTTTCCTTGCTGCTGCCCGACGCAGACGCGCCGGACGGTGCGGTGACACCGGGCGTCGCCCGGGGTGTCTTCACGGTGAAGGCCGACTTGGGGAGGCTGATCGTCTCGACCGAAACGCTCCGCCCCGCGCCGCACGCCGGGTGGCCGCCGCTCATCAGCGTCCAGTTGTCGCCCTTCACCTGGACGACCGCGGCGGGATAGGCGCCGGTGTGTTGCGCCGAGTCCGGCGCCGAGAAGAACATCCGGAGCTGGACGATACCGTTCCAGTGCGGCGGGAACACGCTGACGAAGTCAACGAGGGCAGGGTCGAGCACGGTCCCCTGCGCCATCGGATGCGCCGTGTTCGTGAACTTGGACGCCGCCGTCAACTGCTTGCCCGACCAGTCCCCGGGGTCGACATATCGGATCGGCTGATACACGAAAAGGCTGGCCCGGCCCTTCGGCGCCGCGAATCCCGCGGGCGCAGGATCCGACGACACCGCCGTCCAGGCAAAGGGAGCCGCACCGATCTTGCCCGACGTGACCTCGTGTCCGGATCTGTCGCAGAAGCCGATCGTCCCCGTGGCATTCGGGTCCGAGAACGGGATCTTGTCCGCCCGCGCCGGACCGGCGCTTAGCGCGACTGCCGCCAGGGCGGCCGCCGCCGCCGCGGAAGCGCTTTTAATCCATCGAGCGTTCGGTCCCATTGCAGTACTCCGCCTGTCCGTATCGCGCGTGCGCGAGATCATCTATTGGATTGAAGCCTGGTGACCGGCTCGGGTGGCTGGCTCCGGCTCGACGGCTCCGGCCGTGACCGGCGCGAAGCCGTCCACGGGGTCCGGTCCGTTCGGCGGAGGCTTGCGCTCGTGATGGCGGCCGTTCCCGCCGCGACCTCCGCGCCGCCGCTGTCGCCAGACCAACCACAGCCCGACGAGGAGCACCAGCCCCGCGATCGTGATGATCAGGCCCCACGGGATTGCCCAGACACTCGTGATGCGGTCGAAGTGTGCGGGGACGCCGGGATCGACATCGCCGGCCACCGTCAGCGGGAAGAGTCTTACCCGCGCCGTCAGATGCACCTGCGGGAACACGTCGGGCACGGTCGCTGTGACGGTGACGGACGAGCCCGGCAACAGCAGCGGGATGTCGGCGAGCCCCTTGGCCGGGTGCCGGGTACCGAACAGGCCGCTGACCGCCAAACTCTGCCGGGCGCCCAGCCGGACGTTGCCGGTGTTCCGCACGCGATAGCGCACGGTGACCGTTCCAGTGCCGATCGGGTTGGCCGTGCCGGCATAGCGACCCGAGAGGCTTTCGATGCTGAGTTTCGGATGCAGCGGTCCCTCGACCCGGATGAACGTCCGCAGCGCGACGCGCTGCTCGAAGTCGACCCGTTCGCCGGCGCTGCTCGTGACGTGCGAAGTGAGCGAGGCGATGACGCCGGCGGCGTGGTCGCCGGGGCTCGCATTCGCCGGGACGGTGATCGTGATCGGGACGACGAGCCGCTGCCTCGGCCCCAGTGTGATAGTTGCCGTGTGGCCCGGCGTCTTGGGTGTGATCCAGGTGGCCGCGTCGGTGCGCGGCGCCGACCGCGCGAGGTAGCCGAACGCACCGTCGGCGCCCACCATCGCCTCGGCGACGTACAGGTTCAGCGCGACCGAGTGGGCCGCCACGTTGATAACCGCAACGTAGTCGGTCAAGCGCGATCCGGGTGAGGCCAGGATGCTGAGGTACGGCCGGCCGTCAAGACCCTTGGTATTCGCCGGCCCGATGCCGAAGGTGGCCTTCTTGGCCGCCGCCTTGCGCGCGGCTTCCTGACGTGCGGCGGCCCGCTGCTGGTCGGTCAACGACGAGCCGCCCGACCCTGTCGGCGTGGGCGTCGGCGATCCCGTCGACGCGGCCGCGGACGTGGGAACCCCACCAAGAGCGACCACGAACAGGAGAACGGCCAGCAGCCCCACGATCGCAAGCGGCGCCGAAGCGCGCGGCGGCGCGCTGATTGCGCGGGCTACGGCGGCACGAGTCATGGCCGTCACCTAATCCTCTCGAGTGGACCGACCGACCAACGCGGGGTGAACAGCTGTTTGCGAGAAGGCGGGGCGGGCAATGGATCTGCCCGCCCCGCCGTAGAGCTCAGGTCCGTGCGGACCAGTTCGTACCTATTGCGATGATCAGCCGACCGTGAAGGTGATCGTGCCGGCGAAAGTGCCCGGCTCGGTCGAGGACGGCGCGATCAGGGTGAGCGTGCCGTTGATGTCGACGGTGCCCAGGCCGTGGTCGGTGGTGATGATCGTCTGGGGCAGTCCGCCACCGAGGCCCGCCGAACCGGGGGCACCCGGAGCCACACCGTTGGCGGCCGCCCGGTTGGTGTACGTCAGCACCCCCGTGAAGCCCGCACCCGACGAGGTCTGCGCGAGACCGGTCAGGCCGAGGTTCTGGGCGTTGATGACGCTGTTCGGGTTCGAACCACCGTCGCTGAGGTTGCTCGCCACTGCCTGGACGGTCCAGGGCAGGTTGCCCGAGCGGGTGTCGGTTACGACGATGTGCTGGAACGCGGCCGAGCCGGTAAGCGTGGCCGACGTCGTCGGGTCCAGAACCAGCGTGCCCAGGTCGAGCGGGGCCGCTGCCGTGTACGGCGTGTTGATGACCAGCGTGCCGACCGGAACCGTCGCCGTCACGTTCTGCGTGTCGGTGCAGACCGAGCCGGGCTGGGCGCAGGCGCCGACCTGCGCGGCCTGGGTCAGGAACGACTGCGGAGCCGACTGCGACGCCTGATACACGTTCACGTCAGTGGGGGCGAACTTCGCGACGATCGAGTGGCTACCGGCGGAGAAGCCGCTATCCACGGTGAGCGTGTAGGTGCCGGTCGGACCCGTGGTGAGGGTGCCCGGGACGGCCGTGGCCGACCCGTTGTCGTAGAACGCCACGGTGCCCGCACCATTCGCCGTGCTGCCCGGGCCGGTGACGCTCGCGGTCAGCGTCGCGGAGCTACCAGCGGTGAGGTAGCCACCGCTGACGGCGAGCGTCGTGCTCGTCGGAGTGGCCGGCGGGTTCACCTGCTCGGTGAAGGTGCCGGTCGAGCCGCCGAACGAAGTCGGGTCGTTCGGGGTGAACACCGCGGACAGCGAGTGCGAGCCGGCGGCCAAGGTGCTGGTCGTGGTCGAGGCCGCGCCGCTGGTAACCGTCACCGGCGCGCCGATGTTGCTCGCGCCGTCCTTGAACTGGACGGTGCCGGCCGCGCCGGACGGGGTGACCGTCGCGTTCAGCGTGACCGTGTCACCGACCGTGGCCGGGCTCGGCGTCGCGGTCAGCGTGGTGGTCGTCGAGGCGACGACCGCCGGATAGACCTGGCTCCAGGTACCCGCCGCGCTGTCGTAGGAGATGTCGG
Source organism: Jatrophihabitans sp. (assembly GCA_036264855.1). Classification (GTDB taxonomy): domain Bacteria; phylum Actinomycetota; class Actinomycetes; order Mycobacteriales; family Jatrophihabitantaceae; genus Jatrophihabitans. The sequence goes on along the minus strand of DATAQD010000110.1, from coordinate 164 downwards.
CGGTGTAGTAGGCGTTGGACGACCCGGTCTGGGTCATCCGGATCTGCACGATGTTCGCGTAACCGGGGGTGGTGTCCAGCACCGCCCCGCCGAGCGCGGCGGTCAGGTTCACGTCGGTCGGCCCCGGGTGCGAAACCGGGATGTCGCCCGCCACGCTGGCCAGA
>DATAQD010000047.1:0-25237 GCA_036264855.1 Jatrophihabitans sp. | reverse complement strand
GCAGCTTCGACACCGACCGGTAGTCCGCTTCGGCACCGAGCTTCGCGGGCACGTCGATCGCCACGGCGTCGCGCTCCACGGTGACCCCGCAACCCAGGCTGCGCAGCACGTCGGCCATCAGCGGGACGTCGAGGATCTCCGGACAGTTGGTGAGCGTCGTCGTGCCCTCGGCCAGCAGTGCCGCCGCCATGAGCTTGAGCACGCTGTTCTTGGCCCCGACGACGTCGACAGCACCAGCAAGGCGCGTTCCGCCGGTGACCCTCAGCACTTGCACCACCACGCCAGGCTAGCGCCGCGACTAATCTCGCCCTATGGCCGTCCACCTCACTCGCATCTACACGAAGACCGGCGACGACGGGACGACGGCACTCGGGGACATGTCGCGGGTGCGCAAGACCGACCCGCGCGTGATCGCCTACGCCGACTGCGACGAGACGAACGCCGCGCTCGGGGTCGCGCTCGCGCTGGGCAGCGTGCCGGAAGGTATCGCCGCGGTCCTGAGGACGATCCAGAACGACTTGTTCGACCTCGGCGCGGACCTGTGCACCCCGGTGGTGCCAGACCCGCAGTACGCGGCGTTGCGTATCGACGACACCTACGTCGAACGGCTCGAGGCCTGGTGCGACGAGTTCAACGCCGACCGGCCCAAACTGGCCAGCTTCATCCTCCCGGGCGGCACGCCGGCCGCCGCGCTGCTGCACCAGGCCCGCACCATCGCCCGCCGGGCCGAGCGCAGCGCTTGGGCGCTCTACGAGGCCGAACCGGCGCGGACCAACCGGGCCGCCCTGCTGTATCTGAACCGGCTCTCCGACCTGCTGTTCATCCTGAGCCGCACCGCCAACCCGAACGGCGACATTCTCTGGACGCCGGGCGGCGAGCGTTGATCGTCGTCCTCATGGGCGTCTCGGGGTGCGGAAAGTCGACGATCGCGGGCCTGCTCGCCGGACGCCTGGGCTGGCCGCTGCAGGAAGGCGATGACCTGCATCCGGCCGCCAACATCGCCAAGATGGCGGCCGGCCAGCCGTTGACCGATGCGGACCGCAGGCTGTGGCTGGTGCGGGTCCGGGAATGGGCTGCTGAACGGGAGGCCCGGGGCGAGTCCGGCATCGTCACCTGCTCCGCGCTCAAGCGGCGCTACCGGGACGTGCTGCGCGACGAGCACGTGTTCTTCGTGTACCTCGCCGGCACCCGCGAGCAGCTGCTCGCGCGGCTCACGGCTCGTCAGGGGCACTTCATGCCGGCGTCCCTGCTCGACTCGCAACTCGCCGACCTCGAGCCGCCGGGTGCGGACGAACAAGCGATCCGGATCGACATCGGCCCCAGTCCGGCCGATCAAGCCACGGCAATCGTCGACAAACTCGGCCTCGGCTGAACCGCCGTCGAGGACCGGCCCGTCACCGGGACGGCGGCGAAGCCGACTCCAGCCAGGAGACGAAGGCGGTGTACGCACCCTCACCGATCGCGAGCGAGAACGTCTCGCCGTCGGCCCGGCACGCCACGACGACGGACGTCGCCGGGATCGAGCCCTGCTCGGACGGCAGCGGTGAGCGCCGGCCAAGCACCTCGACCTGGCCCCGCTGCAGCACCCGCGACGGCCTGGTTCCCACGCCGAGCGCCCGGTACCACCGCAGCTCGCCGCCGACGTAACGCCCGATGCCGTAGAGCCAGCGGTTGCCGCGTTGCACCGCGATCGGGACGGCCCCGGTCGTGCGCAGCATCTGCCGCTGCCGCGCGAGGATCGCCACGAGGGCCAGCACGATGACCACGGCCACGCACGCCACGACGACATCGACGGTGTGCACGGCTGTCGTCTCTTCGCGACTGCGTCAGAGGGTCTCGCCGGCAGCGCGCAACCGAGCCAGCGCCCGGTCGCGCGCGGCTTGTTCGTCAGGACTGCCGTCCTCGTCGCTGCGGCTCAGCACCTGGCGGGCGCGTTCGACGTCGATGTCCTCGGCCAGCTCGGCCTGCTCGGCCAGCACGGACACGCCTTCCTTGCTCACCGACAGGAAGCCGCCGTGGACCGCAACGTGCAGCGATTCCCCGTCCTCGCGGTCGATGCGCACCGGAAAGCCGGGCGCGAGCGCGCCGAGCAAGGGGGTGTGGCCGGGCAGGATGCCCAGCTGACCTTCGACCGTGCGGGCGTACACGGCGGTGGCCTCGCCCTCCCAGATCGGAGCCTCGATCGAGACCAGCTCCACGTGCATCGTTGCCATCAGATCACGCGTTCTTCAGCTCGTTCGCCTTGCGCTCGAGGTCCTCGAGGCCACCGCACATGAAGAACGCCTGCTCCGGGTAGCTGTCGAACTCGCCGGCACAGAGCTTCTGGAACGCGTCGATCGTCTCCTCTACCGGCACGAACGAGCCGGGGATGCCGGTGAACTGCTCGGCCACGAAGGTGTTCTGCGACAGGAACCGCTCGATGCGCCGGGCCCGGCCGACGATGACCTTGTCCTCTTCGGACAGCTCGTCGATGCCCAGGATCGCGATGATGTCCTGCAGCTCCTTGTAGCGCTGCAGGATCTGCTTGGTCCGCTGGGCCACGTCGTAGTGTGTCTGGCCGATGTACTGGGCGTTGAGAATCCGCGACGTGGAGTCGAGCGGGTCCACCGCGGGGTAGATGCCCTTCTCCGACACCGGGCGCGACAGCGTGGTCGTCGCGTCCAAGTGGGCGAACGTGGTGTGCGGCGCCGGGTCGGTGATGTCGTCGGCGGGGACGTAGATCGCCTGCAGCGAGGTGATCGAGTGACCACGCGTCGAGGTGATCCGCTCCTGCAGCTGGCCCATCTCGTCGGCCAGGGTCGGCTGGTAACCCACCGCGGACGGCATGCGGCCCAGCAGCGTCGATACCTCGGACCCGGCCTGGGTGAAGCGGAAGATGTTGTCGATGAACAGCAGCACGTCCTGCTTCTGGACGTCGCGGAAGTACTCGGCCATCGTCAGCGCGGACAGCGCCACCCGCAGCCGGGTGCCCGGCGGCTCGTCCATCTGGCCGAACACGAGCGCGGTCTTCTCGAGCACGCCCGACTCGGTCATCTCGGCGATCAGGTCGTTGCCCTCGCGGGTGCGCTCACCGACGCCGGCGAACACCGACACGCCACCGAAGTTCTCGGCGACGCGGTAGATCATCTCCTGGATCAGCACCGTCTTGCCGACGCCTGCACCACCGAACAGGCCGATCTTGCCGCCGACCACGTACGGGGTGAGCAGGTCGAGCACCTTGATGCCGGTCGCGAACATCTCGGTCTTGGACTCGAGCTGGTCGAACGGCGGGGGCTCGCGGTGGATCGACCAGCGCTCCTTGATGTCGAGCTCGTCGGCGGCGACGTCGAGCGGTTCACCCAGGGTGTTGAAGACGTGACCGAGCGTGCCGTTGCCGACCGGCACGGTGATCGACGAACCGGTGTCGACGACCTCGGACCCGCGGACGAGGCCATCCGTGGGCTGCAGCGCGATGGCCCGCACCATGTCGTCGCCGATGTGCTGCGCGACCTCGAGGGTCAGGGTCTTCGACAGCTCACCGAGCTCGATCTGAGTCGTGAGCGCGTTGTTGAGTTCGGGGATGCTGTTGCGCCCGAACTCGACGTCGACGACGGGCCCGATCACGCGTACGACCCGGCCGCTGCTCGCACCCTTCGCGTCGGTGCTGGTCTCGTCCTTCTGCACTGTGGTCACGGTCTTACCCCTCGTCATTTCCTGCTGCGGCCAGAGCGTCGGCGCCGCCGACGATCTCGCTGAGCTCTTGGGTGATCTCTGCCTGGCGAGCCTGGTTCGCCAGACGGGTGTAGGTCTTGATCAGATCGGTGGCGTTGTCGCTGGCCGACTTCATCGCGCGGCGGCGAGCCGCCGACTCCGACGCGGCCGACTCGAGCAGCGCCGAGAAGATCCGCGAGCTGATATAGCGCGGCAACAGCGCGGCGATCAACCGGGCCGGCTCAGGTTCGAACTCGTACTGCCCGGCCGATACGCCGTCGTCGCCGTCCTCGTTCTTGCCGTCGTCATCGGACCCGTCCGCGCCGTCGCCGGCCCCCTTCACCGGCGAGACCCGCACGGTCGTGGGAACCTGGCTGACCGAGTTGACGAACTTGGTGTAGACGACCCACAGCTCGTCGATCCCCGGCTTGGACTCGCCGTCCTCGCCGTCGACCTGGCCTTCGGAGGTCACCGTCAGCGCGGCGACCACCGCCTCGGTTGCCCCCCGGGCGTCGATGAAGTTGGGCTGCTCGGAGAAGCCGGTCCACGCCCCCGCGAGCTTGATGTTGCGGAACCGGTAGTACGCGACGCCCTTGCGGCCGATGATGTAGCGGTCGACGTCCTTGCCTTCGCCGCTGAGCCGCTCGGCCAGCGTGTTGGCCGCCTTGATCACGTTGGCGTTGTAGCCGCCGGCGAGTCCACGGTCGCTGGTGATGATGAGGATGCCGGCTCGTGACGGATTCTCGACGCCGGTGAGCATCGGGTGCTGCAGCGTCGGGTCGCCGCCGATCTCGGCGAGCGCCTGGCTCAGCGCCTCGGCATAGGGCCGGGCCGCGTTGCGCCGGGCCTGCGCCTTGGCGATGCGCGAGGCGGCGATGAGCTCCATCGCCTTCGTGATCTTCTTCGTCGATTGCACCGTGCGGATCCGGCGCCGGTAGACGCGAAGCTGAGCACCCACCTAGATCACCCGGCTCTTCGCGGCCGCGCTCATCGCGCTGTCCGCTCCGTTCGTCGGCGCTGCGCGCCCGCGATGGTCACTCACGACCGCTACTCGCTCGACTTGTCGGGCGTCGGCTGGAACTGCTTGTTGAAGTCGACGACGATCTTGTCGAGCTGTGTGGCGAGCTCGTCGTCGAAGCCCTTCGCCACGGCGAGCTCGTCGAACAGACCGGCGGCGTTGTGCGCGACGTAGTCGAGCAGTTCCGACTCGTAGCGGCGCACGTCGCCAACCTCGATGTCGTCCAGCTTGCCGTTGGTGCCGGCCCAGATCGAGACGATCTCGCGGCCGACCGGGAACGGCGAGGACGCGGGCTGCTTGAGCAGCTCGACCAGCCGGGCGCCGCGGGCCAGCTGCTGCTGGCTGGACTTGTCGAGGTCCGAGCCGAAGGCGGCGAACGCCTCGAGCTCGCGGTACTGGGCGAGGTCGACCCGCAGCCGGCCGGCGACGGCCCGCATCGCCTTGGGCTGCGCAGCGCCGCCGACCCGCGACACCGAGATGCCGACGTTGACCGCCGGACGGACACCGGCGTTGAAGAGGTCGGTCTCGAGGAAGCACTGTCCGTCGGTGATCGAGATGACGTTGGTCGGGATGTACGCCGACACGTCGTTGCCCTTGGTCTCGATGACCGGCAGGCCCGTCATCGAACCGCCACCGAGGTCGTCGGACAGCTTGGCGCAGCGCTCGAGCAGCCGGCTGTGCAGGTAGAACACGTCGCCGGGGTAGGCCTCGCGGCCGGGCGGGCGGCGCAGGAGCAGCGAGACGGCGCGGTAGGCCTCGGCCTGCTTGCTGAGGTCGTCGAAGATGATCAGGACGTGCAGGCCCTGGTACATCCAGTGCTGGCCGATAGCCGACCCGGTGTAGGGCGCGAGGTACTTGAAACCGGCCGAGTCCGACGCGGGGGCGGCCACGATCGTCGTGTACTCCATCGCGCCGGCCTCTTCGAGGGTGTTCCGGGCGGCGGCGATCGTCGAGCCCTTCTGCCCGATCGCGACGTAGATGCAGCGCACCTGCTGCTTGGGGTCGCCGGTCTTCCAGTTGTCACGCTGGTTGATGATCGCGTCAAGGCACACCGTGGTCTTGCCGGTCTGCCGGTCGCCGATGATCAGCTGACGCTGGCCCCGCCCGATCGCCGTCATGGCGTCAATGGCCTTGATGCCGGTCAGCAGCGGCTCGCGGACCTCCTGGCGCTGCACCACCGACGGTGCCTGCAGCTCGAGGGCCCGGCGCTCACTCGACTCGATCTCGCCGTTGCCGTCGATCGGCTGGCCCAGCGGGTTGACCACGCGGCCGAGGTAGGCGTCACCGACCGGGACGGACAGGATCTCGCCGGTCCGCTTGACCTGCTGCCCCTCTTCGATCTTGGTCGCGTCACCGAGGATCACGACGCCGATGTCGCGGACGTCGAGGTTCAGCGCGATGCCGAGCGTGCCGCCCTCGAACTCGAGCAGCTCGTTGGTCATTGCGCTCGGCAGTCCCTCGACGCGGGCGATGCCGTCACCGGTTTCGGCAACCACACCGACCTCTTCGCGCGAGGCCTCCGGCGAATAGGACGAGACGTAGCTCTCGATCGCGCTACGGACCTCGTCGGCGGAGATCGTCAGCTCTGCCATGAACGTTTCCTCTTTGTCTCTTGGGTCGGTCGTGGTCTAAATGGGCGTTGTGGTGGTCAGCCGGCGAGAGCCGAGCGGGCCTCGGCGAAGCGGGTGGCGTTGCTGCCGTCGATGACCTCGTCGCCGACGCGGATGACCAGCCCGCCCCGAACGGCCGGGTCGAGCGCGGTCCGCACGCTCATCGCGCGGCCGTACATTGCGGTCAGCGCTGTCGAGAGCCGCTCCTGCTGGGCATCGGTGAGCGGCACCGCCGAGATGACCCGGGCCACCGACCGCTCCTGACGCGCCGTCGCCTGCTCCAGCAGATCGTCGATCGCGAGCAGGATGCTGCGCTTGCGCTCGCTGGCGATCGCGTGGTGCAACAGCGTGACCGTGATCGGCGAGACCTTGTTCTTGACCAGCGAGTCGAGCAGCGCGGTCCGCCGGGAGACGTCGACCGTCTGCTCGTCCAGCAGGCTGGTGACTTCGCCCTCGGCCTCGAGGATGCGCTCGAGCCGGAACAGCTCGTCTTCGACCTGGTCGAGTGAGTTGCCCTTCTCGGCGGCGGCGAACAACACGTCGTCACCCGCCGATTCGATCGCGTCGGTGAGATCCCACGGCGTGGACCACCGCTCGCGCACCGCCGCCATCGCGATCTCCAGCGCCGGCTTGCCGACCTGGCCGGACACCAGGCCATCGAGCAACTCCGCGCGCCGCTCCGGGGAGGTCGCGGCATCGCCCAGCGCCCGACGCAGCCGGGGCTGGGACACGAGCAACTGGGCGACCGAGTACAGCTCGTCGGCAATGTCGACCAGCCTGGCCGCGCTGACCCGGGCGCCGATGGCCTCCTGCTGCTTCGCGCGCAGGGTGTCGATCGCCCGCCGGCTCGCGGAACGCATCATCCGGGGTCCCTACAGACTCGTGGAGCGCCAGCGCAGCGATTCTGTGGGGTGGTCATGCGCCCGCTCCTCCGGTGGCCGCCTTGTCCTGCGACTCGAGACCGGCGAGGAATGCGTCGACGGTCGACGAGACCTGGGCTTCGTCGGACAGCCGCTGGTTGACGATCTTCTCGGACAGCTCGACGGCCAGCGTGCCGATCTCGGCGCGCAGTTCGCGCACGATCGCCCCGCGCTGGGTGGCGAGCTGCTCCTCGCCGCGGGTCACGATGCGCGCGGACTCCTCCTGCGCCTGGGTGCGGAGTTCCTCGAGGGTCCGCTGCGCCTCGGCGCGGGCGTTCTCGCGGATCTGCGCGGCCTCGGTGCGGGCCTCGTTCAGCGCGTTCTGGTAGGCCTTCTCGGCCTCGGCCAGCTTGGTCTTGGCTTCCTCGCTGTCCTCGACTTGCTTGCGCAGCATGGCCTGACGCTCGCCCATGACGCGCTGCACCGGCGGGACGATGACCTTCGCCACGAACACGAGGATCAGCAGGAACGCGATCAATTCCGCGATGAAGGTCGCGTTCGGAATCAGGAAGTTTCCCGCGGCGACGGTGTGGTGTGCCATGAAGTGGGTTCCTACTCCGGGAGTTACTTGCTGGAGAGAACGAAGACGAACAGCACGGCGAAGGCCAGGTTGATGAAGTACGCCGCCTCGACCAGACCCACGGTCAGGAAGAACAGCGTCTGGAGCTGGCCCTGCGCTTCGGGCTGACGGGCGACGCCCTGGATCAGCGAGCTACCGGCGAGGCCGTCACCGATACCCGCGCCGACGGCGCCGCCGCCGAGCGCGAGGCCGCCGCCGACCAGACCGCCGGCGGTCTCGATGCCCTGGATGAGCGTGTTAGCCATTTTTCCTCAATTCTTTCGGTAAGGACGTCGACAAGTGTGCGAGCAGAACGGGCCCTGCGTTGATCAGTGGTGCGCACCCTCCTCGGCCGGTGCGATCGAACTGAAGTACAAGACGGTCAGCAAGCCGAAGATGAAGGCCTGGATCAGCCCGATGGCCGAGTCGAAGAGCTTCCACAGGATCTCGGGCAGCCAGAGGATGAACGCCGGCATGGCCGCGATCAGCGCGAGCATGATGGTGCCGGCAAAGATGTTGCCGAAGAGTCGCAGCGCCAGCGTGACGGGCTTCATCACCTCTTCGATGATGTTGAGCGGGATCAGCGCATAGGGCTTGCGGAAGAGGTGTCCGTAATACCCGCGCACGCCCTTCTTGCGGATGCCGACGACATGCATGGTGGCGATCACGAGAAGCGCGAGGGCGTAGGTGAGGTTGACGTCCGAGGCCGGCGGCGGTGCGTACTCCGGGTGGTGCCCGGTCGGGATGAGGGCGATCCAGTTTGCGATCAGGATGAACAGGAACAATGCTTCGGCGAGCGGTACGACGAACGGGGCGGTCTTGATGCCCATCGAACCCTCGACCTGCTTCTCGACCTCGGCCGTCACGCTTTCGAAGAAGATCTGCAGCTTGCCCGGCTCACGAAGATTGGCGCTGCGGCGCAGCATCAGGCCGAGGATGACGAGGATGGCGCCGGCGATCAACGTGCCCGTGATGGTGTCGCCGTTGAACGTGAGACCGAAGGCGTGCCACTCGATGTGCTCGCCCGGCGTGATGTTGATCGCCAGGTTCTGCGCGCTCACGCGACCACCGATCCCGGCGTCGAAGCGGGCGTCATGACGACGGCCGCAGGCTGCGGAAGACCGGCACCGCAGCGCCGACCAGCATCAGGATCTGGAAGACCGCCAGCCCGGCGAAGACGCCGAGACCGTCGGGCCGGAGCAACAGGCCGATGGCGATGGCGATCAGCGTGATGCCGCCGAGCCGGCCGATGACGCCGTTGCGAAACCGCTTCTTGTTCATCGTCGGGTCGGTCGCGTAGGCGATGACCGAGCGCTGCAGCATCCGGTTGTTCAGTGCGCCCAGCGCAATCCCGACGCAGCCGAAAACCCCCATCAACGGGTGTCCCTGGAACGACGTCACCACAATGGCGACGACGCCGAGGACGGCACCGACGACCGCCGATCTGCGCAGGTTCGCAGCGGCGGACACCGGGGTGTAGACGACCGGTTCCACGAAGGCTCTCCACTCAGTTCTTCAGGTGCTTACGGAATTGCGCAACGGTGTAGCTGACAGCCCCGACGATGCCGAGGAGAAGTCCGACGAGCAGGAACACCGGTTTCGTACCCAACATCGTGTCGACCAACCACCCGAGGGCAAAGCCTGCGGCCAGTTGAACTGCAATGACCGCGCCCATGCCCAGGAGGGTTGACAATCCTGGGGATTCGGCGGGCACCGCGTGTCTCCTAGCCGACGTTCGACGTCCGCGAACCGGTACTGCTCACTGGTGCTCCTTGGGACTCGGGGCCAAGATCGTCGCCGCCGGCACGGAATGCGGACCGGCGACCGCGCGGGCCGTCGGTGAGTCCACGTGCGCCAGAAGGCGATGGCAACAGACTACCGGTGACTCTGTGGCCGCCCTGAACCGGGTCACCCCCGAAACCATTGACGTTCAGACGCCTGCCACCCGGTTCCCCTCCGCGCGGCTGCGGCGCCTGGGCAGCACCGAAACCAGCACGCCGACGACCGTCAACGTGCAGACGGTTCCGATGACCACCCACTGCCCGCCGTTGTAGGACAACGCCACGCCGGCACCGGCGAGCAGGGCCGACCAGAAGTACAGCAGGACGACCGCGCGCCGGTGGCTGTGGCCGAGCTCGAGCAGGCGGTGGTGCAGGTGCTGCTTGTCGGGCGCGAACGGGGACCGACCCTGCCGCACCCGCCGCACCACGGCGAGCAGAAGGTCGACGAACGGCAGCGCGAGGACCGCCGCCGGAATGATGAGGGCCAGCAGCAGCGGCAGGGCGCCCAGCGCCCGCTGGAAGACCTGTGGATCGGTCGACGTCGTGGCCGTCGTGGTCGCCGCCGAGAGCATCAGCCCCACGAACATCGAGCCGGAATCGCCCATGAAGACCCGCGCCGGGTAGAAGTTGTGGGGCAAGAAACCGGCGCAGGTGCCCGCCAGGACGGCGGCCAGCAGGGTCGACGGCGCCGCGATCTGGGAGAACCCGCCCTGGCCCAGGTGGTAGGAGTAGACGAAGAAGGCGGTCGCCGAGATGACGGCCACCCCCGCCGCGAGCCCGTCCAAGCCGTCGATGAAGTTCATCGCGTTGATGATCAGGACGGTGAACAGGATCGTCACCGGGATGGCGAGGTCACGTCCGAGGACAAATGTTCCGTTGTCGCCCCAGGGCACGTAGATGGAACCGATCTGGACGCCGCCGAGCGTCACCATCAGTCCGGTGGCCAGCACCTGACCGGCCAGCTTGGTGAGCGAGTCGAGCTCGTACTTGTCGTCGATCACCCCGACCGCGCAGATGACCAGTCCGGCGCCCAGCACCCAGAGCATCTCGGGGCCGTTGTCGAAGCACTCGTGCAGCGTCGGCAGCCGCGCGGCCACGAACAGCGCCAGCGCGAACCCGGCCAGGATCGCGACCCCGCCCATCCGCGGGATCGCGACGGCGTGGACGTCGCGGTCGCGGGGCAGGGCCAAGGCCCGCCACCGGATGGCGGCGAGCCGGGCGAGGGGGGTCAGCAGGAACGTGACCGCGGCGCCGACGCAGGCGACGAGGAGGTACTCGAGACTCGGATGGGTCATCGACCGGCCTCGGCCGGGTTCGTCGAGTCGACGATGTCCGGCACGACCTCGCGCAGCGCGTCGACCCCGACCGCGCCGAGTCTCAGGATGTGTGGCCGGCTGCCGGTGACGTCGACGATCGTGGACGCCACGCCGCCGGAGACCTGGCCGTCCTCGAGGTAGACCGCAACGTCCTCGCCGAGCAGCGCGCGCGCCTCGAGCGCGGTCTGTGCGGCCGGTTGCCCGTGCCGGTTCGCGCTCGAGACCGCCATCGGGCCGGTCTGCTCGAGCAGTTCGATCGCGACCGGGTGCAGCGGCATGCGCACGGCCACCGTGCCGCGGGCGTCGCCGAGGTCCCAGGTCAACGAGGGCGCGTGGCGGACGACCAGCGTCAGGCCGCCCGGCCAGAACGCCTCGACGAGCGTGCGGGTCCGGGAGTCGACGGCGCTGACGAGCCCGTCGATCGTCGACCAGGAGCCGACCAGGACGGGCACGGGCATGTCCCGGCCGCGGCCCTTGACCCGCAGCAGGTCGGCGACCGCGACCGGGTCGAATGCGTCGGCCCCCAGCCCGTACACGGTGTCCGTGGGCAGGACGACCAACTCGCCGGACGCCACGCTGTGCGCCGCCGTCCGGATCGCGTCAACTCGCACATCGGGATCGCCACACTCGAAGAACACAGCCACGGCCCTCATCCTGCCCTAGCGCCGGATGGCCACGATGTACCTCGGGCGGCCAGCGAGATCGCGATGCGCGGTCACCGAAGTCCAGTGGCCCGCGGACTCGAGCCGGGCCGAGATGGCGGCGGCGTGGGTGTCGTCGTGTTCGAGCGCCAGCACCCCGCCCGGGCGCAGCAGTTGCGCAGCGCGGGCCAGCACCGGCGCGACGAGGGCGAGGCCGTCGGCTCCGCCGAAGACGGCGATCTCGGGATCGTGGCGAACCTCGGCGGCGACGGCGGCCCCGGTCGGGACGTACGGCGGGTTGCACACCACCGCGACCACTTGGCCCCGCAGGTCGGGCAGCAGGCTCGAATCGGCCACGTCGGCGGCGACGACTCGCACTCGCGTCCCGGCGGTGTTACGGGTCAGCCAGGCCAGGGCTGCCGGGTCGCGCTCGACGGCGACCACGCGGGCGGCCGGCGCCTCGCCGGCGATCGCGAGCGCGAGCGCCCCGCTGCCGGCGCACAGGTCGACGGCGAGCGGTTCCGGCGCCGCGAGCAGCGCCGGCAGTGCCGCGTCGACCAGGAGTTCGGTCTCCGGGCGGGGCACGAACACGCCGGGGCCGACCGCGACCTCGACGTGCCGGAAGGCGGCGGTGCCGACGATGTGCTGCAGCGGCTCCCGCGTGGCCCGGCGGGCGAGGGCCCGCTCGAACGCGGCCCTGGCCTCCGGTCCGGGCGGGCCGGCCAGGACCAGGCGCGAGCGCGGTACGTCGAGGGCGTCGGCCAGCAGCAGTTCCGCGTCCACCCGCGGCGACGGCACTCCGGCCGCGGCCAGCCGGGCTGCCGCCTCGGTGAGCAGCGGGCCCGTCACTGGTCGCCGGCGAGGAGCGCCTCGGTGTCGGCATGGCGCAAGGCCGCGATCACGTCCTCAAGGGCGCCGTCGAGCACCTGGTCGAGGTTGTAGGCCTTGAACCCGACGCGGTGGTCGCTGATCCGGTTCTCGGCGAAGTTGTAGGTCCGCACCCGCTCCGAACGATCGACGGTGCGCACCTGCGAGCGCCGCGCGTCGGAGGCGGCCGCGTCGGCCTGATCCTGGGCGGCCGCCAACAGCCGCGCGCGCAGCACCCGCAGGCCCGCCTCGCGGTTCTGCAGCTGGCTCTTCTCGTTCTGCATGCTGACGACCGTGCCGGTGGGCAGGTGGGTGATGCGGACGGCCGAGTCGGTGGTGTTGACGCTCTGCCCGCCCGGCCCTGACGAGCGGTAGACGTCGATGCGCAGGTCGTTGGGATCGATCTCGACCTCGACGTCGTCGGCCTCGGGCAGCACCACCACGCCGGCGGCCGAGGTGTGGATGCGGCCCTGGGATTCGGTGGCCGGGACCCGCTGCACGCGGTGCACCCCGCCCTCGTACTTCAGGTGAGCCCAAACCCCGTCGTCGGCCTTGCGGGCGCGGACGGCGATGGTGGCCGACTTCTTGCCGCCGAGGTCGGTCGGCTCGTCGTCCAGGACCTCGGTGATCCAGCCTTGCCGTTCGGCGTAGCGCAGGTACATGCGGAGCAGGTCGCCGGCGAACAGCGCGGACTCCTCGCCGCCTTCCCCCGCCTTGACCTCCAGGATCACGTCCTTGGCGTCGTTCGGGTCCTTGGGCAGCAGCAGTTCGCGCAGCCGCGACTCGAGCTCGTCGATGCGGGCGACCAGGGCGTCGGCCTCGGCGGCGAAGGACGCGTCCTCGGGAGCCAGCTCGCGGGCGGCACCCAGGTTCTCGCGGGCTGCCTCCAGCTCGGTGGCCGCGGCGACGATCGGCGCCAGCTCGGCGAAGCGGCGGCCGAGATCGCGCGCGGCGGCCTGGTCGGCATGGATCGCGGGGTCGGACAGCTGCTTCTCGACCACCGCGTACTCAGCCAACAACTCCGGCAATTTGCCCGGCTCGCTCATCCGCGCCTCTCCCTCATCCGCTTTGCACCTTTCAGCTCCCCGATCCGGCTCCTTCTGCGGCGCTGAAAGGTGCAAAGCGCCGACAGACATGGGAACGGCGCCCGCCCCGGGTGAACCGGGGCAGGCGCCGTCGTCGGAGCTAGGAGTTCCTGACGCGCTTGCCGTACCGCTTCTCGAACTTGTCGACGCGGCCGCCGACGTCCATGATCTTCTGCTTGCCCGTGTAGAACGGGTGGCAGGCCGAACAGACGTCCGCGTGCAACTGGCCGGACTTGGCCGTGCTGCGCGTGGTGAACGAGTTGCCGCAGGAGCAGGTCACCTGGGTGACCACGTACTCCGGGTGGATGCCTTCCTTCACTGCTGGATCCCTTCTGCTGGCCGCCGGGTCGCCGTGGTGTCGCGGCGTGAACCGGAGCCGGGGTGGCTGATCGGGCGGGTCGCCCGACCGTTCAGTCTGCCAGTCGGGTGAGCGGCAGACCAAACCGTGGCCGACAACGCCGGCCGCGGCCCGGGTATTCCGCGGCGCTCCCCACCCCGGATCAGCCCGCGACGGATCAGCCCTTGACGCCACCTGCAGTAAGACCGGTGACGATCCGCCGCTGGAAGAGCAGCACCACGATGACAAGCGGCACGGTCACGACCAGACCCGCGGCCATCGTCTGGGTCTGCGCGGGGATGTGCGGGCCGGCGGTGAAGTTCGCGAGCGCGACCGTGGACGGTTGAACGTTCGTGTTGCCGATCGAGAGCACGCTCGACAGCAGATACTCGTTCCAGGACGCCAGGAACACCAGGATCGCGGTCGTGAACATCGCCGGCGCGGCCAGCGGCAAAATGACCAGCCGGAAGGCCTGACCCGGTGAGGCGCCGTCGACGCGGGCCGCCTGTTCGAGTTCCCACGGCATGTCCGCGAAGAAGCTGGTGAGCGTATAGACGGCGAGCGGCAGGGAGAAGGAGATCTGCGGGAAGATCAGGCCCTGGTACGTGCCAAGCCATCCGAAGTCGGTGAACAGCTGGAAAATCGGGGTCAGGATCGCGACGCCGGGGAACATCGAGGCCCCGAGGATCGCGGCCAGGATGAAGCCCTTGCCTCGGAACGCCAGCCGGGCCAGAGCGTAGGCGGCGAAGACACCGATCAGCATCGCGAGCACGGTCACCGAGGTGCCGATGATCAGGCTGTTCACCAGCGAGCGGCCGAACTTGTTGATGCGCGTGTCGAACGCGTATTTGAAATTGCTCAGCGTCGTGTACTTGAACCAGAAGGTGTTGTCGTTGTAGTGGGCGTTTTGCCGGAAGGCCATGACGACCATCCAGTAGAACGGCAGCAAGCACCACAAGAAGATGATCAGCAAGACACCGCCGGTCCCGACGTTGCCCCACCGGAACTGCCGACGCGGGTGGGTTCGCTCCACGTGGCCGGCGCGCGAGGCCGACGACGTGTCCTGCACGGCGGTGGCCATGACTACTTCGCCTCCTTCACGGGCTTCTGCGCGCCGACGATGTTCGCGTTGAACAGCCGGACGAGCAGCAGCGAGATCGCGAAGATCATGATGAAGGTGATCGTGGACAACGCGGACGCGGAGTTGATGCTGGTGTTAAGTTGCTTGACCACGAGGATGGACATGGTCGTCGTTCCGTTCGCGCCCTTGGTGAGGATCCAGGGCAGGTCGTACATGCGGAGCGCGTCGAGGGCGCGGAAGATCACCGCGACCGCCAATGCGGGTTTCACGAGCGGCAAGGTGATGCTGGTGAAGCGCTGCCAGGCGTTCGCGCCGTCGAGCCGGGCCGATTCGTAGAGGTCGCCGCTGATGCCCTGCAGTCCGGCGAGGATGAGGAGCGCGATGAACGGCGTTGTCTTCCAGGTGTCGGCGATGATGATGGCGAACCGCGCTGGCCACTCCGCCGACGTCCACTGGTAGTGGGCGCCGAGCAGGTGATTGAGGATCCCCTGCGGGTCGTAGACGACGGACCACATCTTGGCGGTGACCGCCGTCGGGATCGCCCACGGAATCAGGATGACGGCGCGGACAAGCCCGCGGCCGTGGAACGCCCGATTCATCATCAGGGCGAATCCCATGCCGATGACCGTTTCAAGCGTCACCGTGACGACGGCGAACAGCAACGTGACCTGGACGGAGTCCCAGAACTGCGACCCGAGGGTGCCGGGCGGGCAACTCGAGGTGCCGCCGCCCGGCTTCGGGCAGTCCTGCAGCAACCAGTACTTGTAGTGGCCGACGCCGTTCCACGACCCACCCTTATTGAAGAACCCGGTGGTCTTGTCCAGCCCCGGATCGGACAGGAACGACTGGTAGATCGCCTTCACAATCGGATATCCGACGACGAGGCCGAGCAGGACGACCGTCGGAGCGATCAGGTACACGGCGAGGCGGCCCTCGCCCGTCGAGATTTTCCGCCGCTTCTCGGGCTTGCGCTCGAGCTCGCTTACCGGTTCATTTTCGACCTGTCCAGCAAGGGTCATGTCGCCTCACTCGATGCTCGATGACGGGGACGAGCGGCCTTGTCAGTTACCGTGCCACGCCAGCGGCGCGAACTCAATGCATCTGAGTCGTTTTCCGCCGGCGTGATCACGTCGACCCGAACAATCGGTACTACGAGGTCGCTGACTGGATCGCTGCTTGCATGTCCTTGAGCGCCTGAGCCGTCGACTTCTGCCCTTGGAGTGCGGCGTAGGCGTTGGTCTCGATCGCCTCGGTTACCCCTGGGTAGAACGGCGTGACGGGCCGCGGCACGGCGGTCTTGATGCTCTCCAGCAGGGTCGGCAGGTACGGGAACTGCTTCACGAGGGTCGGGTCCGTGTACAGCGACGAGATGACGGGCGCGAGCGTGCCCTTGGTCAGGTCGGTCCGCTGCTGGCAGGTTACTCGATCCACTTGACGAAGGCGTACCCGGTCGCCTGGTGCTTCGAGTACTTGCTGACGGCGAGGCTGTGGCCGCCCAGGCTGGAGGCGCCGTGTCCATTCGGACCAGGCAGCGGTGCGATGCCGAACTTGCCGGCTACCTTGGAGTCCGCCCCGCCCAGGATCGCGTCGGCATATGGCCAGTTGCGCATGAACACGAGCTGACCCGCCGCGAAGGCATTGAGGCTCTCCGTCTCCTGGAAGCCGATGGCCTCCTTCGGGATGTAGCCCTGCTTGAACCCGTTGACGAGGAAGCTCAGCCCGGCGGCCGATTGCGGGGTGTTGACGTCGGGTGTCTTACCGTCCGACTTCACGATCTGGCCGCCGGCCGCGTTGATCGCCTCGGCCGCGTTCACCGTGAGGCCCTCCTACTTCGCGAACTGGCCCGCGTAGCAACCCGGCTTGCTTCCGGTGATGGTGTTCGACGTCTTGCCCTTGCAGTCAGCGATCAGCTCGTCCCACGTCTTCGGCGGAGTGGGGACGAGGTCCTTGCGGTAGTAGAGCAGCCCGCCGTCAGACGCAAAGGGCGCTGCGTACAGGGTGTTGGCGTAGGTCGCCGCAGTCACCGTGGCCGGGAGCAACGGTGCCGTGTCGATCTTGAACTTGCCGGTCAGCGGGACCAGCCAGCCTTTGGCGGCGAACTCGGCGGTCCATACGACGTCGACCGTCACCACGTCGTATCCGGAGTCCTTGGCCTGGAAGTGCTGCTCGAGGTCAGACAGCTGCTGGTCGGCCTGGTCGGACTGCTGCTTCACCGTGACCTTCTGGTCGGGATGCAGTTTGTTCCATCTGGCGGCCAGCACCGGCCACGTGCCGCTGTTGTCCTTGCCCGTCACGAAGGTGATGGGACCCGTGCCCGTGTTGCTGGCGCTGCCACCGGAGGTTGAACAGGCCACCAGGGTCGATACGGACAGCGCCAGTACCGCTCCCCCTACGGCCACCTTTCTCGTAAGCACTCCGGTCCCCTTTCGTCGGCCTACTGCAAGCCCTTACAGCCCGTCCCCAACATGTCACGCAGGTCACACCGACATAAGCCGCAGCGGACGACAGATACCTATTCGTTACCTAACCGGCTGACCGGCGAGCAGGTCCGATGGGGCATTCGTCGCCGCGTCAGCGACCGCCGCCCGACACCAGGCACCCGACCAGAATGAACAGAAAGCCCAGCAGGGCGAACCACGCACCGAACCCTGAGTGCGAGAAATACTCGCCGTAGGACTGGGGAATGTTGACGCTGCTCGGGGGCTTGCCCACAACCGAGATCAGGTTCAGTGCGGCCAGGGTCAGCGCAAACCCAGTCACCGAGACGACCGCGCCGAGCCACCGCACGCTGAAGTGCGATGCGCCGAATGCCGAGACCGCGAGTGTGCCTACGGCGAGCGCACCGATCAGTAGCCCCCAGCCGAGCCAACCGAAGTAGTCGCGGGAGACACCGAACGAAAAGTGGCCGGCCACGATGCCGTGGGAGACCTCTCGGGCTCGCTGATCGAGAAGGTCATGCAGGTCGGAGAAGGTCGAGTTGCTGCCCGCACCGCTGAAGAATCCGCTCCCGCTGCGGAACCAGCTGAGGACCGTGTCGGCGGCGAGCACCAGCAGGCCGCCGAGCGCGACCAGGATGCTGCCGACGCGGTCGAAGCCGGCCGCTTCCATGCGCGCCATGAACCCGATCGCGGGGGGCGGCGAACTCATGTCGGGCAACATAGCGCTCCTATGCTGATCGGGTAGCCGATCGGGGACGAGACACCTATGACCACGAATGCGAGCCTGCCGCAGGTGTGGCGGATCCCGCCATGGCAGCCGGCCGTCCTGTTCCTGCTGACCACGGTGCTGGCCGCAGTCGACATCTACGGGCATCCGTCCGCGGTCCCCATGTTCGCCGCCGCGCTCGTCGCGGTCGCCGCTCTGGTGGCCGCCGTGTGCGCGTTGCGCTATCTGATGGTCGCGGATGACGATGGCATCTGGATCCGCAAGGTGTTCACCGTGTCGCTCATCGAGTGGCCCGATGTCGCGAGAGCCGAGATGACTACTGCCCACCGCACCGGGGTGACTGTGCGGATCATTCGGCACGACGACTCGTACGTCGATGTTCCGCCGTCGCTGGTGTTGCCGACGTTGCCGACGACCCAGCCCAACGCGCGCTCCATGATCCACAGCGTCGCGATGCGGCTGAACGCGATCGCGGCGACACGCCAGTCGCCGTCCTAAGTCCGCCCGTCCCACCGGTTCACGAGCGCCCAGCAGGCACCGACCGTCCAGGCCTGGACGCGATTCGCCGCGGGCACCCTGAGCAAGGAGTCATCCCGGCTGAGGCCGTACAGCTCGGGATAGCCGCCGAGCTCGTCGATCGCAGCCAGCACGCCCCGTCGCAACCGCTCGGCGTGATCGTGACGGCCCGCTGCGCGCAACCCGCCCCATCCCAACCAGCTGTCAAACGGCCAGATCGTGCCGCGGTGGTAGGCGGTCTCGCCGAAGACCGGTGAGTCGCTCGAGAGCGTGCGTAGTCCGGACCGGGTCAGGATGTCGGGCTGGCACAGCCGCTCGGCCACGTCCGGCACGGCCTGCGGCTCCAGCGCGTCGGCCCAGAGCAACCAGCCGAGTTGGGATCCTGGGGCTTCGATGGCTCCGTCGGCATCGACCATGACGACGTCCGGAAGGAACGTGTCGGTGACGAGGACGCGCATGCCGTCATGTCGCTGGCGCCACTCACCGTCACCAGTGAGTCGCCACAGCGCGCGAAGGGCAGCCACGGTGACCGCCTGCGTTTCGGCGTCGGCCAGCGGCGGTCGCGGACTCGTGCCGTCCGGACGCAACGTCCCGCCACCGTTGCCGTCTCGGAACGGGTCGATGGCATCCCGCCAACCCTGGTGGCTCAGCCCCCCGCGCGGTCCCGGCCGGTATCGGATCAGGCCGGCTCCGCTGTCGAGTTCGGCGCGCAACCACTGCGCGGCGGCCTGCCAGCTCGGCTCGAGCTCGGTCGCCAGGTCGGCGTCGCCGCTCGCCGCCAGCACGACGAGAAACCACGCTGTGGCGTCGGCGGTCGCGTAATAGCGAAACTCGCCGCTCGGCCAGCCGACGAAGCTCTCCGGCGGCTCGTCGCGGAACTCGTGGCCGATCTTTCCGGGCGCCTCGAGCGTGCCAGGGTCATGCTTGGTCCCCTGCCGGACGGCAAGGGCGCGCAACGTGGCTCGCGCGACGTCGGGCCGCGCGGGCAACACCTGCAGGGAGGTGATCAGCGAATCGCGACCGAAGAGCGCGTGAAAGCGCCCCGGATCGTCCCAAGACACCGGCAGTGACGACGCGTACGGCCAGCCGTCATCGGAGAGCAGACCATCCAGTGCTGGAACGCTCACGTCGGCCGGCGGCCGGGGCGGCGAACCGCCCACGTCAGTCCTGGCCGGTCTTCGCAATCTGCATGAGGAACTCGATGTTGGTGTGCGTCTTGCGCAGCCGGTCGAGCAACAACTCAATGGCCTGCTGCGGCTCGAGAGCGTGGAGCACGCGCCGCAGCTTGATCGTGACCGCCAACTCGTCGGGCGACAGCAGGATCTCTTCCTTGCGCGTCGAGGACTGGTCGACGTCCACGGCCGGGAACACGCGCTTGTCAGCGATCTTGCGGTCGAGCTTGAGCTCGGCGTTGCCGGTGCCCTTGAACTCCTCGAAGATCACCGTGTCGCCGGCGGACCCGGTCTCGACGAGTGCGGTCGCGAGGATCGTGAGCGATCCGCCGTTCTCGATGTTGCGGGCCGCGCCCAGGAAGCGCTTCGGCGGGTACAGCGCGGTCGAGTCGACACCGCCGGACAGGATCCGTCCGCTGGCCGGGGCGGCCAGGTTGTAGGCGCGGCCGAGCCGGGTGATCGAGTCCAGCAGCACGACGACGTCGTGACCCATCTCGACGAGGCGCTTCGCGCGCTCGATGGACAGCTCCGCGACCGTCGTGTGGTCGACGGGCTTGCGGTCGAAGGTCGAGGCGATGACCTCACCCTTGACCGAGCGCTGCATGTCGGTGACCTCTTCAGGACGCTCGTCGACGAGCACGACCATGAGATGGCACTCGGGGTTGTTCGTGGCGATCGCGTTGGCGATGGCCTGCAGCACCATCGTCTTGCCGGCCTTGGGCGGCGAGACGATCAGCGCGCGCTGGCCCTTGCCGATGGGCATGACGAGGTCGATGACGCGGGTGGTCAGGATGTGCGGCTCGGTCTCAAGGCGCAGCCGCTCCTGCGGGTAGAGCGGGGTGAGCTTGGTGAACTCGATGCGGTTCTTCAGCTTCTCGGGATCGAGGCCGTTGATCGTGTCGAGGCGCACGAGCGGGTTGTACTTCTCGCGACGCTCGCCCTCACGCAACTGGCGCACCGCGCCGGTGATCGCGTCCCCGCGGCGCAGGTTGAAGCGGCGCACGAGAGAGTTCGCGACGTACAGGTCGTCGGGGCTGGCGAAGAAACCCTCCACCCGGACGAACCAGGCGTTCTTGTCTTCGATGCAGTCCACGACGCCGGCGACGGGGACCAGGACGTCGTCGTCGCTGACGGTCGGCTCGGCGTCGTTGCCGACCTGCCCGCCGCCGCCGCCCTGGCGGTCCCGGGTGCGCCCGCGGCGGTCGCGGTAGCGGCGGCCTCGCCGGCGCCCACCGTCGAAGTCGTCGTCATCGTCGTTGGTGCTGCGCTGGTTGGAGGTGGGCTGGTTCTGCGGACGGTTCTGCTGGTTGCCGCCCGGCTGGTTGCCGCCCTGGCGCTCGCCCTGCGGGTTCTGGTTGCGGGGACGGTCCTGCTGCTGACGGTCACCGCGCTGGCCGTCGCGGGACTGGTTCTGCTGGGCGTCACGAGCCGGCCGGGAGCGCTGCTGCTCAGCGTCGGCGGGCGCGGAGCCGTCGGTGGATATGGAGCCGTCGGCGGGTGCTGAGCCCTCGGTGCGTGCGGAGCCGTCGGTGCGTGCAGAGCCCTCGGTGGCCGACACGGCGGCAACGGCGATCGCCGCGGCGGCACCGGCGGTCGCTGCGGCGGCAGCGTCGGTCGACCCGGCGGCACCGTCGGCCGACGGCCGGACGGGGCCGCGCTCACGACGGGCCGGGCGGCGGGCCGGCACGCTCGCGCCCTCGGCCGGCGCGTCGGCGGGAGCCGCCGTGGTCTCGGACGGGGCTGCGCCGCCCTTGGGGGCGCTGCCGTTCGCGCTGCGCGCGGCCTGGATGGCGGCGACGAGATCGCTCTTCTTCATCTTGGTGGTGCTGATACCGAGGCCGCTCGCGACCTGCTGCAATTCGGGCAGCAGCATCGTCGACAGCGAACCTCGCTTGGCGGCCGGGCGCGAGGCGCCGGCGCCGGTGGCCCCGTTCGCCGCTGGCGCGTCCTTGGTGGACGGCTCGCCGGCAGCAGGCAGGGTCTGCTCCTGGGTGTCGGTCAACTGAATCGGAACCTTTCAAAGGTGGCGGCCCGCTGCGTGGATCACGGTGCAGCACGACCGTGTGCGTCGGGTCAGGCCGGTCAACCGGCCGGACCCGGTTTCCCGGCGATCGCCGGGAAGCTTGCGATGAGTGTCAGCGCCTGTGTCTCTGATCCGTCATCGACCGTGTTTGCGGTAACGGATTTCGGGGCGGGAGAGGCGCGAGTCGCGGAATCGCCGACTCGTGCTGACACCGTGAGCCTAGACGCTCACGTTATAGGCGGCAACACCGGACACGCCAAGGCTGTTCCCTGGAGATGGATTACCGCTCGGCCCCCTCCAGGACGCGGGCCCCGTCCGCGGCGACCGGAAGCGTCCGACCGGCCCATCCGTGGGGAGTTCGAGCCAGCACCCGCTCGGCCTCGACGTCACCTCGAGCCAGCACGAGGACGGTCGGACCGGCGCCGGAGATCACCGCGGCATGCCCGGCGGAACGCAACTCGGTGATCAAACCTGCACTTTCGGGCATCGCGGGCGCGCGATAGTCCTGGTGCAGGCGATCCTCCGTGGCGTCGAGCAGCGCCTGGGGGGTGCCGGTGAGCGCGGCGACCAGCAGGGCGGCGCGCCCCGCCGAGAAGGCCGCGTCCGCATGCGACACCGTCGCCGGAAGCAGCCCCCGAGCCAGTTCGGTGGAGGCCGTGAACGGCGGGATCAGCACCACCGCAACGATGGCCGGGTCCAGGTCGCGCCGCACGGCGCGAGCGGTGCCGTGCATCCAGGCCACCGTCAGCCCGCCGAGGAGGCAGGGGGCGACGTTGTCGGGGTGGCCTTCGAGCTCGCTAGCCAGGGCAAGGACGTCGGCCGCAGGCATCGCGTCGGCGCCGCGTTCGACCAGGCCCCGCGCCAGCAGGATCCCGGCCACGATCGCGGCCGCCGAGGAGCCGAGCCCGCGGCTGTGTGGGATCCGGTTCACGCACTCGATCGACAGGCCGGTCGGCTGGCCGCCGAGCTCGGCGAAGGTGCGGCGCATCGCTCGCAGGACGAGGTGGGACTCGTCGCGCGCCACCTGTTCGCTGTTCTCCCCGGCGACATCGATCACCAGCCCGGACTGAATGACGCGGGCGGCCAGGTCGTCGTACAGCGCGAGCGCGAGGCCGAGCGCGTCGAATCCGGGACCGAGGTTGGCGCTCGTGGCCGGGACGCGGACCCGCACCGTCCGGTTGTGAAAGGTCATGCCAGATGGAGCGCGGCGGCGGCCGCGTGCCCGTCGACCGGGACGGTGATCGGCTTGGGCGCGCCGGAAATGGCCCACTCGGGATCCTTGAGGCCGTTGCCGGTGACCGTGCAGACAACCGTGGACCCCTTCGGCAGCCGACCGTCGGCGGCGCTCGCGAGCAGACCGGCCACGCTGGCGGCCGACGCGGGCTCGACGAAGACCGCTTCGCTGCGCGCGATCAGGCGATAGGCCTCCAGGATCTGCCGGTCGGTCACGGCGTCGATGAGCCCTCGGGACTCGTCGCGGGCCTCCTCGGCCTGGGTCCACGACGCCGGATTGCCGATTCGGATCGCGGTCGCAATCGTCGTCGGATTGAGCACCGGGGCGCCACGAACGATGGGCGCCGCGCCGGCCGCCTGGAAGCCGAACATCCGCGGCGTCGTCGGCACGATCCCGTCCGCGGCGTACTCCTGGTAACCCATCCAGTAGGCGGTGATGTTGCCGGCGTTGCCGACCGGGATGCAGTGGACGTCCGGGGCCCGCCCGAGGACGTCGCAGATCTCGAACGCCGCGGTCTTCTGCCCTTGCAGCCGGTAGGGGTTGACCGAGTTGACCAGCGCCACCGGATAGTCGACCGCGAGCTTGCGCGCGAGTTCGAGGCAGTCGTCGAAGTTGCCGTCCACCTGCAACAGGGTCGCGCCATGGACCAGCGCCTGGGCCAGCTTGCCGAGCGCGATCTTGCCCTGCGGGACGAGGACCGCACAGGTCATGCCGGCGCGCACGGCGTACGCGGCGGCGCTGGCCGACGTGTTTCCGGTGGACGCGCAGATGACCGTCTTCGCGCCCTCTTCGGCCGCCTTGGAGATCGCCATCGTCATGCCGCGGTCCTTGAACGACCCGGTCGGGTTGGCACCCTCGACCTTGAGGTAGACCTCGCATCCGCTGCGTTCGGACAACACCGTCGCCGGGAGGAGCGGCGTCGCGCCCTCGAACAGCGTGACCACCGGCGTGGCGTCGGTGACGGGCAGCCGCGCGCGGTAGGCGTCGATGACGCCGGGCCAGCGGGTCAGAGGCACGCGCACACCTTCCTCGTCACGCGGGCTGGGTCGTTGGCGCTGCTTGTCGCTCGCCGGCGATGTTCACTCACTAGTCGCCCGCCATGCCCTCGACCCGCATCACGCTCGCGGCCCGTCGGACGAACGGCATGCCGGCCAGCTTCTGGACGGTGGCGTCCAGCGCGGCGTCCGTGGCCGAGTGGGTGACCAGGACAAGGGTCGCGGCGTCCCCGCGACCCTCTTGCCGCACGGTCTGGATGCTCACGGCCTGCTCGGCGAAGGCCGCCGCCACGCCCGCGAGCACGCCCGGCTCGTCGTTGACGTCCAGGGCCACGTGGTAGCGGGTGCTGACCTCGCCCATGGCCTGCAGCGGGAGGTCGGCGTACGCGCTCTCGCCCGCGCCGCGGCTGCCACTGACCCGGTTGCGGGCCACGGCCACGACGTCTCCGAGGACCGCGCTGGCCGTGGGCGCTCCCCCGGCCCCGCGGCCGTAGAACATCAGCGAGCCGGCAGCCTCGGCCTCGACGAACACCGCGTTGTAGGCGTCGCCGACCCCGGCCAGCGGGTGGGTGCGCGGGAGCATCGCCGGGTGGGCGCGGACGGCCACCCGCTCGATCCCGTCGGTCCCGCGGGTGCGCTCGCAGATCGCCAACAGCTTCACCGTGCAGCCCATCGCGCTCGCGCTGGCCAGGTCGGCGGCAGTGACGTCACCGATGCCCTCGCGGTACACGTCGGACATCGTCACCCTGGTATGGAAGGCCAGCCCGGCGAGGATCGCAGCCTTGGCCGCCGCGTCGAAGCCGTCGACGTCCGCGCTGGGGTCGGCCTCGGCGTAGCCGAGTGCGGTGGCCTCGGCCAGCGCTTCGTCGAAGCCCGCTCCGGTGGCGTCCATCCGGGACAGGATGAAGTTCGTCGTGCCGTTGACGATGCCGATGACGCGCGTGATCCGGTCACCGGCCAGGGACTCCCGCAGCGGTCGCAGCAGCGGGATGGCGCCGGCGACCGCGGCCTCGTAATACAGGTCGACGCCGGCCTTCGCGGCGGCGTCGTGCAGCGTTGCGCCGTCCTCGGCCAGCAGCGCCTTGTTCGCGCTCACCACGCTCTTGCCGCTCTCGAGCGCGCTGAGCAGCAGGCTGCGGGCCGGCTCGATGCCGCCGATCACCTCGACGACGATGTCGACGTCCTCGCGCGCGACCAACTCCGCGGCATCGGTGGTCAGCAGGTGCG
>DATAQD010000255.1:0-19451 GCA_036264855.1 Jatrophihabitans sp. | reverse complement strand
CGAGCCGCAGCGACCGATGCAGGTCGGAGTCCGATGCGCCGAGAGATCTACATCCGGGGTCTGCGCGGTGGAGCGGGCGACGGGGATCGAACCCGCGTAATAAGTTTGGAAGACTGAGACTCTGCCATTGAGCTACGCCCGCGTGCGGCCCGCGGGACCGCGTGCCCAGGATACTCAGGCGGCGTCCGGAGTTCGGCGACGGCCACGCTGGCAGGATGGGCGCGTGAATCCGTTGCGTCTCACCGGCCCGCCCATGCGCTTGCGTCTCGGGGGCGAACTCCTGCCGATGGTGGGCCACGTCCGCATGTACGTCTGCGGGATCACGCCCTACGACGTCACGCACCTGGGACACGCGGCAACCTACGTCTGGGCCGACGCCGCCGAACGGATCCTGCGCTGGCACGGCCACGCAGTGACGGTCGCGCGCAACGTCACCGACGTCGACGACGTGCTCTTCGCCGAGGCGCGCCGCCTCGGTGAGTCACCCACAATGCTGGCGACCCTGCAGCGGGCCTCGTTCGAGGCCACGATGGCCACTCTGCAGGTCCGGCCGCCCGATCATGCACCCAGCGCGGCGCAGCACATCGGGCACGTCATCCAGCTCGCCCAAGGCCTGCTGGACCGCGACGCCGCCTACGAGCGGGGCGGGACGGTATACGCGCGGACCGCCCATACCGCGGCGCAAGCGGGACTCGATCGCGAGACGGCGCTGGCCCGCGCCGCCGAGTACCACGACAACCCCGACGACCCCGACAAGGACGATCCACTCGACATCACGGTGTGGCGAGCGAGCGACCCGGTCGACGAGGTCAGCTGGCCCAGTCCTTGGGGCGACGGACGCCCGGGCTGGCACGCCGAGTGCGCGGCGATGGTGCTGGCGCTGTTCGGGTCCGGCGTCGACATCCACGGCGGCGGCGGCGATCTGGCGTTCCCGCACCATGCCAGCGAGGCCGCGCTGGCCGAGGCCGTCACGGGGGTGACGCCGTTCGCGCGGGCCTGGATGCGGGCCGGAATCGTGTCGATCAACGGTCAGAAGATGGCCAAGTCGACCGGCAACCTCGTCCTGGTCAACGACCTGCTGCGCTCGCACTCGGCCGGCGCGATCCGGCTGCTGCTGCTGAACCGTCCATGGGCGCAGCCGTGGACCTACGAGCCGGCCGCGCTGGACGAGGCGGAGGCGACGCTCGAGCGGCTCTACGCGGCGGCGTCCACACCCGGGATGGCGCCCGGCGCAGCGGCGGTGCCGGCGGCGCTGCTGGACGACCTGGACGTTCCCCGCGCTGTGGCGATCGCACTCGAGGACGGCGGCCAAGCCGCCCGCACCCTCATCGAACTGCTCGCCCTGTCCTAACCACCCAGGCCCCCGAGCGCTTTGCACCTTTCAGCGCCCGAAAATGAGCCCAGGAGCGGAGCTGAAAGGTGCAAAGCGCCGGGGGTTTCACCGAGCCCGGTGGCGGGGGAACTCGATGACCTGTTGGAACGTCGGCCGGTTCTGCCAGTCGATGGCCGGCTGCCCGACGATGCCCATCGCGCGGAACTGGATCGCATCGAACACCGGCATCGTCTGCTTGGCCGCAGCCGACGCCGAGGACGCCGTCCACGTCGACACGGCGGCCGAGCCGTTCGCCGCAACCAGCGAGTCGTAGGTCTTGCGCAGCGCCTCGTCGACGGCCGCCGGGCACGTTGCCGGGCCGCCGTGGCACTCCCGGGACGTGATCTCGGGACCGAAGCCGTCTACCGGGGACCCGCCCAGCAACTGCTGCAGCGTCGCCACGAGGTAGCCCTCATAACCGCCGTCGTACGCGCTGCCCAGGTGCGCGCCGCCCGAGTTCGGGGTGTTGACGAACTGCATCGGCAAGGCGCTGTAGGCCGGCGCCGTGGCCCCACCGTTGGACCCGGCCGACCCCAGTCCGCCCGCCGCCAGGATCGGGTCGTACAGGGCCTGGATCAGGTTCGGGATCAACTCGTCGGCCACGGCCACCGCGGCCGCGTGTGCGTACTGCGCGTCTCCGGCGGCGCCCTTGCGGCGGTGCGCACCGTCGTCGATCCAGGCCCGCAGCTGGTCGAGCATCGCGCTCACCCCGGCCGGTTCGGCCCGGGCGGCCAGGTACTGCAGCAGCAGCGGCAGCACGATCAGCCCGTCGAGATCCTGGGACGCGGCCGTCTCCATCGCCTGGACGACCTGGGCCCGGGTCAGCTTCGCCGAATGCGCGGCGAACTGCGCCTTCAGCTGGTCGACCAGCATCATCGACCGGAACACCTGGCCGTAGCCGTATTGGTCGTCGGCGGCCGCGAAGCCCGGTGCGGGCTTGTTGTTCCAGCTGACGAAGAAACCCTGAGGCGGATTGATCTCCTGTACGTGCTGGACGGCGGGCAGGTACCCCGCCCACTCCGAGCCGCCGGTCCCCCAGGTCGGCAGGGTGGGATCCACGTTCGCCGGGCGGACCGGATCGAGTCCGCTGACGAAGTAGCCGGTGTCACGGTCGTCGACGTAGAACCAGTTGAACGTGAAACCGATCTTGGCCGCGCTCGCCATCCAGGACTTCACGTCATGGGTGCGCGCCGGCTGGCCCCAGCCCAGGAATCCGACGACCGAGTCGACGTCGTGGTTGTAGGTCGAGCGCTGGTTGACGACCGCAACCGGGGCACCGTGGGCCGTCGTCCAACCCTGCACGACGCCGTGCCGGGTCAGGCGCACGATGTGGTCGAGGGTGGCCGGCGCCCCGAGCCCGCCGGGCTTGGGCAGCGCGACCTCCTTGAAGTGCTCGGTGGTCATCGGGACGCACGCGCCGTTGAAGCGGTAGTACGTGCCGTGCGCGGCCGGTGCGCCGCCCAGCGGGTCGCAGATCTTCTCCAGGCGCTGGTCGATGAGATCGGAGCCGGCCGAGGTCGCCGACCACGCGTAATCGGCTCCGCGGCCCAATTCGATGATGCCGGTGCCCGGGAAGGACGCGCCCTCCGCGGCGTAGTTGGGCGAGTGCAGATCGATCTGGGACAGGATCTGCGGGGCGAAGTAGGACACCTGCGGTCCGAACACCGCCACCGGGTGACCGCCCGCGCTGTGGTCGGCGTTCACGACCAGCGCGTTGCTCATGTGCTTGGGCAGGTCCGACAGCGCATTGATGATCGACAGCGCCGTCGGGTCGGGCTTTTGCAGATTGCAGTTCGGGGCGGTGGCCACCGGGCCGCCGGTCACCGGCGCGTTGTAGTCGGGCAGCGCCGTGGTGCTCGGATCGATCCGGCCGGGGACCTCGTACGGGAAGGTCTTGTCGACGACGGTGGTCGGGGCCAGCGGATCGTTGGAGATCTTGAACTCGCGAAACGCCTGGGCGCCGGCGCTGGCGCCGAGCTGGCGTTGCAGGTATTGCAGCAGGTGCGCGTTGGCGACCTCGTTGCCGCCACCGCGTCCGAAGATGCCGCCGATGAGTCCGGCTATGGCGACGACGTCGGCCACCGACCATTTCTGGGGCAGGATCTCGGGCACCGCCGCGACGTAGTCCGCGGGCATTTTCCGCGGGTCGAGGATCGCGGCCGCGATGTACCGGTTCACCCCGGCCACGTAGTTCTCGATCATGGACTTGGCGAGGGCGCCCTGCGCGCCGTACCGGAGGGGCAGCGCGTTGACCTGGGCGGTTGCCTGGGCCTTCGTGTACGGGGCGAGGAGCAGCTGGTCATGGTCCATCTGCTCGAACTCGCACGAGCCGCCCAGGAACCTGGCGAGGGTGCCCTGACCGTAATGCCGCAAGACGTCCATCAGGAAGAGCCGGTCCTCGGCCTGGGCGTACCCCGCGCCGAAGGCGAGGGTCTGCTCGGTGTTGCCGTAGACGTGGGGGACGTCGTGTTGGTCGCGGTAGATCGTGACGCCGGGTGTCGGTCGCTCGGTCCGGGTGACGTCCGCCGGTTGCACGCCGAACGACTCGTCGTTGAAGTAGTCGCCGAGGGTCGAGTCGGTCAACGACGGGTAGCCGTAGAGCAGGTTCGCGTACTTGCCGAGCTGGTCCTGGCTGTTGGCGGGCCGCTTGCCCAGCACCTGGAACTGCAGCGCGTCGGTGGCGTTCACCAGACCGTGCGCCCCGGGCGGCAGGATGCTCAGCGCCTGCCCGTCGGCATAGTCGTTGGCGCGGTAGGCGTGGGACGGAGCCACCGGCACGGTTGCGGACGTGGGCCCGACCGTCGAGACCAGCGTTCCCGCCGCCAGTACCGCGGCCGTAGCGGCCGCCAGCGCGATCCGTCGCATCCTTGCCACGGGCTCCTCCTCGAGACGAGAACAGGTTCTAGTGTGTATATACGCGATCTGTCCGGCCCCGGCATCTCGAGTGGGGCAGGATCACCCTCATGAGCGAGGACCCCGGTCACCGGCGGCGCCGCCGGCGCCGCCAGGCCACCGCCGCCCAAGGTCCGCCAACGAGATCGACGCCGCCGTCCCCCGCCGCGCCGCCCGCCGCGCCGCCCCCGGCGGCCGAGACCGGGAAAGCCGCGGCCCCGCCGCAACCGGCGCGCAAGCGCCGGGCGTCCCGCGAGTCGGGCGAGCGCGGTCTGCGCGACATCGTCGGCGCCGGCAGCTCCCAGCTCGGGGTCAGCGGGGCCCTGCGCGGGCGCGACGTCAACCGCCCGACGGACGAGGACCTGCTCGAGGCCGCGCGGGATGTGGTGATCGTCCGGCGCAACTGGAAACCGGACGACAAGCACTGACCGTCAGGTCGTGACCTGGCCCTCGATGGCGCCGGTCGTCTCGTACTCGGACACCATGGCGATCCGCCGCGCGTGCCGCGCGTTGCGCGAGAACGGCGTCGCCAGGAAGATCTCGACGAAGCGCACCATGTCCTCGTCCGGATGGTTGCGCGCGCCCAGGCTGATGACGTTCGCGTCGTTGTGCTCGCGGGCGAGGCGGGCAGTCTCGTCGCTCCACACCAGCGCCGCACGCACGCCCGTGACCTTGTTGGCCGCGATCTGCTCGCCGTTGCCCGACCCGCCGATCACGACGGCCAAGCTGCCCGGATCGGCGATCATGCGCGTCCCCGCGGCGATACACGGCGGCGGGTAGTCGTCCTGGTCGTCGTAGGTGTGCGCGCCGCAGTCGACGGCCTCGTGGCCGAGCTGGGTCACGTGCTCGATGAGCCGGGCCTTCAGTTCGAAGCCGGCGTGGTCACTGCCGAGGTAGACGCGCATGCGCGCATCATTTCACTGCGGGGATCATGGGGGCGTGATCGATGCGCTCGGCCGGCCCGCACCGGCGTCACTGCTGACGCAGTGGACGGTGCAGCCGCTCGCCGTCGTCATCGTCGCCCTGCTCGCCGCGGCCTACGTCCTGGGGGTGCGTCGCCTCGACCGGACGTGGCCGGTCGGCCGGTCGGTGCTCTTCGGGCTGGGTCTGGCCCTGCTCGCGTGGACGAGCTGCGGCTTCCCGCAGGTCTACGCGAGCTCGCTCTACTGGGTCTGGACCTCCCAGGTCCTGACGCTCTGGCTGGTCGTGCCGATCCTGATCCTGGCCGGGCACCCGGTGCAGCTCGCCCGCGCGGTGTCCGGGCCGCGCGGGCGGGTGGAGCGGATCCTGCAGTCGCGGTTCGGCCGCGTCGTCGGCAATCCGCTCGTCGGACCGGCGCTCGTCCCCGTGCTGTCGGCGTTGCTGTTCTTCGGACCGCTGCCCGGGTGGGCCATCACCTGGCCGGCCGCCGGTTGGGGCCTGCAGGTCGCGCTACTTGTCGTCGGGGGCCTGATGGTCGTGCCGCTCGTAGGACTCGACGAGACCGCGTCGTCGTTGGCGGTGGGCCTGTCGTTGGCGATCGGGTCCTTCGAGCTGGTACTGGACGCCCTGCCGGGCGTGATCCTGCGCCTGCATCAGGGGCTGGTGACGTCCTGGTTCGACCACCGCGATCGGCACGCGTGGACGCCGGCCGCGCTGCACGACCAGCGAGTGGCCGGCGCGATCCTGTGGTGCATCGCCGAGCTGATCGATTTGCCGTTCCTGGTGCTCGTCTATCGCCGGTGGCTGCGCGCCGACGCCAGGGACGCGGCCCGGGTGGACGCCGTCCTCGAAGCCGAACGAGCGGCGCGTCAGGGCCTGCGGACCGAGGACGACGAAACGCCGCCACCGCTGGCCGAACGCGACGTGCCGTGGTGGATCAGCGACCCGGCGATGCAGCAGCGTCTGCGCGATTCCGAGTGAACACCCAGTCCCCGCTGGCTTGCCGCGTCAGCGCGTGCACGGCCCCGACCGCGGAAACCGGCACGGCCCCGTACAGGTGCGGGAACTCGGTTCCGCTGTCGTAGCTGTCCTCGACGACCACGGCGGCCGGGACGGCCGCGCCGTCGACCTCGATCACCACGAGCTCCGGTTCGTCGCGAAAGCGCCGGTTGGCGGTATCGGCCACCTGATGGGCGAACGAGAAGTGGACGAAGCCCTCTCGCGCCAAGGACTCCGGTCGATGCTCACCCGAGGCCACGGCCCGCGCCCACTCCCCCGGCGCGACGATGTGGAACAGCGGGGCTACCGGCACCAGGAGCGGCCGCTTGGCGCTGATGCCGTCGCCGGATGAGCGGCCTCGCACCCGCCGCCACATCCACGGCGCCAGCGTGCCGCCGATCCACCTGGCCTCGACCGCGGCGCGGCCGATCCGGCCCGCCGCGGGCCCGGCCGGGAGCGGCTCGGCCCACCCACCGTGGCCGGGCAGGCCGAGCGTGTCGGCGAAGGCCTGGGCGATGAGGGCATGGCCGACGGAATTGGCGTGGATTCGATCGGGGCTCCACATCCGCAGGTCGGTGCCGGTGCGCTGCTCGGCGAAGTCGACGACGAGTGCACCGCGGGCCGCCGCCACCTCCCGGATGCCGGCGTTGAGCGCGGTCACGCGCGGGGCCAGCCGGCGCAAGAGCGGGGCGACGGCCGCCATGTCCGGAAACGTGTTGGTCAGGACGGTCGCGACCTCGAAGGCGCCCAGCATGGCGTCGAGCGAACCCAGGATGCCGTCCAGATCGAACGCGGGCCGAAGGACATCGTTGAGCCCGCCCATGACGGTCACCAGGTCAGGTCGCAGGGCCACCGCGGCCGCCAGTTGCTCGTCACGGATCTGGCCCATCAGCCGGCCACGGACGGCCAGGTTCGCGTACTGCAGGCTCGGGCTGTCCCGGGCGACGGACTCGGCGAAGCGGTCGGCCCAGCCGCGATACCCGCCCCGGCCGTCCGGGTCGAGCAGCCCTTCCGTCTGGCTGTCGCCGAGCGCCACGTATCTCGCGAAGGCCACCTGGTCATCGTCCTCCGCGGCGCGAGCTGCCGATCAGATCGGGCCGGACGACGCAAGGGGGGTATGCGTCGTCCGGCCCGCCGACCCTACTTCACTCGGCCCAGGACAGCGCTTCGACGGACTGGCGACGCGGTAAGAAGCGATCAGCCCGGCGGCTCAGTCGAATCGAGGACTCTCGGTGCGGGTGCGCTTGAGCTCGAAGAAATACGGATACCCAGCCAGGAGCCGCGCGCCGTCCCACACAGCAACCGCCTCGTCGCCGCGGGGAATCCGGGTGAGCACCGGACCGAAGAACGCGACGCCGTCGATGTGGATGGTGGGGGTGCCGACCTCCATGCCGACCGGGTCCATGCCCTGGTGGTGCGACTTTCGCAGCGCCTCGTCGTACTCGGTCGAGTCGGCCGCGTCGGCGAGGTTCTCCGGCAGGCCGGCCTCCAGCAGCGCCTCGACGATCAGCTCGCGATCGAAATCGCGCTCGTCGTTGTGCCGCCTCGTCCCCAATGCGGTGTACAGCTTGCGCAGGACCTCGGTGCCGTACTCCTGCTCGGCGGCGATGCACACCCGAACCGGACCCCAGCCGCGGCCGAGCAGCTCCTGGTACGCCTCGGGCAGGTTCTCGCGGTCCTCGTTCAGCACCGACAGGGACATGACGCGGAAGTTGAGCTCGATCGGGCGCTGCTTCTCGACCTCGAGGATCCAGCGCGAAGTTACCCACGCGAAGGGGCACAGCGGATCGAAGTAAAAGTCGACGACCGGACGCTCGGCGCTAGTAGTCACATCAACAACCGTACCCAAACCTCGGCAATCGCGGCGGCAGGCGCTCAGGAAGGCGCTGGGGCCGAGCGTCTCAGATGGCGAGCAACGCGCTCAACGCCTCGTCGGCGTGCCGGTTCATGTTGACCTCGCTGTGGATCACCTTGACGATCTTGCCCTCCTTGCCGATCGCGAACGTCCAGCGTTTGACGGGCCCGAGCTTGCCGAACAGCCCGCCCCGCTTCACCCCGAACCGGTCGGCGACCGTCCCGCCGACGTCGGAGAGCAGCGGGTAGCCGAACGAGTGCCGGCCCGCGAACTGCTTCTGTCGGGCGACGCTGTCCGGGCTGATTCCGACGCGCTGCACACCCGCGGCCTCGTACTCGGCGGCGACGTCGCGGAAGTGGCAGGCCTCCCTCGTGCAGCCCGCCGTCATCGCGGCCGGATAGAAGAACAGGACGAGCGGACCGTCGGCCAACAAGCCGGACAGCGATCGCATCGTCCCGTCCTGGTCGGGCAGTTCGAAGTCGGGCACTTCGTCACCTTCGCGCATGAGGTCACCGTATCGAGGAACCCGGGCCGCCACACAAACGTGAAAGACTTCTCGCAAATGTGCCCGCCGCGGATCCGGCCGGCAAGACGCCCGAACAGTCAGCGCTCTCACCAGCCAGCGCTCATTTCAAGGAGTCAGTACGTGCCTGTGCCGAACCTCACCCGTGACCATGCCCGTGCCCGTGCAGACCTGTTGCAGGTCGCGTCCTACGAGATCGTCCTCGACCTCACCGATGGCGGCGGCAAGCCGTCGGACCGGACGTTCCGTTCCACCACGACCGTCCGATTCACCGCCCGCGCGGGCGCCGACACGTTCATCGACGTGATCGCCGACCAGCTGCACGCGGTCACGCTCAACGGCGCCGAGGTGGACGTCACGGGTTACGCCCCCGAGGACGGCATCGTTCTGATCGGTCTGGCCGACGACAACACCCTGGTCGTCGATGCCGACCTGCTCTACACCAACACCGGCGAGGGCCTGCACCGCTTCGTCGACCCGCTCGACGGCGAGGTTTACCTGTACTCGCAGTTCGAGACAGCGGACGCCAAGCGCGTCTACGCCTGCTTCGACCAGCCTGATCTCAAGGCGACCTTCACGTTTCACGTCACTGCCCCCGAGCACTGGCAGGTCGCCTCCAACGGCCGGGTCGAACGGGTCGAGGAGCTGCCCGCCGGCAGGCTGGTGCACTTCGCCACCACGGCGGTGATGAGCCCGTACGTCACCGCGATCGTCGCCGGCCCCTATCACGTGGTCACCGACCACCACGACGGGATCGACCTCGGCCTGTGGTGCCGACAGAGCCTGGCTCGGCACCTCGACGCGGACAACCTGTTCGAGGTGACCAAGCAGGGTTTCGACTGGTATCACGCCAACTTCGGCACCCGGTACGCGTTCGACAAGTACGACCAGCTCTTCGTCCCGGAGTTCAACGCCGGCGCGATGGAGAACGCCGGCTGCGTGACGTTTCGCGAGGACTACGTGTTCCGCAGCAAGGTCACCGACGCCCGCTACGAGCGCCGGGGCGAGACCCTGCTGCACGAGATGGCCCACATGTGGTTCGGCGATCTCGTGACGATGCGCTGGTGGGACGACCTGTGGCTCAACGAGTCCTTTGCCACCTACGCCTCGATCCTGTGCCAGACCCGGGCGACGCGGTGGGCGGACGCGTGGGCCACCTTCGCCAACGTCGAGAAGACATGGGCTTACCGGCAGGACCAGCTTCCGTCGACGCACCCGATCGCCACGGACGCCCCGGACGTGCAGACCGCCGAGGTCAACTTCGACGGCATCACCTACGCGAAGGGGGCGAGCGTCCTCAAGCAGCTCGGCGCCTACGTGGGCGTCGAGGCCTTCCTGGCCGGACTGCGCGACTACTTCGCCGAGCACGCGTACGGCAACACGACCCTGGCCGACCTGCTGCGCGCCCTCGAGAAGGCGTCTGGTCGCAACCTCGGCGACTGGTCGAAGCTGTGGCTCGAGACCGCGGGGATCAGCAAGCTGCACCCGCGGTTCACGACTGACGCCGACGGGGCCTTCACCAGCTTCGAGATCGTGCAGACCGCCCCGACCGAGACCGCGGCGTCGAACACCCTGCGACCGCACCGGCTCGCGGTCGGGCTCTACGAGCATGACGGCGACCGGCTGGTCCGCACCGAGCGCATCGAGCTCGACGTCACCGGCGAGCGAACCCCGGTGCCCGGCCTCGTCGGCCAGCGGCAGCCCGCGTTGCTGCTCGTCAACGACGACGACCTGACGTACTGCAAGCTGCGCCTGGACGAGACGAGCCTGCAGACGCTGCGCTCCGGCGGGATCGCCAAGCTCGACGCGCCGCTCGCCCGGGCGCTGTGCTGGTCCGCGGCGTGGGACATGACTCGCGACGGCGAGCTGCCGACGCGGGACTACGTGGCGCTCGTGGTTGCCGGCGCGCCGCACGAGACCGACATCGGCGTCATGCAATCGCTGACCCGGCAGGCCCTGCGCGCGCTCGAGATCTACGCCGACCCGGCGTGGGCGCCCGAGGGGTACACCGCCCTCGCCGACGCCTCGATGTCCGCCCTGCAGGCCGCCGCACCCGGGTCGGACCACCAGCTCGCCTGGGCCCATGCGCTGCTGGGTTCGGCCCGGACCGACGAGCACATCGGCTTCGTCTGCGGCCTGCTCGACGGCAGCACGACGGTCGCGGGCCTGGCCATCGACGACGAGCTGCGGTGGGCCATCGTCCTGACGCTGTCCGCGCTGGGTGCCATCGGCCGCGACGACGTCGACGCCGAGCTCGAACGCGACCCGTCCGCGGCCGGGCAACGGCACGCGGCGACCGCCCGGGCGCTGCAGCCCACCGCCGATGCGAAGGCCGAGGCGTGGCGGCTCGCCGTCGACGACGACGCGCTGCCGAACGCGATGCAAGAAGCCGTCATCGCCGGCTTCTCCCACCCCACGCAGGGCGAGCTCCTCGCCCCCTACGTCGATCGCTACTTCGCCGACATCCGCAACGTGTGGACGCGGCGCACCAGCGAACTGGCCCAGAACGTCGTCGTCGGGCTGTTCCCCACCTGGACCTCGACCATCAGTCAGGACACCGTCGCGGCGGCGGACGCCTTTCTCGGTGGCGCCGACCTGCCGTCCGCGCTGCGGCGGCTGGTCAGCGAGGGCCGCGCCGACGTCGTGCGGGCAATCCGCGCGCAACGGGCCGACGCCGGCGCCTGAACCGCCGGCTCGAGGCTCCTGGGCTTGACTACAGAAACTTAACGCGTTACCAACATGGTGGGGAGTCGTTAGTAGGGGGAGTCGTTCACAGTCATCTGCCGGTGAAGGAAGTAACGATGGCACCCCCCCAGCCCCGCCCGCGGCCGCGTCCCGGTCCGGGCCTGCCCCGCGCGCCCCGAACAGTGGTGCCGGCGCCGCGGCCGGGGACGATCGTCGTCGGCGACGAGCTGATCCGGGTCCCGGGGATCTTTGCCATCCTGCGCCGCGGCCCCAAGACCCGGCAGCGGGCCTCGATGGGCGCGATCGCCGCGGGCATCGCGTTGTTCGTCGTCGCCAGCCTGACCCCACCGGTCGCCGCCGCCAACTCCGCGTCCGGTCCCCGGCCGACAACGGCCGCCGACATCGCGACGCAGATCGCGGGACCCCGCCTCGAGATCACCCCCACCGCGCCGTCCGTGCACAAGGTCGTGCAGCGCCGGCCCACCCACGTCGCCGAGCCGGCGCCCGTCGACCACGGTGTGATCAGCGGCCTCGCCGCGAACGGCATCCCCCGGGTCGCGCTGAACGCGTACCGCGTTGCCGCCGCCCGGATGGCGAACGTCGAGGCGGGCTGCGGCATTGACTGGGCGCTGCTCGCGGGCATCGGCCGCGAGGAGTCCGACCACGGCCGCTTCGCCGGGGCAATCCTGCACTCCGACGGGATCTCCACCCCGCCCATCATCGGTCCCGCCCTGGACGGCATCCACTGGGACTACATCCCGGCCCCGGCCAACGGAGTGGCCCTCGACGGCGACGCGAAGTTCGCCCACGCCCTCGGACCGATGCAGTTCATCCCGTCCACCTGGGCCGGCTACGGCGCGGACGCGACCGGCGACGGCACGGCCGACATCTTCAACATCAACGACGCCGCGCTGGGCGCCGCCCGGTATCTGTGCGCCGCCGGCGGCAACCTGCGCACGCACGCCGGCCAGGTTGCCGCGGTGCTGGCCTACAACCACAACGACCAGTACCTCGCGCAGGTCCTGGCCCTGGCCGACGCCTACCGCCGGGGTATCACGGTCACCGGGATCCCGGTGGGCATCACCAGCGGCCCGCTGCCGAAAGTCGCCGACACCGGCTACATCCCGCCGGCCAACCCGGGCGCCCCGACTGCGGTCGGCAAGCACAGCACCGGCCCGGCGAAGTCTCCGGCTCCGGCGAAGTCGTCCCCGTCGGCGAAGCCGCGATCCGCGACGTCGACCACCCCGACGAAGTCCTCGCCGCCACCGAGCACCCCGACCACGTCGAGTACCACGTCATCGACCCCGAAACCGAGCCCGACCCAGTCGACGACTCCGGCCCCGTCCCCCTCGCCGACCCCGACGACGACCTGCAACCCCGTACAGGTCCTGCTCGGCTGCAAGTGAGCCGGACGAGACGGTCAGCGACCGCCGGCTGAGTCGGCCAGCATCCGGAGCCCGGTCACGATGCCTCCGGTCAGGTCGCCGTTCGCGAACGAGGCGCGCATCGCGAGCGCCGCCAGGGCACAGGACCGGTTCGGCAGGCGCCGGGCGGACCCCGGGCCGGTGACGATGTGCAGCGCCCGCTGTCCGGGCGAGACCGCGACCAGCACGGCGTCGTCGGTCAGCTTCTCGAACAGCGCCTCCGCGTGCGCGCGCGTCGGGGCCTGGAACTCGCCGACGTAGACGGAGAACGTCAGTCCGGTCTCGCGGCTGGACAGGGTAAGGGCCTCGTCGAGCCGGCTGAGCTGACGGGCCGTGAACGGGCCGCCGGCGGCGCTGAGCGCCTTCGGGCCGTACTGCACCTCCTCGGGCGAGGCCTTCTGGTACGTGTCACCACTCACCGCTGGCACCTCCCACGGCTGTGGTCGACGACGCACCGGCCTCGATCTGGGGCCGGTCCGAGGGGGAACTCACCACGGCGTCAGGATGGGGCACGTACCAGGACGGCGGATAGGTCCAGGCCCGCCCCGGTCGATAACGGTTGGGCTGACGCACCAGCGACTTGCCGTACACAGCGATGAAGACGAGGGCGACGATCCCGGCGGGAATGCCGACGAACACCAGCACGGTCTCTACGACGGTCACGAGCGATACGGTAGCGAAGCCCGGCTGAGGCTCCGACCTTGACCCGGTCAGGCGGCGCCGAGCCTGCCCCGGTCACCGGGACGCCGGCCCGCGGGCGCTCATCCCACCGCCGGGACGACGTCCCCGATCGCCGCGCGCAGGCCCAGATAGCGCTCCCAGGTCGGCTCGCGCACCGCCCAGCCCATCACCACGGCCACGGTGGCCGGCGGTTGCACCGGCGTCACCCGCAGGTGCCAGCCCAATTCCGCCAGCAGCCGGTCACCCTTGCGGTGATTGCACCGGGCGCACGCGGCCACGACGTTGGTCCACACATGGGCGCCGCCGCGCGAACGCGGCCGGACGTGATCGATCGTGTCCGCGCGCAGGCCGCAGTAGACGCAGGCGTGCCCGTCCCGATCCAGCACCGCGCGGCGGGTGAGCGGTACCTCGCGGCGGTAGGGAACTCGGACGTAG
This sequence comes from Jatrophihabitans sp., assembly GCA_036264855.1. Classification (GTDB taxonomy): domain Bacteria; phylum Actinomycetota; class Actinomycetes; order Mycobacteriales; family Jatrophihabitantaceae; genus Jatrophihabitans. Next base: position 5,664 of record DATAQD010000255.1, on the reverse strand, counting down.
CGGGCGAGCCGGACGACTGTCGGCACGGGAACGGCCAGCCGCTCCGAGTGCATGACCGTTTCGCCAGCCTCGACGATGATCGCTTTCTCAGCCAGAACCAGCACGACCGCGCGGCGCAGCGGCACGACGCACAGCGGCTCGTACGTCGCGTTGAGCACCAGCGCTGCGCCCATCGTCACCTCCGCTGGGTATCAGTCAACCTGACGCGGCGGGCGAACGCACGTTCATTGGTGCGCCGGGCCACACCTCGGCGTGCCGCCCTTGCGAGGCCCGGGACCTGTCGTGGCATGGTGGGCCGGATGTTCACCGACCTCGCCCTCCATCCGGTGTCGCTGCCGAAGTTCTGGGACGACCACCGCACCGTGCTGATCGAGATCCCCATCCGGATCGTGGTCATCATCGTGATCGCGCTGATCGCCCAGGCCCTGCTCCGGCGGATGATCGACCGTGCGGTACGCCCGGTCCGGGGGGACGTGCCCCGGATCCTGCGCCCGTTCAAGGAGCGCATCCAGAACAGCGGGCTGCTCGAGTCGTCGGGCTTGTTGTCCGAACGTCGCGCCCTGCGGGCAGCCACGCTCGGCTCGGTGCTCAAGTCCGGCACCTCGACGACGATCTTCGTGATCGCCTTCCTGCTCGTGCTCGGCGAACTGCAGATCAACCTCGCGCCCTTCATCGCCGGCACGTCGATCGTGGGCGTCGCCCTCGGCTTCGGTGCGCAGAACATTGTGAAGGACTACCTGGCCGGCATGTTCATGCTGCTCGAGGACCAGTACGGGGTCGGCGACGTCATCGACTTCGAGAAGGCCACCGGAACCGTCGAAGCGGTGGGGCTGCGCAGCACCCGGCTCCGCGATGTGAACGGCACCGTCTGGTACGTGCGCAACGGCGAGGTCGTGCGCGTCGGGAACAAGAGCCAGGGTTTCGCGCAGGTCGTGCTCGACGTCCCGATCGATGCCTGGGCCGACGTCGCCGCGGCCTCGTCGGCGATGCGGTCGGTGTCGCGCGAGATGGCGCAGGAGGAGGACTGGGCGAGCGTCTTCCTCAGCGAGCCGGACGTTCAGGGCGTGGAGTCCATGACCCGCGAGGAGACCGTCATCCGGCTCGTCGCGAAGGTCCGTCCGCTCGAGCAGTGGCGCACCGCCCGCGAGCTGCGGCGGCGCATCCGCGAGCGCCTGGACAACCTCGACATCGATGCTCACCTGCCGCCCGACGGCTCCCGCCCGCGCCGTGGCCCCGAGGCCGAGGCCGAGGCGCAGGCCGACGCCCGCGCCGAAGTCGTGGCCGATGCCAAGGAATCCCCGCCGGCCTAGCTGCGACCGGACCGGCCCTTCGGCGGATGTCGCGATCCGAGCGAGGCGGCTCAGGACAGGGCGCGGACCGCTTCGAGCACGGCGCGGTGCAGCGTCGGGAACGCGTAATGCATGGTCGCCATCGTGCGCACCGGCACCTCGGCGTGGACCGCGAGCGTCAGCAGGCCGAGCAGCTCCCCGCCGTACGGCCCGACCACGGTGGCCCCCACGAGCACGCCGCGGCCGGCGTCCTCGATGATCTTCACGAAGCCGTCGTTGCCGGGCCCGTGGATCCAGCCTCGGCTGTTCGACGCGATCGGCTGCTGCCCGACCCGCACGGAAAGGCCCTGGTCGCGGGCCTGCCGCTCGGTCATCCCCACCCGACCGATTTCCGGATCCGTGAAGGTGGCCCAGGCCAGCCCGTGATACCCGCCGTACGGCTCGTCGCGGCCGAGCAGGTGCGCGGTCAGCACCCGCGCCTGCCACACCGCCACGTGGGTGAAGGCCCCGCGACCGGTGATGTCGCCGACGGCGTGCAGCCCGTCGACCGGCGTGCCGTCGGCGAGGACGCGCATGTGCTCATCGACGTCGAGGCTGCGGGCGCGGGGGTCGAGCCCGATCGTCTCGAGGCCGATGTCGGAGAGGTTGGGGCGCCGTCCCGCGGCGACGAGGAGCTTCTCACCGGCGGCGGTCGAGCCGTCGGCCAGCGTGACGACGACGCCGTCACCGCCCCGCGCCACGGACTGCACGCCGACGCCCTGGTGCACCGCGATGCCCTCGCGCTCAAAGACGTCGGCGACGACCTGGCCGGCCTCGGGCTCCTCGGGCATCAGCAGGTGCGGGGCCGCCTCGACCACCGTGACCCGGGTGGCGAAGCGGGCGAAGCCCTGCGCCAGCTCGCACCCGACCGCCCCGCCGCCGATCACAACCATGGACGCGGGCGCCGTACGGGCCTTCACGATCTCGCGGTTGGTCCAGACGAGGTCGTCGACGCCGCGCGGGAGGTCGGCCAGCCCGTCGATCGGCGGAATCGCCGGCGCGGTGCCGGTCGCGACGATGACGTTCCGGGCAGCGTGCGTCTGGCCGTCCACTTCGACGCGCAGTCGGCCCGCGTCGTCGCGGCCCACCAGTCGCGCGGCGCCGCGGGCAAACGTGCCGCCGTGGCCCTCGAAGCGGTCGACCGCAGCCTTGTCGTTCCAGTCGTCGGTGGCCTCGTCGCGGATTCGCCGCGCGACCGGCGCGAGGTCCGGCTCTTCAGTGGCCCGCCCGGCGATCTGGTTGACCCGGTGCGACTCCGCCAGCACGTCGGCGCCCCGCACGATCATCTTCGACGGGATGCATCCGTAGTACGGGCACTCGCCGCCGACCAGGTGTGGGTCGATACCGAGCACGGTCCGGCCGGCCTCGGCGACTTGGCCGGCCACCTCTTCCCCACCCGGACCCAGCCCCATCACGATCAGATCGAAGTCCATTGCTCCTCCTGCTCCTCGCCCGAGCACTCAACGCTGCGCAGCGGGCTCGTCAGCGCTCTCGGCGATGCTCACTCGCGACGGTATCCAGCGGTCGGTCAGAATGGGTACGTGCCCGGCTTACAGGACCCTCAAGAGCGTGCCGACACCTTCTACGCGGCGGTGGGCGGCGAGGACACATTCCGTCGGCTCATCGAGGCGTTCTATGCCGGGGTGGCCGAGGACCCGGTCCTGCGTCCGCTGTACCCGGAGGACGATCTCGGGCCCGCGGCCGAGCGGCTGCGGATGTTCCTGATCCAGTACTGGGGCGGGCCCGGCACGTACTCCGAACAACGCGGGCACCCGCGGCTGCGGATGCGGCATGCGCCGTTCGCGATCGGGGCGGCCCAGCGCGACGCCTGGCTGACCCGGATGCGGGCCGCACTGGACGGCCTCGACCTCGAGCCCGCGCACGAACGGGTGTTGTGGGACTACCTGACGTCCGCGGCGGACTCGCTGCGCAACCTGCCCGGCTGACCAGGCACAATGGGGTCCGTGACCAAAAGCGTTTTCGGGGCCCGCCCATGGTGGGCGTCGGCCGTTTTCTACCAGATCTATCCGCGCAGCTTCGCCGACGGCAACGGTGACGGCACCGGCGATCTGATCGGCGTCCGCGAGCGCCTCGACCACCTCGTCGACCTCGGCGTCGACGCGGTATGGCTCTCGCCGTTCTACCGCTCCCCGATGGCCGACGGCGGCTATGACGTCGCCGATCCGTGCGACGTCGACCCCCTGTTCGGCACCCTCGACGACTTCGACGACTTCCTGGCCGACGCGCATGGCCGCGGACTCAAGGTCACGATCGACATCGTCCCGAACCATTTCTCCAACCAGCACCCGTGGTTCCGCGCGGTCCTCGAGGGCGGGCCGGACGCGCCCGAGCGCGATCTGTTCGTGATCCGGCCCGGGCGCGGACCGGACGGGTCGCAGCCGCCCAACAACTGGCCCTCCGCGTTCGGCGGCCCGGCCTGGACGCGGCTGCCCGACGGGGCCTGGTACCTGCACCTGTTCGCCCCGGAGCAGCCCGACCTCAACTGGACGAACCCGGCGGTGCCGGCCGAGTTCGAGCGGATCATGCGGTTCTGGCTCGACCGCGGCGTCGACGGCTTCCGGGTCGACGTCGCGCATTCGCTGGCCAAGCAGCCGGGGCTGCCCGACATGGACCTTTCGATCCTGCCCGGGCCCGACGAGCTCGCCCCGATGCCGCGCAGCGAGGACATCAGGTGGGACCGCGACGCCGTGCACGAGTACCACCGCGAGTTTCGCCGGGTGCTCGACTCCTATCCGGGCGAGCGCATGGCGGTGGGCGAAGCCTGGGTCGCCGACCCGACCCGGCTGGCTCACTACGTGCGGCCCGACGAGCTGAACCTCACCTTCAACTTCGAACTCGTCGAGGCCGAATGGGGCGCGGACCGCTTCCGGCGGGCGATCGAGCGCTCACTCGACGCGATGGCCGCGGTCGGGGCGCCCTGCACCTGGGTGCTGTCCAACCACGACGTCGATCGCGCCGCGACTCGCTACGGCGGCGGCGTGCGCGGCGTCGCGCGGGCCCGGGCGGCCGCGCTGGTCCAGCTTTCGCTGCCCGGAGCCGCGTACCTCTACAACGGCGACGAACTGGGGCTTGGCAACGTCGACCTGCCCGACGAGGCGCTGCAGGACCCGACGTGGGAGCGCAGCGGTCACACCGACCGCGGGCGAGACGGCGAGCGGGTGCCGCTGCCGTGGTCGGGCACTACCCCGCCGTTCGGGTTCACGTCGGGCGAGGTCACCTGGCTCCCGATGCCGCCCGAGTGGGCGAGCCTGACGGTGCAGGCCCAGGAAGCCGATCCGGACTCGACGCTGCGCTTCTTCCGCACCGCGCTGCGCCTACGGCGCTCGCTGCCGCAGCTGGGCGAGGAAGGCCTCACGTGGATCGCCGCGGCGGCAGGCTGTCTCGCCTACCGCCGCGGCGATATCTCGGTGTGGCTCAACGCCGGCGACGCCGCGGTGCCGCTGCCGCCCGGCGAGCTCGTCCACGCGTCCGGGCAGGTCGGGGACGACCTGCCCCCGGACACGGCCGTGTGGCTGCGCGGCTGACCGCGCGGCGCGGCGTGCAGTGGCTCCAGCCGGACCACGCGTCGGTGACGAACGTGGTCACGCGAACGGGATCCATGCCTGCCTCGTCAGGGTCGAGGCGTTGCTGACCGCCAGGCCGGACGAGGACATCGTCCAGATCGAGCCGCCGATCATCATCGTCCGCTGGATGCCGGTGTCGTAGCCGAGCTCGGAGGAGTTGACGGCCGGATTGCGGATGAGGCCGATCGTGCGCAGCGAGTCGGTGCCGACGTGCAGGACGAGCACGGCGCCGGATTGCGTGGAGTTCCACGAGTGGATCGGCACGACCGCCGTGCTCGTGGCCGGCCAATACAGGAACGCGTGCGGGTCCAGCGTGTCCTCACCGGGTGTGTGCTGGCGCACCAGGCGGTCCAGCCGTCGGGGACGGCTCGGGTCGCTCACGTCGAACAGCGACACCTGCAGACCGTTGACGATCGCGTTGCTGTTGACGTCCTGGCCGACGCCGAGCAACCGCCCAGGCCCGGTCTGGTGCAGGTAGTCGGAATACCCGGTGATCACCAGCGCCCCGGTCTGGCGGGGATGCGCGGGATCGTGCAGGTCCAGCACGTAGAGCGGATCCACCGACTCGAACGTGACGACGTAGGCCAGTGGGCCGAGGAAGCGCACGGCGTGCACCTGCTCATTGCGCCCCAGCCCGCCGACGTGGCCGCGGATCGTCAGCTTGGCCGCGTCGAGGACGTAGACGGCGGTCGAGCGGCGGTCGACCGGGCTGGAGACGCCGGCGTCCGGGTTGGCCACGCCGGTCTTCACGT
>DATAQD010000208.1:0-8105 GCA_036264855.1 Jatrophihabitans sp. | reverse complement strand
GCAGCTTGGTCAGGATCGAGCGGCGGCTGGCCTCGGTGGGGTGCGCGGTGAAGACCGGACGGACGGCCAGCCCCTCGAGCGCCGCGCGGAGCCCGTCCTTACCCGTCGCGTCCGCGACATCGCCCACGGCGCGCGCCAGCCAGCCTTCGTCCGCGGGCCGAGTGCGCAGTCCCCGCACCCGGTGCACCTGTTCGGCGACGTTGGCCAGATGGAAGTAGGCCGAGAACGCCCGCACCAGCACGGCCGCGGTCTCGATCGGCTGTTCGGCCAGCAGCGTCCGGACGAGATCACGAGCGGATGGCGCACCGGCCTTGCTCTGCTTGGTCAGCGCCCGGACCCGTTCCACGAGATCGAGCGCAGCTTCGCCTTGCTGGCGGACCAGCGACTCGCCCAGCAACGCCCCGACCCGGCGGACGTCAGCCCGCAGCTCGGCGTCCCCCGATCCGTCGTCGAGGACGTCCGGGGTTTCCAGTTCGGACTCGAGGCGGCTCGGCACGACGTTCATTGTCCCGGTAGCGTCGACGCGATCACCACCGACATGGAAACGTGAGGACGCGGATGCGGATCCTGGTCACCGGCGGCGCGGGCTACATCGGCAGCGTCGTGACGGCCCAGCTACTCGCCGCAGGCCACGAGGTCGTCGTGGTCGACGACCTGTCGACCGGGCACCCCGACGCTGTGCCGCAGGGCGCGGTCTTCCACGAACTGCCGATCACCGCCCTCGACCCGGTGCTCGGTGATTGGCACATCGAGGCGGTCATCCATCTCGCGGCCAAGTCGCTGGTCGGCGAATCGGCCCAGAACCCGGCGCTGTACTGGCGCAACAACGTCGTCGGCAGCGTGGCCCTGTTCGACTCGCTGCACGCGTTCGGGATCGACCGGATCGTGTTCTCGTCGTCGGCCGCCACCTACGGCCACAGCGAGGAGCAACCGATCCGCGAGGACGCGCCCACCCGCCCGACGAGTCCGTACGGGTCGTCGAAACTCGCGATCGACCTGGCGCTGACCGACTATGCCCGGGCCTACGGGTTGGCCGCGGCCAGCCTGCGCTATTTCAACGTGGCCGGCGCCCTGCACACCACCGGCGGCCAGAGTTACGGCGAGCGGCACGCCCCCGAGACCCACCTCATCCCCAACGCGCTGCGGGCCGCGGCCGGAGCGGGCGCGCCGATGTCGCTGTACGGCCGGGACTACCCGACCGATGACGGCACCTGCGTCCGCGACTACATCCACGTCGTCGATCTCGCGGACGCGCACGTGAAGGCGCTGGCGGCAGCGACGCCGGGCCGGCACGACATCGTCAATCTCGGCAGCGGCGCGGGCGCCTCGGTGCTGCAGGTCCTGGAAACCGTGCGGGTCGTGACGGGACTCGAGGTGCCCGTCGTCGACGCCGAGCGCCGGCCGGGCGATCCGCCCACGCTGATCGCCTCGAACAAGCGGGCCGCCGAACTTCTCGGCTGGGCGCCGGAGCGCGACCTCACCCAGATGATCACTGACGCCTGGACGTTCGAGCAACGCGCCTGACGGCCTGTCACGGTGAGTAACCCGGTGAATGCGTGCCACGAATTTTTCTGGCGATTTGGCCGGTTATCGGCGCGGGCGCCAGCGTGATTCCGGCCAAGCCCGACCGCGCAATCCAGCAGGCTCACGGACAGTAACTTGATCTTCCGCGCCAGCCCTTGACTTGGTGTAAAGCCGGTGTGTGGCGCCATACTTCCGCCCAGCGTCGTCGGCGCCCATCGCAACGCATTGCGCTTGCTCCGGTGGGGCGACACGTGTCGGGGGATCGGGGCCTATCTAGCCCTCGACAAACGCACTCGGGGGAGATGCTTTGTCTGAGCACAGGTCGATTTCGGCTATCCGCTTTTCCGCTCGGCTGCGCCGGGCTGTCACGCTGGGGGCGGCGCTTCTGCTCGTCGCCACGGCCTCGGTCTACGTAGCCCCAGCGAGCCTGGCGGTGCACGACACCGGCCAGTTCGAGCTCGACGGCAATGTCGCGAACGACGGCAACGCGGTCTATGACTGGGCGAGCCTGTTCAACGCGAGCGGGAACCGCATCGTCACACCCGATCCGGACAACGGCCCGCTGCTCGCGTCGACGTTTGCGAGCGACGGCGCGAAGCCGGACCAGAGCTACTTCACGTCCAACAAGGACATCCAGCCGATCGCGAGCGGCCAGCAGCACTGGGGTTGCGACCCGATCAACAACCCGCTGGACAAGGACGATCTGCTCAACGCCTACGCGGCCCTGGTGCAGATCCCGGCCAATGCCCCTGACAACGCCGGGCACACCGTCCTCTACCTGGGTTCGGAGCGGGGCAGCAACAACGGCACGTCCTTCGCCGGCTTCTGGCTGTTGAAGAACTCCAACGTCGGATGTACCGGCAGCGCGGACTTCTCGGGCTCGCACACCGATGGCGACCTGCTCGTCGTCAGCGACTACACCAACGGCGGCGGCACGCAGGACGTGAGCGTGTACCGCTGGACCGGCAACGACGCGAGCGGATCGCTCGTCCTCCAGTCCAGCGGCGGCGTGTGTGGCCCAGCCGCGAACGACAACGCTTGCGCGATCGCGAACCCGCAGGCCATGACCACCCCGTGGTCGCCGACCAGCCACGCCCCGAACACCTTCGTCGAGGCCGGGCTCGACCTCACCGCCCTGCTCGGCAGCGCGGGGGGCTGCTTCACCACGTTCATGGCCGAGACCCGGTCCTCCGACCAGCTCACCGCGACGTTGAAGGACTTCGCCGGTGGCCAGTTCAACACCTGCACCCAGCCGCCGGTCACGACGACGGCCACACCCGGTGGGTCGTTGGTCGCTCCCGGCACGTCCCAGCACGACGTCGCGACCGTCGCGGCCGTCGGCAACCGGCCGACGCCGACCGGCAGCCTCTCCTTCTTCCTGTGCCAGCCCGCCGAGGTCACCGCGGCCGGTTGCCCGAGCGGAAGCGGCACCCAGGTCGGCGGCGCGATCAGCCTGAACGCCGGCGGCGCGACGTCGGCGAACACCACCAACGACACGACGCTGGGCAAGTACTGCTGGCGCGCGGAGTACACACCGGACGCGGCGGCGTCGGGCAGCTACCTGGCCTCGACGCATACCAACGCGACCACCGAGTGCTTCACCGTCGTCCACGGCAGCCCGACGATCGCCACCCAGATCGCGGTCACCGGCAGCAACGCCCCGGGCCTCGGCTTCACGACCCTGGGCGACACCGCCACCCTGAGCGGCTTCGTCGGGTCGGTCAGCGGCGAGACGATCACGTTCCAGCTCTACGGGCCGTACGGCACCGGCGTCACCCCGACCTGCACGGGCAACGCGGTCTTCCAGACGACCGGCACGCTGAACGCGTCCGGCGCCGCGACGACGTCACAGACCTATGGGCCGACGTCCGTCGGCACCTACGTCTGGGTCGCGTCCTACCCCGGCAGCACGCTCAACGACGCCGTCGCCGGTAAGTGTTCCGACGCCAACGAGTCGGTCACCGTCGTCGGCGCGCACATCGACGTCGCGAAGTCCGCCAACCCGCCCGGCCCGGTGAGCGCCGGTGACACCATCGGCTTCGACATCACCGTCAGCAACTCGGGCGCCGTCCCTGCCACTGGCACCACCATGAGCGACAGCCTGCCGGCAAAGGCCAACGGGGCCGGGTCCGGCGACCTGAACTGGTCGTTGAACCCGACCTACTCCGGCTGCGCCATCACCGGCGCAGTCGGCACCCAGGTCCTGAACTGCACCCTGGGCACGGTCGCGGGTGCGACGACGCTCCCGGTCATCCACGTCCAGTCGGCGACCTCGCCGATCGACTGCGGCGTCGTCTCGAACAAGGCCACGGTCGCGACGACCAACGGCACCGGCGGCGACAGCGACACCGCCAACGTGACGATCCAGTGCGCAGACGTGAGCCTGACCAAGACTGCGGACGCGGCCGCGGTCGACGCCGGTTCGCCGATCGGGTTCACGGTCACGGCCAGCAACAACAGCGCGGCCGGGACCGGCATCGCCCGCAACGTCGTCATCGACGACCCGCTGCCCTCGGGCACCGGCATCGACTGGTCGATCGTGTCCGGCCCGGCGAACTGCTCGATCCAGGGCAGCCCGCCGAGCGAGACCCTGCACTGCACCCCGGTCGACCTGGCCGCCGGCCAGAGCGAGTCGGTGCACCTCGTGAGCTCGACCGCGTTCGCCAGCTGCAAGTCCTACCCGAACACCGCATCGCTCACGACCACGAACGGCGGGCCCCTGCAGGCCAGCGCGTCCACGACCGTCCAGTGCCCGGCGCTGACGCTGACCAAGACGGCGGATGCCTCGGTCGTCGACGCCGGCTCGCCCATCGGGTTCACGGTCACCGTGTCGAACGGCGCCGCGGCCGGCACCGGAACAGCCCACGGCGTCGTGATCGACGACCCGCTGCCCTCGGGCACCGGCATCGACTGGTCGATCGCGTCCGGCCCGGCGAACTGCACGATCCAGGGCAGCCCGCCGAACGAGACCCTGCACTGCACCGCCGTCGATCTCGCCCCGGGAGCGAGCGAGTCGGTGCACGTGACGAGCGCGACGTCCTTCCAGAGCTGCGCGTCGCTGCCGAACACGGCCAGCCTGACCGCGACGAACCACCCGTCACTGACGGCGGATGCGACGACTCGGGTGGCCTGCGCGAGCCTGACGCTGGCCAAGACCGCGGACGCGGCGACGGTCAACGCCGGTGAGGCGATCGGCTTCATCGTCAGCGCGAGCAACAGCGCGGCGGTGGGCACCGGAACTGCCCACGGCGTGGTGATCGACGACCCGCTGCCGTCCGCCCCGGGCATCGATTGGTCGATCCTGACCGGCCCGGCGAACTGCACGATCCAGGGCAGCCCGCCGAACGAGACGCTGCACTGCACCGGGGCCGACCTCGCACCCGGCGCGATGTTCGCGGTGCACGTGATCAGCTCGACGACCTTCGCGAGCTGCGCGGTGTTGCCGAACACCGCGAGCCTGACCGCGACGAACCACCCGTCGGTGCAGGCCAGCGCGACGACGACCGTCCAGTGCCCGGCCCTGACGCTGGACAAGACGGCGGACGCCGCCAGTGTCAGTGCCGGCGCACCGATCGGCTTCTCGCTGACGGTGTCCAACGCGGGACCGGGCACGGCCAAGGCCGCGACGCTGAACGACCCGCTGCCGAGCGGCGCGGGGGTCGACTGGTCGATCAGTCCGGCGTACGCCGGGCCGGGCACCTGCTCGATCACCGGTGCGGTCGGCTCCGAGGTGCTCACCTGTGCCTTCGGCGACCTGGCGGACAACGCGTCGGCGTCGGTGCACGTCAGCAGCCAGACCTCGGCGGTGAGCTGCCAGGCCTACCCCAACACCGGCACCGCCTCAGCCGACAACGCGCCGGACGCGACGGACTCGGCCACCACGACGGTGCTCTGCCCCGACGTGTCGCTGGTCAAGACGGCCGACGCCGACGCCGTCAATGCCGGTGAGCAGATCGGGTTCACGGTCACCGCCAGCAACAGCAGCGCCGCGGGCACCGGTACGGCCAAGGCCGTCGTGATCGACGACCCGCTGCCGGGCGGTTCCGGCATCGACTGGTCGATCGCGGCCGGCCCGACGAACTGCTCGATCCAGGGCAGCCCGCAGTCGGAGACCCTGCACTGCACCGCGGTCGATCTCGCGCCCGGTGCCAGCGAGTCGGTGCACGTGGTCAGCGGCACATCGTTCGCCAGCTGCGCCAACCTCGTGAACGTCGCGACCTTGACCGGGGCGAACGTGTCCACCATCGAGGCGACGGCCGACACGACCGTGCTCTGCCCGTCGCTGTCGCTGACCAAGACGGCCGACGCGGCCGCCGTCGACGCGGGTGCCCAGATCGGGTTCACGGTCACGGTGTCCAACGGCGGACCGGGTGACGCCACCGGCGTCGTCCTCGACGACCCATTGCCGGCCGGCACTGGCGTCGACTGGTCGATCGTCTCCGGCCCGGCCAACTGCACCATCCAAGGCAGCCCGCCCACCCAGACGTTGCACTGCACCGCAGTCACCCTGGCCTCCGTCCAGAGCGAGTCGGTGCACGTGGTCAGCGCGACGGCGTTCGCGAGCTGCGCGGCCTACGACAACACCGCGACGGCGACGGCGACGAACTCGCCTGCGCCGGCCCCGGCCTCGGCGAGCACCGTGGTGCAGTGTGCCGCGATCACGCTGACCAAGATCGCGGGCGCGGACTCGGTCAGTGCCGGTAGCCAGATCGCATTCACGGTGACCGCGACGAACAGCTCGGCCGCGGGCACCGGCACGGCTCATGGCGTGGTCATCGACGACCCGCTGCCCATGGGTGCCGGGATCGACTGGACGCTCGCGTCCGGATCAGGGAACTGCTCCATCGACGGGTCGGCCCCGACCCAGACCCTGCACTGCACTGCGGTCGACCTCGGCCCGGGCGACACCGTGACCGCCCACGTCACCAGCCCGACCGAGTACGCCAGCTGTGCCGCGCTGCCGAATACGGCGAGCCTGACGGCGTCCAACCACCCGTCGCTCACAGCGGAGGCGACGACGACGGTGCTGTGCCCGTCGCTGGGCCTGACCAAGAACGCCGACGCGGTGACCGTCAGCGCCGGGACGTCGGTCGGGTTCACCCTCGTGGTCAACAACGGTGGTCCGGGTACGGCCACGGCGGCCACGCTGTCCGACCCGCTGCCTGCGGGCCCGGACATCGACTGGTCGATCGACCCGGCCTACAACGGTCCCGGCACGTGCGAGATCACGGGAGAGGTGGGCAGCCAGGTGCTGACCTGCTCCTTCGGTGAGCTGGCCTCGGGTGCCTCGGTCTCGATCCACGTGACCAGCTCGACGACGGCTAACAGCTGCCAGGCGCTGCCGAACCTCGCCACCCTGTCGGCGGCGAACGCGCCGGACGTGACCGCCGACGCCGCGGTCACGGTGCAGTGCCCGGCCGTGTCACTGACCAAGACCGCGGATGCGGCGACGGTCGACGCGGGTGCCGAGATCGGGTTCACGGTGACGGCGACCAACTCCGACGTCGAAGGGACCGGAACCGCCGCCGGCGTCGTGATCGACGACCCGCTGCCGGCCGGCAGCGGCGTCAACTGGTCGATCGAATCCGGCCCGGAGAACTGTGCCATCACCGGCGACGTGCCGACCCAGACGCTGCATTGCGCCGCGGTCGACCTCGCTCCCGGTGCGTCCGAGACCGTGCACGTCGTCAGTGACACCAGCTTCGCCGCGTGCGGTACGTACGACAACACGGCGACGCTGACGCTGACCAACGGTGCGGCTCCCGCCCCCGCCGAGGCCAGCACCACGGTCCAGTGTTCGGCGCTGACGTTGACCAAGACGGCCGACGCCGCGAGCGTCGACGCGGGTGCCCAGATCGGCTTCAGCCTGGCGGCGGCGAACGGCGGTCCGGGAGTCGCGACCGGGGTGATCCTGATCGACACCCTGCCGAAGGGCGGCGAAGTGACCTGGTCGATCGACCCGGGCGCGACGACGGCGACCGGCTGCTCGATCCAGAACCACCTGGACGATCAGGTCCTGACGTGCGATCTCGGGGACCTGGCCGCCGGTGCAACGGTGTCGGTGCACCTGGTCAGCTCGACGTCGACCGCCAGCTGCGGCGCCTACCCGAACACCGCGACGCTGAGTGCCGACAATGCGCCGGAACTCTCGGCGCAGGCCCGGACCTCGGTCAAGTGCCACGACACGGGCGGCGTCGTGGTGACGCCCACTCCGACGCCGGATCTTCCGGTGACGGCGAACACCGGCGCGGGGCCGCTCGGGGCTGAGATCGCCGCCGTACTGGCGCTGCTCGGCACCGGTCTCCTGCTGCTCGTCCTGGCGCTCCCGCGCCGGCGCGGCCGGCACGCCTAGGCCGGCTCGATACGGGCTGACTTCGACCCTGTCGGGCCTGCGGTGCAACGCCGCTGGTGGGCCGGACAGGGTCGAAGTCGCGCCTAACGTCCGGCTTGTCGTTAGCCCGCCGTGAGGTACGGTCCCGCTCCGATATCCCAACCGGGCGGGGTGCGCTATAAAGCCTCGAATGCCAGCGGCTTTGGCCGATGGGCGGTCGAGCCGCCGCTGGCCGAACTTGCCCGGAGCG
>DATAQD010000098.1:0-8423 GCA_036264855.1 Jatrophihabitans sp. | reverse complement strand
GCCAACCTCGGCGCGCTGCTCATGGCGTCCGGGCTGGCCTATGACTCCGAGGGCGGCCGCGCGCTGGCCGGCGCGATCACCTCGCTGATGACCGGTGTCGCCTACCGCCGCTCCGCCGAGCTGGCCGGGGTCGTCGGCCCGTACGAAGGCTTCGCCCGCAACGCGTCCGCGCACGCCCGGGTCATGCGCAAGCATGCCGCGGCGAACGACGCGGTCCGCTCACTGCACGAGCTCGACCGCGCGGTCCTCTCGGTGGCCACCGAGGAGTGGACGCAGGGCAACAAGATCGGCGAGAAGAACGGCTGGCGCAACGCGCAGGCGTCCGTACTCGCCCCGACCGGCACGATCGGGCTGATGATGGACTGCGACACGACGGGCGTGGAGCCCGACCTGGCGCTGGTGAAGTTCAAGAAGCTCGTCGGCGGCGGATCGATGCAGATCGTCAACCAGACGGTCCCGCGGGCCCTGCGGATCCTGGGCTACCAGGAGGAACAGGTCGAGGCGATCGTCGAGTATATCGCCGAGCACGGACACGTCATCGACGCGCCCGGCCTGCGCCCGGACCACTACGAGGTCTTCGATTGTGCGATGGGCGCCCGGGCCATCAAGCCCATGGGCCACGTGCGGATGATGGCCGCGGTCCAGCCGTTCCTGTCGGGGGCCATCTCCAAGACGGTGAACCTGCCCGAGACGGCAACCGACGAGGACATCGAGGACGTCTACTTCCAGGGTTGGCAGCTCGGGCTCAAGGCGCTGGCCGTCTACCGCGACAACTGCAAGGTCGGCCAGCCGTTGTCGGCGGGCAAGGGCGAGAACAACGGCGCCGAGGCCAGCACCGAGGTCGAGAAGATCGTCGAGTACCGGCCCACCCGCAAGCGGCTGCCCAAGGCCCGTCCGTCGCGCACGACCTCCTTCACGGTCGGCGGGGCGGAGGGGTACATGACCGCGGGCTCGTACCCCGACGACGGCCTCGGCGAGGTGTTCCTCAAGCTCGGCAAGCAGGGTTCGACGCTCGCCGGCGTGATGGACGCGTTCTCCATCGCCATCTCGATTGCGCTGCAGTACGGCGTGCCGCTCGAGACCTACGTCCAGAAGTTCACGAACATGCGCTTCGAGCCGGCCGGGCTGACCGACGACCCGGACATCCGGATGGCCCAGTCGATGCTGGACTACATCTTCCGGCGGCTGGCCCTGGACTACCTGCCCTTCGAGACCCGTTCCGAGATGGGCATCCACACCGCTCAGGAGCGCACTCGTCAGCTCGACACCGGCTCCTACGCCCCGATGGACGAGGATCACGACGAGGACGTCGACCTGCAGACGCTCGCCCAGTCGGCGCCGCTGACCACCGCGGCTCCGGAGTCCGACGAGGACGTCGTCGCCGAGACCGCGGTCCAGGCACCGGCCGGAGTGCGCAGCTCCACCGAACTGCTCGAATCGCTGACGGGCCGCTCGGCCGACGCACCGCTGTGCATGAACTGCGGGACCAAGATGCGCCCGGCCGGCAGCTGCTTCGTCTGCGAGGGCTGCGGCAGCACCAGCGGCTGCAGCTAGGCCGATCGGCGCGCGGTGACGAGCAGGTACTCCCACTGCATGGTGCCGTCGTCCGCGCCGAATCGGCGGGCGAGTTCGACCAGGTCGCGGTCGAGGGCTGCGGTCCGGTCGGGGTCGTCGGCGATGTTGCGGTACACCGCGATGGTGGGTCCGTAGTGCTTCTTGAAGTAGTCGCGGAATTCCTCGGCGGACCCGAACACCCCGACATCCAGCGCCTGGCGCTGGGCCTGCAGGTCGCTCACGCGCGGTCCGAAGAGTTCCCGGACATGTCCTTGCGCGCCCCACAGCGGACCGGGCTGGGCGCCGGCCGGCGGTGGCGCCGCGTACGGCTTCATGACCGTGAACATCTGGCCGATGAACCCCTCGGGCGTCCAGTTCGCGATCGCGATCGTTCCGCCCGCCCGCGTCACCCGGACCAGCTCGTCGGCCACGGGCTGGTGGAACGGGGCGAACATCACGCCGACGCTCGAGATGACGGCGTCGAAATGCCGGTCCTCGAACGGCAGCCGTTCGGCGTCCGCCTCGACCCACTCGATGTCCAGACCCTGCTCGGCGGCCCGCTGCCGCCCGGTTTCGAGCAGCTCCGGGGTGAGGTCGGAGGCCACGACGCGCGCACCGGCGGCGGCGGCGGGCAGGCTCGCGTTGCCGGATCCGGCGGCGACGTCGAGCACCCGGTCCCCGGCGGCGATGCCGGCCGCACTCGCAACCACCCGCCCCAGCTCCGGGATGACCTCGGTGGCGACGGCGTCGTAGTTGCCGAGCGCCCACATCGCCCGGTGCTTGCGCTTGATCGGATCCTGGACCTCGAGCTGACTCATGTCGGCCTCCTGCCGTTGTGGCCGAGCGGTTCCCAGCCGGTGCGATGAACGTAGGAGCCCGCACGAGCCGGCACATCCGTGCTGACACGCAATTCCCGTCCGGCGCGCGTCCCCGGGCTGGCGGTGCGTACGCAGGCGGCTTACCGGGCCGGGGTGAGCAGGCGGGCCACGGCCGCCGCACGCGCCGACCGGCCCTGGACCCCGAGTTTGACGTAGACGTTCTGCAGGTGTCGCTCGACGGTCCGAACGCTGAGCGAGAGCGCCTGCGCGATGTCGGCGTTGTCCTGCCCATCCGCGGCCAGCGTCAGCACCTCGAGTTCCCGGCTGCTGAGGACGGCGGCCGCCCTCGGCGCTGAGGGCGGTGTGGCTGCGCTCCGATCCGGGGCCAGGAATTGTTCGACCTCTTCGATGAACACCGCCCAGGCCGGCTCGTCATGAAGCAGGATGTGGTTCTCGCTCTCGAGCGGGACCAGCCGGGCCCCCGGAATGCTGGACGCAAGGTGGCGGCCGTGGGCGAAGTTGTTCATCCGGTCACCGAGCGCGTGCAGCACCAGGGTGGGGACCCGCAGGGTCGAGAGGAGTTCGGTGGCGCTGGCCTGCTTGCGTTGCTGCCGGGCCAGGTACGCCGTGCTCGCTGAGACCGACGCCCGCATGAGGTCGTCCAGCCACGTCTTCTGCTCCTCGGTGGCACCGGGGATCATCTGCGAGGTGAAGACCCGCCGGAACGTCGATTCCGGGCGGCCCCAGCCCGCCTTGATCAGCTGCTCGAAGGCCTCTTCGAGTTCGATGTCCTCGGCGGTCAGGCCGAGCTGCGGGTCGGCGTAGCTGTCGTAGAAGAGCAGCCGGCTCACTCGCGCGGGGTGCCGCGCCGCATAGGAGATGGCGACGGGACCGCCCTGAGCCATCGCCATCAGGGCGAAACGCTCGAGCCCGGCGTCATCGGCCACGGCCTCGAGGTCGCCGATGCGCGAGGCTAGAGAGTGATCGGTGACGTCCCAGTCCGACAATCCGTGCCCACGCTCGTCGAATCGCACGATCGTGGCGAAGCGCCCCAGCTCGGCCAGGAAGTGCCGCCAGACCGGGCTCTCCCAGTCGAACTGCAGGTGGCTGAGCCAGCAGGTGGAGATGAGCAGCGGTGGTCCACTGCCGTGCACGGCATACGCGATCCGCACGCCGTCGGGCGCCTCGCAGAAGCGAACCTTCTGCGGCCAAGGAGCTGCCGAGCCCGGAGGCAACATCCTGCGATGCTATCGCCGACGGGCCCACCGGCGGCCGTCGCCGAATCCACGCTCGCGTCCAAACTGTGCCCCACGAGCCCTTGCGCCCGGCGCCCGACACGCGGACCCTCGCGCACACAGAACCGCAACGCCGGAGGTTCCCATGCACAAGCGCCTGTCCCGTCCCGCCCTCGTCCTGATGCTGATGCTCGGCAGCGTCGTCGGGCTCGGCGCCGCTGCACCGTCGGCCGGCGCGCAGTCCGCCTATGTGTGCGGGACGCAAAGCGGCGGGTCGACCACCGTCCATTCACACATCACCGACGTCCGGGTCGGCCGACATGCCAGCTTCGACCGCTTCGTCGTCGTGTTCTCGACGCTGAGGTTGCCGCACTACACGATCACCCCGAAGTCCAACTCGACGTTCACCCGGGATCCGAGCGGGGCGCCGGTGCACCTGCTCGGCAACGCCGGCCTCAAGCTCGTCATGCACAGCGTGACCGGTCGGGGCACGTACTTCGGGCCGGCCGACTACCGGACGGGCTTCCCGCAGCTTCGCGAAGCGCGGCTCCTCGGGGACTTCGAGGGCTATGTGACCTGGGGCCTCGGGTTGGCCCACCAGTCGTGCAAGCGGGTGTTCAAGCTGACCAGCCCGACCCGGCTCGTCATCGACGTACCGCATTGACGGTGCGCCCGTAGCGGGGGGCGATTGACCGGCGCGCACGTCAACGTCGCCCCCGCCCCACCGGTTACGGAACACTGAAACCATGTCTCCATCCACGCGCGGATTCCTCGGCCGGCGGCACGCCGACCGTGACCCCCGGCTGCCCCCCGGCCAGTACGACACCGGCCGGGACTTCCCGGTCCTGACCGCCGAAGTCACCCCCCGGCTGGATCCGGACCGCTGGACGATGACCGTCGACGGGCTGGTCGAGAACGAGCACACCTGGTCCTGGGCCGACCTGCACGCCCTGCCGCAGTCGGAGTACGCGGGGGACATCCACTGCGTGACGACGTGGTCGCTGCTGGGCACGCGCTTCGGGGGAGTGTCGGTCGACCTGCTGCTGGACGCGGTGCGGCCCCTGCCGTCCGCGGCCTTCGTCCTCGCGACCTCGACCACCGGTTACACCACCAACCTCCCGCTCGAGCACGTCCGCGACGGCCAGGCCTGGATCGTGTGGACGCATGAGGGCAAGCCGCTGCCGCGCGAGCACGGCGGTCCGGTCCGGCTGCTGGTGCCGCACCTCTACTTCTGGAAGAGCGCCAAATGGGTCACCGAGCTGACGCTGCTCGACCACGACGAGCAGGGCTTCTGGGAGCGCAACGGCTATCACGACCTGGGTGACCCGTGGCTCGAACAGCGGTACCAGGGTGACTGACGCGCCGCCGCCCGCGCCGACCGGCGCTTGGCGACGGGCCACCGTCCGATCGGTCGACCATCGGTCCCCGCGCGCAGTCGTGCTCCGCCTCGAGGTGCCCGACCGCATCGATCACCTGCCCGGGCAGCACTACGTCATCCGGCTGACCGCCGAGGACGGCTACGTGGCCCAGCGCTCGTACTCGGTCGCGTCCCCGCCGTCGGATCCGTTGCTCGAGTTCTACATCGAACGCCTCGACGACGGCGAGGTGTCGACGTTCCTCGCCGATGTGGTGGAGCCTGGCGACGAGCTGGAGGTGCGCGGCCCGATCGGTGGCTGGTTCGTCTGGGACGCGTCCCGGGGCGCGTTCGGCATGTCCGGCGGTTCGGGCGCGGTGCCGCTCGTGGCCATGCTGCGGCACGCGCAGGACCTGGGCCGGACGGAGCTGCTGCGGCTGGCCGTGTCCGCCCGCACCTGGGCCGATCTGCCCTACGGCGACGAGCTGGCCGCCGCCGGGGCCCTCGTGGCGATCAGCCGTGAGGACTATGCCGGCCGGCCGGCCGCCCGGGTCCGCGGCGAGGAGCTCGCGCCGGTCCTCCCGGCCGATGGCACCTGCTTCATCTGTGGCTCGGCCGCCTTTGCCGAGGCGGCGTCGGAACTGCTGATGGGCGCAGGGGTCATCGCCGAGCGGATCCGGATCGAACGCTTCGGTCCCAGCGGATGACCCGGCGGGCATCTGATCGTCGGCAAGCCGACCCGCGGCACTAGGGTCGAAATCGTGCCCAACGCCGCGCCGACGTTCCCGGTCGTCGACGACACCTCGATGACCTTCGCCCTGGCCGACCGCGGCGGCCGGCTGACCGGGGTGCGCCTGGCCCAGGAGATCGGTCTCGCCGACCCGCTGGAGTTCGCGCGGGTCCCGAGCGGGTGGTGGCGGCTCCGGCTGCCGCTGCCTGACGTCGACCGGCTGGAGTACCTGTTCGAGGTCACCGATCACAACGCCCATCGGGCAACCGTCAACGATGCGGCCAACCCGCGCCGCGCTCCGGGCGCGTTCGGTGAGAAGTCGGTCATCGAGTTCGCCGGCTACCGCCCACCGGCCTGGCTCGCGACCGCGCCGAGCCCCGGTCGCGAGTCCGAGCTGCGGGTCGCGGCGCCCGAGCTGGACGGCGAGCTGGCGGCGACGCTCTGGACGCCGACCGGCCTCGGCGCGCACGAGCCCGCCCCGCTCCTCGTCGTGCATGACGGGCCCGAGTACGCCGCGCTCGGTGGCCTGACGCACTACCTCGGCGCCGCGATCTCGACCGGCGCCCTGCCGCCGATGCGCGCCGCGCTGGTCGATCCCGGTGAACGCAACGCGTGGTACTCGGCCAACCCGGCCTACCCGCCCGCCCTCGCGAGGCTGCTCACCGAGCTCGACGAGGTGGCCCCGGCGACCGTCCGCATCGGTGTGGGTGTGAGCCTGGGCGGCCTCGCGCTGGTACATGCCCACCGGACCCACCCGGGTGCGTTCGACGCGCTGCTGCTGCAGTCGGGAAGCTTCTTCACCGCCGAACTGGATCCTCAGGAGTCCGGCTTCAGCGGGTTCGCCGCCGTGACCGCCTTCGTCGCCGACGTCCACGCCGCCCGGTCCGACCCGCATCCGGTGCCGACCGTCCTGACCTGCGGCACCGTCGAGGAGAACCTCGCCAACAACGTCGAGCTGGCGGCCACACTGCAGCGCCTGGGCTACGCCACCGAACTGGTCCAAGTCCGCGACGCGCACAACTTCACCGCCTGGCGCGACGCGCTCGACCCGCACCTGACCACACTGATCATGGACCTGGTGCGCGCTCGTGCGGCGTGACCAGGTCGAGCTGGGCCCGGCGACGCTGATTGCCTATGGCCACTACGGCCGCCCGGTGCTGGTCTTCGCCTCCGAGCAGGGCCGCGCCTGGGACTTCGAGGCCAATGGCATGGTCGGCGCGGTGGCCGACCTGATCGACGCCGGGCGGGT
The DNA here is from genome assembly GCA_036264855.1 of Jatrophihabitans sp. Classification (GTDB taxonomy): domain Bacteria; phylum Actinomycetota; class Actinomycetes; order Mycobacteriales; family Jatrophihabitantaceae; genus Jatrophihabitans. The sequence continues at coordinate 1,483 of DATAQD010000098.1, read as the reverse complement.
GAAGCTCTACTGCATCGACAGCGGCGACGGCCACTCGTGGTCGAACGCCGCCGAGCCGCTCGAGGAGCGCGCCCGCCGCCACGACGGCTTCGAGCGGTGGGTGCTCGATACCGTCGTGCCGTGGATCGCGCGCGACTGCGGTGGCCCGACGGAGATCGCCACGCTCGGGTGCAGCATGGGCGCCTACCACGCGGCGAACATCGCGCTCCGGCACGCCGACGTGTTCCCGCTCGCGCTGTGCCTGTCCGGCAACTACGACCCCACCTCCTGGCGGGCGTGGGGTGACCCGGGCGACGCCACGTATTTCCACAACCCGATGGCCTACGTGGCGAACATGCAGGGCGAGCACCTCGACTGGCTGTGCGGCCGGGTGAGCCTGCTGCTCGTCGTCGGCCAGGGAGCGTGGGAGGTCGATCCCACCGGCGCGCTGCCCAGCACCCGCGCCTTCGCCGAACTGTTGGCGGGCAAGGGCATCCGTCACGAACTCGACGTCTGGGGTTACGACATCCCGCACGACTGGCCCTCGTGGCGAACCCAGCTCCGACATCACCTGCCGCGATTCTGCTGAGGAGGAGCCGTGCCAGGAACGCATCATCTCGTCGGCCTGCTGCTGGGGACCGAGGAAGACTGGCCGACCGCGTTCGAGGCGATCATGCGCCGCGTCGGAACCGTCACCGACGCATCCGGGAGCGCTCACGAGTACGACGTCGAGCGGATGACGATCGAGCCCTTCGACCTGCGCAGCGCCGCCCGGCCGGACGTGGTGATCGACCGGCTGGCGTACTGGTACTACCACCCGCGCGAGTGGCTGAAGAAGGTCGCGCTCGTTGATGACGTCTACCTCTTCAACAGCCCGTTCACGTTCCAGAGCATGGAGAAGCACGCCGCGTACTGCGCGATGATGCGGCTGGGGCTCAATGTTCCGGACACCGTGCTCGTGCCGTACAAGAACCCGCCCGAGAACGCGAAGTACGCCTACACCGCGGCGCGTTACAACCGGCCGTTCGATCTCGACGCCATCGCCGAACAGCTCGGCTATCCACTGTTCATGAAACCCTACGACGGCGGCGCCTGGGTGGGCGTCACGCAGATCCGCAACCCCGCCGAGCTGCACCGCGCCTACGACGAGTCGGGGCAGCGGCTGATGCATCTGCAAAAGGCCGTCGCGGGCTACGAGGTGTTCGCGCGCAGCCTGTCCATCGGGGCCGAGACGATGGTGATGAAGTTCGACCCCGACCAGCCGATGCATGCCCGCTATTCGGTGGCCCACGACTTCCTCGACGCGGCCACCGGTAACGAGGCGGTGACGATCGGACGGTTGGTCAACGCGTTCTTCCGGTGGGAGTTCAACTCCTGCGAGACGCTGGTGCGCGGCGGTGACGTGCACCCGATCGACTATGCGAATGCGTGCCCCGATATCGCGATCACGTCCCTGCACTACTACTTCCCGTGGGCGATATCGACGCTGCTGAAGTGGTCGGTG
>DATAQD010000088.1:0-6362 GCA_036264855.1 Jatrophihabitans sp. | reverse complement strand
CCGCGCCGATCGCCGCGGCGGCGCTGGTGCTCGCCGCCTGCAGCAGCTCGACGAAACCCGGCACCGCGACCGGCGCCGGGACGGGCAGCGCGACCTCGGGCGCCGCGGCGGTGACGGTCGCGACGCGCAGCGCAGCACCGGGGACGTTCCTGACCGACGGCTCCGGCCGGGCCCTGTACATGTTCGCCTCCGACACCTCGTCCACGTCGACCTGCTCGAGCACCTGCGCCACGTACTGGCCCCCGCTGAGCACCACCGGCACCCCGACCGCGGCGGGCAGCGCCACCGGCAGCATGCTCGCCACCATCACCCGGGCCGACGGCTCCAAGCAGGTCACCTACAACGGGCACCCGCTGTACCTGTTCAAGCTGGACACCGCGCCCGGCGACACGAAGGGCCAGGGCAGCACCAACTTCGGCGCCAAATGGTGGCTGCTCGCACCCTCCGGGCAACCGATCACCAGCACCAGCAGCGGCACGTCCTACTCCGGCGGCTACTGATCCGCTCAGCGCGAAGGGCGGGAGCGGGCCCGGCGGCCCGCCCAGTTCGGTCGACGCGGACAGAACCTGTGTTGCCAGAGGGGCGAGCTGAGCCGCTCCACCGGGGCGCGCCAGTTCGTGGAGCACCGGATCCGCGACCTAGGACACCGAGCGGTCGCAGCATTGGAAGTCAGGCCGGTCGATGCGGCGTCACGCAACGTCCTGCAGGAGTCAGCCGTCGCGCTCACAGGTTCGGTAGACGTCCAGGCGTGCGCACGTTAGATGTCAGCAGTGCGCCGAGGTGGTCCGGCGTCCTCGACCGTCCCGACGGCGGCGTGCCCTTGCGCTTCTTCCTGCTGTCCGGGGCGGCTAGCGATCCGTGTAGGTGGCGTTGGCGAGCATGTCACGAACCTGCGCCTGGGCGTCGGCCGAGTGAGCGCCGAAACATGCAGTGAGACGTAGGACGCTCGCGGGCCCTTTGGCGACCAAGTCAACGCCGGCCACCGCCGTCACGCCGCAGTGTGAGCCATCCGTTCGCGTCAGCTGTGCAGGTAGTCCGGCGAACGTTGAGTTCGCATGGAACTCGCCAATTTGAGGACCGCCGCTCTTGGTGAGCGAGACCAGAACGCCGCCGTCGTCTAGTCGAGCAATCGGTGCGTGGCAGCGGATGTGCCCAGTCCCAGAATCGGGCGTGCACTGCGGACCCGGATCCTCGGTCGTGACCCAACCGATCGGAGCGAACAGGGTTGCGGTGAGGAAGGTCGGCTTCACCGCGTGCCAGGTGCCGGGGAATCGCAGGGTGAACCCACCGAAGCTCGACACTTGCATCCCACCGGCCGAACGCGGTCGAGCGAACGACGCGCGACGTTCCACACTCGCGCAGGCGATGAGGCTGGCCGCAACCGCGGCTACTGCGACGACAGGAAGTGTTCTTGCCGTGGCGGGTCTGCGATCGTACGGGCGGTGAGGCCGCAGTAGCGGTGCGTGGTTCACAGCACCTCCGCGTCCCGGTGACGAACGACTCCTCGAGTTTCTGACGTCACGACGCACCGTGGGGGTTCCATCGGCGTCGGAAATGGCGGCGATATTCGGGAGCCCGGTGACGCGACAGCGCACATGACCGCGGCGGACGCGGGCGATCGCGACGAGACCTAAACCATCCGGTCCTTCGACCGAGCGGGACACGCCCGGGAGCGCGTTCGGCCGAACGCGCCCGTTGCGGGGCATGAACGCGCACGCGTCAGTCCGCGGCCGACCTGCTGGCTCCGGCGGGCAACGAGATCAACGCAGCGACGACCCTGCCGCCGAGGCGCGGCAACGGTCGGAGACCGGCGGCCCAGGTGTCAGCGGCGTTTCAGAGCGCTTGGGGCCAACCGTTCGCGTCATGCGTGCGTGCCAGCCGGCTGGCGTGGTCCGTGAGATCTCGCGGAGCTGTGCGTCTAATAGTGCGTGGCCATGGATACCGGGAGGGAAGAGCGGGCGAGCACGGATGTGCGGGAGCTGTTTCGCTTGCACTACCTCGCGCTGGTGTGTCTGGCGATGCGCCTGGTCGATGATCAGGAGAGTGCCGAGGATCTCGTGCAGGACGTCTTCGTCGGGCTGACCCGGCGCCCAGTCGTTCTCGACGACCCGATCCACTACCTGCGCCGCGCGGTGGTGAACCGGTCACGGTCCATGCTGCGGCGTCGGCAGATCGCGCGCGCGTTCTGGGCGCGCCGACAGGTCCTGGATCCCGGTGAGCCAGCCGACGAGTCAAGCCTGCAACACGCCGCCCGCCAGCAGATGCTGCACGCCATCGCGCGGCTGCCGCGCCGACAGCGCGAGGTCGTGGTGCTGCACTACTACGAAGATTTGGCGGTCACAAAGATCGCCGAGGTCCTCAACATCTCACCGGGCGCGGTGTCCTCGGCGCTGAACCGCGCCTTGGGTTCTCTCGCATTGATCACGGAGGATCGTCATGCCGACTGACCTGCCAAGCGCGATCCGGGAGGCCCTGCACGCCGACGAGATCAGCGCCCAGCACCTGATCCATCGCACGCTGCGCGAGCCCGCCGCGGGGCGATCGGTTCGACTCTTGACCGCGGCGGCCGCCGCGGTCTCGGTCATCCTCGTCGCGGCCGCAGTCTCGATCCTGTTATCCGGTCAACCCAGCGGCCGCGGCCAAGCGGGCGGCGACCCGCTGGCCGGCGTCGCCGGGTACCGGTGGCGGTTGATCGAGCTGATCGACACGCACGGCACGCTGTCCGCGCCGGCGTCTCTGCCCGCGCTGATCGCATTCACCCACGACGGCCACGTCCTTGGCGACGACACCGTCAATGCGCTCCAGGGCGACTACCAGCCGACCCCGGGCGGCTACACGGTGCGCCAAGGCGGCGGAACCTTCGTCGGCGCGCCGCAAGGCGACCCGATCCGCTCGCGCATCATCGCCGCCGTTGATGCCATGTTCTTCAGCATCGTGCCGAACCCGGACCAGACACCGCCAGCTCTCACCGTCGATGTCAAGCTGACAGGGGACACCCTCACCTTGCGCCACGGCGATACGAGCCTCACCCTCCGACGGGCCGGCACCCAGCCGGACTACTTCGCCCAGCCACCGTCGCCAACCCCGACTACCACTGGTTAGCGGCCGGACGTCGAATATCGATCTTTGCCCCAATGCCCCGCGACCAGCGGCATCGAGTGGCCCGGCTCGCCCGAGCGACCAGGGGCAGATCCGGTCGTGTGCTCGACCTGGGCGCCGGGCCGCGTTGCTGCACCTATAGTGCGGTCAACGCAGGACGAAGCGTCGGAGCAACAAGGGCAACCGCAGCATCGTGCCGTCGACGGGGGGCTTTCCCGCCTGTCCAGGCTTACCGGCCGCGAGCGGTGGTCAGTTCGGCGAGCTTGGCCTTGACTCGGTCGATGGTCACCGAGCCATCGGTATCGTCGCCGACGTTGTTCGTCTCCCGGACGCGTTCGGGACTGGTCGCGAGAATCAGGAACCGGCGCCAGACGTCAGCCGCCTCGTGGGTGCGGCCGAGGGCGGTGAGAACATCGCCGTGGGAACGGAGCAGTCTGAGTTCGCCCTCGATCTCACCTTCTCGCCCGAGCAGTTCCAGGGCCGTCGCCGCTTCGTCGGCCGACTCCTCCAGTCGATCGGCACCGGCGAGGGCCCTCGACTGGCCAGAGAGAACGTGCGGCTCGAGGTACGCGAGGCCCGGAACGGTCGCGGTGATCGTGGTGCACTCGGCGAATGCGGCTAGGGCGTCGTCGAACCTGCCACCCCAGAGCAGCCCCACGCCGAGCGAGTGCAGCGAGGTTGCCAGGATCGGTACGTCGCCGAGCTGGCGGGCGATGGCTACCGATGCGCGGAGCAGCTCGATCCGGTCGGCGAGGTCCGTCGGCAGGGTCATGGCCATGCTCCGGTAGACGTTGGCCTGGCCGACGCGGTCGCCGGACCGCTCGAACGTCGCCGCGGCCAGGTCGAAGTAGGTCCGGGCTCGTTCGGGTTGACCGGTTCGTGCGAAGTTGGAGGCAACGTCGCGGAAACACTCAGCCCGCAGCGCTGGTTCGTCGACGTGCTCGGCGGCTTGAAGGGCGAGTTCGGCGAACGGGAGCATGTCGTGGCGGGCGTCGACGGGTTGGCTCATGGGCCTCCAGTCCAGCATCAGCAGCAGTGCCGAGCGGTGCTCACCACCGCTGACCGCGAGGCGGCAGACCTGATGGAGGACGTGTCGCTCGTCGATGTACCAGCGGGTTGCCTCGCGGCTGGAGGCGAAGGTCTCCGCAACGATGCCCGGCACCGTGTCGTCGACCGGTGCGACGGGAGGTTGTCCGAAGGTGAGGATGGCCTGGCGGGCGGAGCGTACGTAATGGTTCACGAGCCGGGAGAACGCTTCGTCGGGCGCCGGCCGATCGGCCAGCAAGCCCAACGCGTACTCGCGGATCAGGTCGTGGAAGACGAACCGGCCCGGCCTGGTCTCGCGCAGCACGCTCGCCACCGTGAGCTCGGCCAGCACCTCGCGGGCGCGGCTCGGTTCGAGCCCGGAGATGCTTACCGCGGCCGCGCTCGAGATCTCCGGGCCGGGATGGGCGCTCAGCCGGGCAAAGGTGCGCACGGCGTCCGCGGACAGGCCGCGGTGCGACCACGAGAAGGCGGTGCCGAGGTCGAGCTCGGCGCTTCCTGCGTTGAGCGAGGCCAGATGGGCGCGTTCGTGGGTGAATTCCCGGACGAGAAGGTCCAATGGGAACGCCGGGTTGGCCGACGCGCGCGCCGCGATGATGGCGAGGGCGAGGGGAAGGCCGCCGCACGCCCGGCCCAGACGGATCATGGCGTCGCGGTCCCGGTCAGGATTCACGAGGAGCCGTAGGGTCAAGAACTCGACGACCTCATCGTCATCGAAGGGTTCGACCTGGATCGCTTGCGCGTGGTGAAAGGCGGCCAGGCCCGGCATCCGGTTGCGGCTGGTGATGACAACCTGGCTTGGCCCGGCGCCCGGGAGAAGCGGTTCCACCTGTTGATAGTCGTGGGCATTGTCGAGCACAAGGAGGACCCGTTGGTCGGCGAGGATGCTGCGCAGCAGGCCAGATCGTGCGTCGATGGACTCCGGCATCCGCTGCGACGTGACCCCAAGGCCTGCGAGCAAGTCCCGCAGCACGTCCAGCGGATCGGTCGGCCGTGCGGTGGCATCGAAACCACGCAGGTTCACGTAGAGCTGACCGTCCGGATAGCGGTGCGCCCGATCCTCGGCATAGCGAAGCGCAAGAGTCGTCTTCCCCACGCCCGCCATCCCGGTGATGACCAGAGCCCTAGACCGACCGCCGGCCCCTTCCCGCAGAGCCGCCAACAGGTCTTTGCGTCCGGCGAACGCCGGAACCGACGACGGCAGCTGCGCCGGTCGGACGAGCGTCGAGGTGCTGGCTTCGTCCGCTTCAAATGACAGCGACGGCCGGTCGTCACCCCGCAGCGCGTGCGCTCGTGCCTCCTCAAGCACGGTGATCGGTGAGCTCCCGAGCTCTTCCCTCAGCGCGGCGCGGATCCGTACGTAGACCTCGAGGGATTCTGACGAGCGGCCGGTGCGCGTCAGTGCCGTCATCAGGTGGGCGTGCAGGGCCTCGTTGAGGGGGTGGCGTCCCGTCGCTGCGCGCAGGAGGGGGAGCACCGCCGCGAACTCGTCGGGGGTCTCGCACTCCTCGACCGTGGCGATGATGGCTCGAACTCGTTCGTCCTCGAGTCCCACGAACGCAGGCAGCGCCCGCAGCCGATCGTCGCCAGCCGGAGCGGCCGCGATCGCGAGTGAGTCGAGGTAGGTGCGGAGCGCGTCCTGGCGGTGGCCGGTGCCAGCGAGCCTGTGCGCTTCCCGAACCAGGCTGCGGAACCGCAGGACGTCGCAGTCGGCTACGCGCGCAATCAGCCGATAGCCGGTCCCAGCGGCCACGATGTACCGGCCGACCTGCCGTCGCCGCAACTCCGGCTCACACGCGCGGCGCAGCGCCCCGACGTGTCGATGGATCTGGTTGAGAACCGAGGCAGCGGGCTCACCAGACCAGAGCGCGTCGATCATCTCGGCCGCCGACACCGGCTCGCCCGGCGTTGCCAGCAGGAGCGCCAGGATCGCACGCTGCTTGGGCTGCGTGACCTCGATCTCGACGCTGTCTCGAACGATCCGAACGCCGCCGAACAAGCCGAAGCGGACCGGCTTGTCGGTCCGGTGTTCTGCCCCGCGCATGTCGTTCACTCTGACCTACACGTCTGGTCCGCGTGGCCCGTCGCGGGCCGCCTGGTTCGTTCCTCGACCGTCACCGGATGGTTGGCGGCATCCGTGGCCCTCGTGGATAGCCACCCCCGAACCGGCCTCCAGTGGAGGCTAGCAGCGCGTTCTGCCGCTCGACCACACGCTGGCT